>NZ_JBHRXY010000002.1:0-493763 GCF_042648745.1 Paracoccus angustae
CCATCTCCGGCGCGGCCAGGCGTGCCGAAGCGGTCTTGTCCCAGTCGTGGTGGATCGTCACAATGCCTGCCCTGCAAACAATTCGTTCTTGCTGCGCGGTAGCATATCGGCGGAACCATGGGAACCTGCGGCGCGCCGATCCGCCGAATGACTTGCGCCACCATGGCAAAGCGGCCACTGTCTGCCCGGGAAAAGGCAATGCAAAGGCGGGCGATGCGAAAGTTTCTTGTGATGCTGGACGACAGCCGGGAATGCCTGAACGCGATGCGCTTCGCCGCCATGCGGGCGTCGAACTCCGGCGGGGCGGTGACGGTGCTGGCGGTCATTCCCCCCAACGAGATCCAGCACGGCTTCGGCGTGGCCGAGGTGATGCGCGCCGAGGCCTATGAACGGATCGAGGCCCATTTCGAGGTTTTCGCCAAATGGATGCGGATGCGTCCGAAGGTCGAGCCGGAACTGATCGTGCGCGAGGGCGATCCGGCCGAACAGCTGCTGGCCTATCTGAACGAAGACCCCGAGGTCGGCATTGTCGCCATCGGCCTCAATCCCGACAAGTCGGCGCAGAACCCGCTGCTGGCGCGTCTTCTGCGCGAGGCCGCGACCCTGCCCTGCCCGATCACCATCGTGCCCGCCGACATTTCGAAGGAACGGCTGGAAGCCATCACCTGACGCCCCGCGCCGCTTGACCCGAGGGCCTGCCGTCGCCATATCCCGTCCAAAGGAGCCCGGCCAAAATGTTCATCCAGACCGAAACCACACCGAACCCCGCGACGTTGAAGTTCCTTCCCGGCGAGATCGTGCTGGAAAACGGCACCGCCGACTTCCCCGCCGCCGAGACCGCAGCCAAGTCGCCCCTGGCGCGCCGCATCTTCGCCGTGGGCGGCGTGACCGGCGTCTTTCTGGGCCGCGACTTCGTGACCGTCACAAAAGCGGAAGACCAGCCCTGGGACCACCTCAAGCCGTCGATCCTGGGCGCCATCATGGAGCATTTCCAGTCGGGCGCGCCCTCGGTCGAGGGCGAGGCCGAGAACGCGGGCCATGCCAGCCATGACGGCCCCGATTCGGACATCGTGGTCCAGATCAAGGAGTTGCTGGACACCCGCGTCCGTCCGGCGGTGGCGCAGGACGGCGGCGACATTACCTTCCACGGCTTCGACCGGGGCGTCGTGTATCTGCACATGCAAGGGGCCTGCGCGGGCTGCCCGTCGTCCACCCTGACGCTGAAGATGGGCATCGAGAACCTGCTGCGCCATTACATCCCCGAGGTGGTCGAGGTTCGCCCGGTTGCCTGATCCCGTTGTTCTGGGCTTCGACACGTCGGCCGCGCATTGCGCGGCCGCTTTGCTGCGCGGGGGCGCGGTTCTGGCGCATCGCCACGAGGACATGGGCAAGGGCCAGGCCGAGCGGCTGTTTCCTTTGTTCGGGGATCTGCTGGCCGAAGCGGACCTGACCTGGGGCGATCTGGACGTGATCGGCGTCGGGGTCGGACCGGGCAACTTCACCGGCATCCGCATCGCGGTGGCCGCCGCGCGCGGGCTGGCGCTGTCCCTGGGCATCCCCGCCGTCGGCGTGACCGCGCCCGAGGCCGCGGCGCTTGATCTGCCCCGGCCCTGCCGCGTGGTGCTGCCCTTGCGCGCCGGCCAGGTCGTCTGGCAGGATTTCGGGACCGGCGCGGGGGACCGTCCGCAGCAGGCTGCGGCCGGTTCGCTGCCGCCCGGCCCCGCGCCGGCTGCGCCGGCGGTTCCGCCCGCCATCGCCATCGCCCGCATCGCCCTGGCGCGCCGCGCCGCGCCCGGGCCGCGCCCCGCGCCGCTTTACCTGCGCCCCGCCGATGCGGCCCCCGCGCGCGACGCCGCGCCGCTGATCCTGCCGTGACGCCCGGCCTTCTGGCCGCGCTGCACGGGCGTTGCTTCACCCTTCCCCGCCCCTGGAGCGCCGCCGAGTTCGCCGCCCTGCTGGACAGCCCGCATGTGTTCCTTTTGGCCCGCCCCCACGGCTTCGTGCTGGGCCGCGCTGCCGCGGACGAGGCCGAGTTGCTGACCCTTGCCGTATCCCCGGACGCCCGCCGCCGGGGCATCGCCCGCGGTCTGGTCGCGGAATTTGCCGCCACGTCACAGGCGCGCGGCGCGACCCGCGCCTTTCTGGAGGTCGCGGCGGACAACGGCCCCGCGCGCGCCCTTTATGCCGCCGCGGGCTGGCGGCAGGCGGGCCTCAGGCGGCGCTATTACGGGCCGGATCTGGACGCCATCGTTATGGAACTGCCGCTGGACGGCCGCCAAGAAGGCGGTTGACCGCCTGCGGCCGATGCGCCCTAATCGCCCCATCGCGCGGGCGGCTTGAATCGCCCGGCACAACAGGATGAGGTTTCCGTATGTCCCTGACGAAAACGCTTCTGGCGGGGGTGGCACTGACGGCCCTGACGGGCGCTGCCGCCCTGGCGGAACCGGCGCTGATCTTCGATCTTGGCGGCAAGTTCGACAAGTCCTTCAACGAGGCCGCCTTTATGGGCGCGCAACGCTGGGTCGAGGAAACCGGGGGCACCTACAAGGAACTGGAAATGCAGTCCGAGGCGCAGCGCGAACAGGCGCTCCGCCGCCTGGCCGAGACCGGCGCCAACCCCATCGTGATGACCGGCTTCGCCTTTGGCGACGTGCTGAACCAGGTGGCGCCCGATTACCCGGACACCCAGTTCGCCATCATCGACATGGTGGTGGAACAGCCCAACGTCCAGTCCGTCGTGTTCACCGAGGAACAGGGCAGCTATCTGGCCGGGATCATGGCAGCCATGGCATCCCAATCCGGCACGGTGGGCTTCATCGGCGGCATGGACATCCCGCTGATCCACAAGTTCGAATGCGGCTTTGCCCAAGGCTTCAAGGCGGCGAAACCCGACGGCACCCTTCTGATCAACTATACCGGCACCACCCCCGCCGCCTGGAACGACCCTGTAAAGGGGGGCGAGCTGGCCAAGGCCCAGATCAGCCAGGGCGCCGACGTGATCTATGCCGCGGCGGGCGGCACCGGCATCGGCGTGCTGCAAGCGGCGGCGGACGGCGGCATCCTGTCGATCGGCGTGGACAGCAACCAGAACCATCTCCATCCCGGCAAGGTGCTGACCTCGATGGTCAAGCGCGTGGACAACGCGGTTTACGACGCCTTCACGAACGGCGTGGAACCCGGCGTCAAGGTCATGGACCTGAAGGCCGGGGGCGTGGACGTGGCCATCGACGACAACAACAAGCCGCTGGTCACGCCCGAGATGCAGGCCGCCGTCGATGACGCCAAGGCCAAGATCGCCAGCGGAGAGATCGCGGTCCACGACTACATGACCGACAACGCCTGCCCGGTCCGGTAAATGGCGGCGATGACGCAAAGCGGGGGGCGGCCGGAGACGGCCGCCCCTGCGGCCATCGAGCTGCGGGGCATTTCCAAGGCCTTCGGTTCCGTGCAGGCCAACCGCGACATCGACCTGCGGGTCGAACGCGGCACGATCCACGGCATCATCGGAGAGAACGGCGCGGGCAAATCGACGCTGATGTCGATCCTCTACGGCTTCTACAAGCCCGACGCGGGCGAGATCCTGGTGGGCGGGCGCCCGCTGACCATCACCGACAGCCAGACCGCGATCCGCGCGGGCATCGGCATGGTGTTCCAGCATTTCAAGCTGGTGCAGAACTTCACCGTTCTGGAAAACATCGTCCTTGGGGCCGAGGACGGACGCCTGCTGCGGCCCTCGCTGTCCAAGGCGCGCGGCGTGCTGCGGCGGCTGGCACAGGACTATGAACTCAACGTCGATCCCGACGAGGTGGTCGAGAACCTGTCGGTCGGCCACCAGCAGCGGGTCGAGATCCTCAAGGCCCTTTATCGCCAGGCCGACATCCTGATCCTGGACGAACCGACCGGCGTGCTGACCCCGGCCGAGGCCGACCACCTGTTCCGCATCCTGGAAGGCCTGCGGGCCGAGGGCAAGACGATCATCCTGATCACCCACAAGCTGCGCGAGATCATGGAGATCACCGACACGGTGTCGGTGATGCGCCGGGGCGAGATGGTGGCGTCCGTCAGGACGGCCGACACCAGCCCCGAGCAACTGGCCGAGCTGATGGTTGGCCGCAAGGTGCTGCTGAACGTGCAAAAGGCGCCCGCCACGCCTGGCAAGCCGGTGCTTGAAATCCGCAACCTGCGCATGGTCGATGCCGCGGGCGTCGAACGGCTGCGCGGCATCGACCTGGACATCCGCGCGGGCGAGATCCTCGGGATCGCGGGGGTCAGCGGCAACGGCCAGACCCAACTTCTGGAAATCCTGGGCGGCTATCCTGAAAAGGGCAGCACCCTTTCCGGCGAGGTCCGCATGAACGGCGTGCCCCTGCCGCTGGCGGGCGCCGGCTGCAACGCCGCCGAACGGCGCCGCGAGGGCATCGGCCATATCCCCGAGGACCGGCAGGCCGAAGGCCTGATCATGGACTTCTCGGCCTGGGAAAACGTCGCCTTCGGCTATCACGACCGGCCGGAATACGGACGCGGCCCGCTGCTGGACCAGGCCGCGATCCGCGCCGACGCGGAAGGCAAGATCCGGCGCTTCGACGTGCGCCCGCCGAACCCCGGCCTTGCCGCGCGCAACTTTTCCGGCGGCAACCAGCAGAAGATCGTCGTCGCCCGCGAGATCGAGCGCAACCCCGACCTGCTGCTGATCGGCCAGCCCACGCGCGGGGTGGACATCGGCGCCATCGAGTTCATCCACAAGCGCATCGTGGAACTGCGCGACGCGGGCAAGGCGATCCTGCTGGTGTCCGTTGAACTTGATGAGATAATGTCGCTGGCCGACCGCATCGCCGTGATGTTCGACGGCCGCATCATGGGCGAACGCCTGCCCGGCGACACCACCACCGGCGAGCTGGGCCTGCTGATGGCGGGCGTGGACGCCAATGCCGCCCTTCAGACCCAAGACCTTCCCCGAGTATCCTGAATGACGCCTGCCCGCATTGCCTGCCTCGTTTCCCTTGTCCTCGCCGCCGGGTGCAGCACCGGCGCCATGCCCCGGATGCCCAAGATGGACATCTGGCCCGACGGAGAGGCCCCCGACCGCCTGGTCATGGCCGCCGAGGCCCGCGCCCAGACCCGCGCCCGCAACCCCGACGGCAGCTGGGCCGTGGCCGATCCGGTCCGGGACTCGGACTTCAAGAACGACTTCCCCGCGAACTGCGTGACCGACGCGCGCGGCACTGCCTGCGCCGACCATGCCCCGGTGGAAATGCCCGCCGGGGCCGCGGCCGCCCCCCAGGTCGCGGGCCGCGTCGCCATCGCCTTCGCGACCCTGTCCGACGGCAGCCGCTGCACGGGCGAGGCGCGCCAGGGCCAGACCCGGGCCGAGGAAAACCTGCTGGCCGTGCGCGGCTATCCCGGCGCGAACGGCGCGGTTCCCCGCGCCCGCAACCTGGCCCGCATGGCGGGCAACGGCGACGCGATCACCTGGAACGGGATCGCCGATGCGCGAAGCTTCCTGGCGCTGTGTCACGGCATGAAAGGCTGACGCATGAACAAGATGCCGAAATGGGCCGATGTGATCCTGACGCCGCTCATATCGCTGGTGCTGGCGATGGCGATTTCGGCGCTTGTGATCCTGGCCATCGGCGAAAGCCCGGTCGAGGCGCTGACCACGATGATCGACGGGGCGCTTGGCTCCAGCTATGGCTGGGGATTCACGCTTTACTATGCCACGAACTTCATCTTCACCGGGCTTGCGGTAATGGTCGCCTATCACGCCAGCCTGTTCAACATCGGCGGCGAGGGCCAGGCGGCCATGGGCGGCCTGGGCGTGGCCCTGGTGCTGCTCAGCCTGCCCTTGCCCCATTGGGCGCTGGCCTTGCCCGCCGCCATGATCGGCGCGGCGCTGTTCGGCGCGGCCTGGGCGCTGATCCCCGCGCTGCTTCAGGCGAAACGCGGCAGCCACATCGTGATCACCACGATCATGTTCAACTTCATCGCCGCCGCCGCCCTGAACTACATCCTGGTGAACCTGATGCGCCCGGTGGGCAGCATGGACCCGGCATCCGCCCGTTTCCCCAACGAGACCCACCTGCCCAAGCTGTCGGACATGGCGCTGTCGCTGGGCTTCGAATGGGGCAAGAACACGCCCGTCAACATCAGCTTCTTTGTGGCGGTTCTGGCCTGCGCGCTGGTTTGGCTGCTGATCTGGCGCGGCCGCCTGGGGTTCGAGATCCGCGCCTTCGGCAAGTCCGAACCCGCCGCGCTTTACGCGGGGATAAACCCGGTCCGCATCACCGTGACCGCCATGCTGATCTCGGGCGGGCTGGCCGGGCTGATGGCCATCAACAACGTGATGGGAGAGGCCGAGCGCCTGGTTCTGAACGCGGTCGAGGGCGCGGGCTTTATCGGCATTGCGGTGGCCCTGATGGGCCGCAACCATCCGCTGGGCGTGTTCCTGGCCGCCCTGCTGTTCGGCTTCCTGTATCAGGGGGGCGGTGAACTGGCGCTATGGACCTCGATCCCGCGAGAGCTGATCATCGTGATCCAGGCGCTTGTGATCCTGTTCACGGGGGCGCTGGACAACATGGTGCGGATGCCGCTGGAGCGGATGTTCCTGGCGATGCGGAAAAGGGGCGCGTGATGGATCTGAACACCGTCCTGCAAATTCTCGACAGCGCGGTGCGACTGATGACGCCTCTGCTGCTGGCCTGCCTGGCCGGGCTTTATTCCGAACGCGCGGGCGTCTTCGACATCGGGCTGGAAGGCAAGATGCTGATGGCGGCCTTCAGCGCCGCCACCGTCGCCGCGCTGACCGGCAACGTCTGGCTGGGCGCGGCGGCGGGCCTGCTGGGGGCGCTGATGCTTTCGGCGGTCCACGGCATCGCCTCGATCACCTTTCGGGGCAACCAGCTGATCTCGGGCGTGGCGATCAACTTCCTGGCCTCGGGGCTGACGGTGCTGCTGGGGCAGAAGATCTTCGGCCTGGGCGGGCGCACCCCCAGCCTGACCCCGGGGGCCGAGCTCGAAACGCAGCTCGCGCCCTTCCGCGCCTGGTTGACGGGCATCACCGGCCCGGACGGCGCGGCCGCCCTGACGGCCACTCCGCGCTTTGGCGAAATCACCCTGCCCTTGGCGGAAGCCGCGCGGGGGGTTCCGGTGATCGGTTCCCTTTATGCCGAGGTCGTGTCGGGCCATTCGATCCTGGTCTATGTGGCTTTCGCCATGGTGCCGCTGACCTGGTGGGTGCTGTATCGCACGCGCTTCGGACTGCGGCTGCGGGCGGTGGGCGAAAACCCGGCCTCGGTCGATACGGCGGGCGTGTCGGTCACGCGGCTGCGCTTTGCCGCCGTGGCGATCGCCGGGCTGCTTTGCGGGCTGGCGGGGGCTTATCTGGCGACCGGCCTGTCGGCGGGCTTTGTCAAGGAAATGACCGCCGGGCGCGGCTTCATCGCCCTGGCCGCGCTGATCTTCGCCAAGTGGCGGCCCTGGGGGGCGCTTGGCGCGACCTTTCTGTTCGGGCTGCTGGAAGCCGTCGCCAACCGCTATCCGAACCTGGATCTGGGCATCGTCACCGTGCCCTCGATGTTCATGAACGCCCTGCCCTATATCCTGACCGTGATCATTCTGGCGGGCTTCGTGGGCCGCGCCATTCCCCCCCGCGCCGGAGGAGAGCCCTATGTCAAGGAACGCTGAGCTCGCCCGCCTGATCCGCGCCCGCGCGGGCGCGGCGGCCCCCGAATACGGCCTGATCCTGGGATCCGGCCTCGGCCACCTGTCGGGCGCCGTGGACGGCGTGGCGATCCCCTATGACGATCTGCCGGGCTTTCCCCATGCGGGCGTGTCGGGCCATGTCCCGCAACTGGTGATCGGAAACCTGGAGGGCCGCCGCGTCGCGGTTTTCGGGGGCCGGTCGCATTACTACGAATCGGGCCGCGCCGACGCGATGCGGCTGCCCCTGGAAACGCTGGCGGCGCTTGGCTGCGGCCGGCTGATCCTGACCAATGCCGCCGGATCGCTGCGCCCCGACATCCCGCCCGGCGATCTGATGCTGCTGAACGACCACATCGCCTTTGCCGGCACCAACCCCCTGATCGGCGAGCGGACCGACGCCCGCTTCGTTCCCATGACCGACGCCCACGATGCGGACATGCGCGCGGCCCTTGCCGCCGCCGCCCAAGCGGAAGGCATCGACCTGCCCCAGGGCGTCTATTGCTGGTTTTCCGGCCCCAGTTTCGAAACCCCCGCCGAAATCCGCGCGGCCCGGATCCTCGGCGCCGATGCCGTCGGCATGTCCACCGTGCCCGAGATCATCCTGGCCCGCTTCCTGGGGCTGCGCTGCGCCGCCATATCGGTCGTCACCAACATGGGCGCGGGGCTGTCAGACGAATCCATCAGCCATGAACATACCAAGGCCATGGCCCCGCTGGGCGCCGCCAAGCTCGAACGCATCCTGCGCCGATTCCTGCGCCACGCCTGAGCTTCTTCTTTGCCCGAAAAACCCCCGCCGGAGGCACCTGCCCTCGCGGCCCGCGCCGGGGCTTCAGGTCAGGCGCGCCATGGCCGTCTCGACCCGGTCCGCCGCCGCGTCCAGGTTGCGCAGCTCGTCCAGGGCAATCACCGCCTTTTCGCGCCCGGCATAGCGCAGCCGGTGCTTCAGATAGCGCGGGTCGTAATGGTCGCGCAGCAACCCCTCGGCAAGGCCGCGCCAGTCGCCCGCCGCGACGGCCGCGCGCCAGGCGTCGATCCGCGCGGCGGGATGCAGCGGCGACAGCGCCGCCACGATCGCCTCGACCCGCGCCGGATCCGCCACCATGTCGTCATAGGTCGCGGCGGTATAGGCAGCGCGCTCGGCGACCGGCGCCTCCAGCCGCAGCCGGGGGGCGGCGCAGATCGCCCGCCACATCGCCTTCGGCACCGTCACCGCGCCGATGCGGCTGCTCTCGGCCTCGACCAGCACGGGACGCCCGGGATCAAGCGCCTCCAGCGCAAGCGCCAGACGCCCCTCGAACAGCTTCTGGCCGGGCTGGCCCTCGGGGCGCCCCCCGAACAGGCTGCCGCGGTGGTTGGCAAGCCCTTCCAGGTCGATGACCTGCCAGCCGCGCGCTGCCAGACGCCCCAGGATGGCCGTCTTGGCGCTGCCGGTGTTGCCGTCCAGCACGATCACGGGCGCGGACACGGGCCGGTTCTGCACCCGGTCCACGACAAGCGCGCGCCAGGCCTTGTAGCCGCCGCTGATGCGGTCCACCCGCCAGCCGATCTGCGACAGGATCGTGGCAAAGCTGCCCGACCGCTGCCCGCCGCGCCAGCAGTAAACCAGCCCGCGCCAGCTTCCATCGCGATCCGCCAGCGGCCCGGCGACATGGCGCGCGGCATTGGCGGCCACCAGGGCGCCGCCGATCCTGCGGGCGTCGAACGGGGACACCTGCTTGTAGATGGTGCCGACCCGCGCCCGTTCGGCATCGTCCAGCACGGGCAGGTTGATCGCGCCGGGCAGATGATCCTCGGCGTATTCGGACGGGGATCGCACGTCGATGATGTCGTCGAACCCCGCCAGCGCGGGATCCGACACGCGCGTCAGCGTCAGGGACACATCAGTAGACGTAGACAGGCGCGCCGATCGGCACCTGATCGTACAGCGCCATCACCGCCTCGTTGCGCATCCGCAGGCAGCCGTTCGACACGGCGCGCCCGATCGAGTTCGGTTCGGTGGTGCCATGGATGCGGATCGCGGTGTCCTGGCCCTTGTCGTTGTAAAGATACAGCGCCCGCGCCCCGAGGGGGTTCTGCGGGCCGCCGGGCATCCCGTTGGCCCATTTGGCGTATTGTTCGGGCTTGCGCTTGATCATGTCCTGGGTGGGCGTCCAGGACGGCCATTCGACCTTGCGGCCCACGGTCGCGCGGCCCTTCCAGACCAGTTCGGCGGTGCCCACCGCCACCCCGTAACGGACCGCCCGGCCCGGCGCGATCACGTGATACAGAAAGAAGTCCTTGCTGACCACGACGATGCTGCCGACCTCGAAATCCTCGCGGATCGCGACCTCGGTGGGCGCATAAGGGTCGCGCGCCGCGGTTTGCGCGGCTTCCTGCGAGAAGGCCAGCGAGGGGGCGAAATAGGCGGCGGCCATCAGCGGCACGGCCAGCGACATCAGCTCACGGCGGTTCATGGGTGATCCTGTCAATCTCGTGTTCTTCTGCTCTGACCCTGCCCATAACAAGGGACGGACCCTTCTTGCAACTCACGACGGCGTTTCGCGTTCGATTTGCCCTGACCTGGGGCGGTCCGACGCACATCTGCCGTTATAACCGTTCGATCCGCTGACCTGCCCGTCCCGGGCGATTCCCAGGATCTGATCGCCACACGCCTGTCCATCGAAGGGATGAGCTGCGCCGCCTGCTCGGGCCGCGTGACCCCGACCCTGTCCTCGCGCCTCGGGGTGACGGACGCGCAGGTGAACCTGCTGGCCGGATCGGCCAGCATCCGGCACCATCGGGCCTGTCCCCGCCGACCTGGCCGAGGCCGTGACAAGGCTGGGCTATCCCGCCACCCTCCAGCAGGACGCCGCGCGTCCACCCAAGGACAACGAGGCCGCCGCCCTCAAGCGCGCCTTTCTGACGGCCCTCGCCCTGACCCTGCCGGTCCTCGCGGTGGAAATGGGCGGCCACCTGGTTCCGGCCTTTCACCACTGGCTGCCCGGCCTGGTCGGCACGGGGCCGCTGAACTGAATGCAGATGATCCTGACCGCCGCCGTTCTGGCCAGGCCAGGGCGGCGCTTCTTCGCGGCCGGCATCCCGGCCCTGCTGCGCGGCGGTCCCGAGATGAACAGCCTCGTGGCCCTGGGTTCGGTTCGGGGGCGGCGTTCCTGTTTTCGGCGGTTGTGGTGCTGCTGCCCGGCAAGCCCGCGCCCGTTCCCATGGCCGACCTGCATCCGGGCGACTTGGTGCTGCCGGCGCCGGCCAAGCGGGAAGCCGCTGACGGCACCGTCACCAAGGGCCGGGGCCATGCCAACGAATCCATGCTGACGGGTGAGCCGGTTCCCGCCCCAAAGGAACCCGGCATCAACGACGCCCCGGCGCTGGCCGCTGCGGAAACCGGCATCGCCATCGGCACCGGCACCAGCATCGCCGTCGAATCGGCGGATCTGGTGCTGCTGTCGGGCGATCTGGGGCGTGGCGCGCGCCATTCGCCTGTCGCGCGCGGCGATGCGCAATATCCGGCAGAACCAGTTCTGGGTCTTCACCTACAACTCCGCGCTGAGCCCGGTCGCCATGGGCGTGCTGGTGCCCCCTGGCGGGCCGCAGTTGTCGCCCATGCTGGGGGGGCAATGGCGCTGTCCTCGGTCTGCGTGGTGGGCAACGCGTTGCAGCTGCGGGCGGTGCGATGATCGGGCGGCGCGGCCTTCCGGCAGGGACGATGGCGTCGGCCGGAGCCTCGCCGGACCGGCCCGGGTGCCGGCTTGCGCGCCCGGCCCGAAGCTTACGGCAGATGCCGGGCTAGTGACCCTGGTGGCCGCCGGACCCCGCCTGGGCGCCATGCGTTTCCTCGGTCCGGCCGTTGTCCAGCGCGGCCTCGACCTGGCGGGTGCCGCAATCACCGAAATCCAGCGTCAGGGCGACGGCATCGCCATCGGCCAGCGGCCTGGTCAGCCCCATCAGCATCACATGATCGCCGCCCCGTGCCAGGACATGTTCGCCGCCTGCGGGAATGGCGATGCCGCCCTCGATCTTCTGCATCTTCATCACGCCGTCCTGTTCGGCGTTGGTGTGCAGCTCGACCATTGCGGCGGCATCCGAGGACACGCCGGTCAGGCGGCATTCGCCCGTGCCGCGATTCTCGACCACCATGAAGGCCGCCGCCGACTTGGGATTGGCGCTGCGGACATAGGCGTCGCGGATCGCCAGCCCGTCCTGCGCCAGGGCCGTGGCGGGCGTCACGACCGCCATCGCGGCCAAGGTCATGCGGATCATCGTTCTTGTCCTCTTGATGCGGAAGCCGTCGCGTCGTGGCGCGACCATCACCGAAGGACGCGCGGAAGGCAACGGACATGCAAAAGCCCCGCCGCTTGAAGGACGGGGCATATTGCCGCAGTCACGGGCCGGATCAGGCCTGAGGGGCGTCGGCCTTGGCGATCTCGCGCTTGATCTTCAGCGCGCGGTCCGACAGCTCGCTGTCCTTGGCCTTCGCCAGAAAGGCGTCCAGGCCGCCGCGGTGATCGACCGAACGCAGCGCCGCGGCCGAGATGCGCAGCGAATAGCCGCGGTTCAGTTTTTCCGACAGCAGCGTGACCTCGTTCAGGTTCGGCAGGAACCGGCGGCGGGTCTTGTTGTTGGCATGGCTGACATTGTTACCGGTCATCGGGCCTTTGCCGGTCAGTTCGCAGACGCGCGACATGGTAGTGATCCTTCGTCTTTGCTATGCGGGCGGTCCCGGCAGAGGGTTCCGTCCCAAAGTGAAAAGGCGCCGCGAGGCAGCGCCCGGAATTCCGTTTGCGCGTCCCTAATGGAAGCTGGCCCTCCCGTCAAGCCGAGTCGGAGACAATCCGATCCGGCGAAGAACAGAATCTCATCCTGGCACAAACTCCTCCGGGGGGTTGGGGGGAGGGGGGCGAAGCGCCCCGGCTGCCGCGGGACGCGATCAGGCGTAACGCCGCTCGATTGCGATCAGCTTTTCCTTGCGCCACAGTCCGCCCGCATAGCCGGTCAAGGTGCCATCCGCGCCGATCACCCGGTGGCAGGGCACCACCAGGGCGATGCGGTTGGTGGCGTTGGCGCGGGCCACGGCGCGCGTGGCCGTGGGACGGCCGACGGCGGCGGCAAGCTGGACATAGCTGCGCGTCTGCCCTGCCGGAATCTCCTGCAAGGCGCGCCAGACCTGCTGCTGGAAAGGCGTGCCGTGCAGGACCACGGGAACATCCAGACGCGGCGCCCGGCCCGCGAAATAGGCGGCAAGCCGCGCCTCGGCCAGATCGTGGACGGGCGTGCGGCCCAGGCCGACGCGGCCCCCCACATGGGCGGACAGGCGGCGCAGCCCTTCGGGCAGGGCCTTGCGGTCGATGAATTCCAGCAGGTGCAGCGCCCGGTCGTCGGCGATGGCGATCATGCCCCCCAACGGCGTGTCGATCCAGTCGGCCAGCAGGTCCGACCCCTGCCGCATGCGATGCGGCGGATGCCCGAACAGCCGGGCAAAGGCCGCCCGGAAGCCCGAGGCCGAATCGAACCCGGCCTCCAGTTGCGCGTCGATCATCGGCGATCCTTTCGTCAGGCTGGCCATGCCGCCCCGCAGGCGGGCGGCGCGGGCCATCTCGAGGAAACTTTGCCCGAAATGGCGCTTGAAGGCGCGGCGCACGGTCGAGGGGTCGTGCCCGAGCGCCAGCAGATCCGCCTCGGACCAGCGGTGATCGGGGCGTTCCTCCAGCCGGGCCATCAGGCCGCGCACCACCGGATCGCCATCCGCCGTGGCGCCCAGCGGGTGGCAGCGGCGGCAAGGGCGAAAGCCCGCGGCCCGGGCGGCGCCGGCCGAGGCGAACCAGCGGCAGTTCCGCGCCAGGGGCTTGCGCGCCGGGCAGGTCAGGCGGCAGAAGATGCCGGTGGTCGTGACTCCCACCAGCGCGCGGCCTTCCCAGGCCGGGTCGCGCGCCAGCAGCGCGGCATAAAGCGTATCGGCGTCGGGCAGGTCCAGCATGTCGTTCACCATCTCCATGCCCCGACACTAACCGATTCGCGCAGGCTGCGGGCCGCGAAAACGGGCGTTTATTTCTGCCGCGCCAGCCAGTCGAGCATGTCGCGCGCGGCCTCGGCCGGGGCGGCTTCGCCGCGGGCCACCGCATCGCCCAGATGCGCCAGCCGGTCTCGCGCGGCGGGCGTGTCGAGCCGCGCCAGCAGGCCCGCGCGCACGTCGGCCAGGAACCAATGGCGCGCCTGTTCCGCCCGGTTGGCCGCGAAATGCCCGTGTTCCCGGCGCCAGGCGGTCAGCGCCTGCATTTCCTCCCACGCCTTTGCCAGACCCTCTCCGGTCGCGGCGGATACCGGCAGCGCCTTGGGAAAGCCCTGGGGATCCTGCGGTCGCTTTCTCAGCAGGCGCAGCGCGCCCGCGTAATCGGCCACCGTGCGGCGCGCCGGGCCCAGCAGCTCGCCATCGGCCTTGTTGACCAGGATCAGGTCGGCCATCTCCATGATGCCGCGCTTGACGCCCTGCAACTCGTCGCCGCCCGCCGGGGCCAGCAGCAGAACGAACAGGTCGCACATCTCGGCCACAAGGGTTTCGGACTGGCCCACGCCCACGGTCTCGATCAGCACCACGTCAAAGCCCGCGGCCTCGCACAGCCGGATCGCCTCGCGCGTGCGGCGCGCCACGCCGCCCAGTTGCGCGTTGGACGGCGTGGGACGGATAAAGGCCATGGGATTGCGCGACAGCGTTTCCATCCGTGTCTTGTCGCCCAGGATCGACCCGCCCGACCGCGCCGAGGAAGGATCGACAGCCAGCACCGCCACGCGCAGGCCCTGCCCGGTCAGCATGGTTCCGAAGGCCTCGATGAAGGTGGACTTGCCCACCCCCGGCGTGCCCGACAGCCCGATGCGCAGGGCCTGCCGGTCGGGCAGATCCGCCAACAGCGCGACGGCCCGGGCACGGTGGTCGGGACGCGTGGATTCGATCAGCGTGATCGCCCGCGACAAGGCGCGGCGGTTCTTGGCGATCAGGGGTTTCAGAAGCTCGTCCATGGGCAAAGGGATAGGGGCGCGCGCAACGATTGCCAAGCCGTCGCCTTGGGCCGATAAGGGGGCATGATCCGCATCCTTGCCGTTCTTGCCGTTCTTGCCCTGACCGCCCTGCCCGCCGCAGCCGATCCCTTGCGGCTGCTGATGGTGGAAAAGGAGGGCTGCGTTTATTGCGCCGCCTGGGATCGCAACATCGGGCCGGGCTATGCGGCCTCCGATGCGGGCCGCGCCGCGCCCTTGATGCGCGTGGACATTTACGGCCCCTACCCGGACGGCCTGGCGCT
Organism: Paracoccus angustae; assembly: GCF_042648745.1. Taxonomy (NCBI): domain Bacteria; kingdom Pseudomonadati; phylum Pseudomonadota; class Alphaproteobacteria; order Rhodobacterales; family Paracoccaceae; genus Paracoccus; species Paracoccus angustae. Next base: position 14,985 of record NZ_JBHRXY010000002.1, read on the forward strand.
GGCGCGACGGCCCTTCGTCACGCCGACCTTTATCCTGCTGGACGGCGGGTCCGAGGTGGGGCGGCTGGAAGGCCACATGACGGCCCAGCAGTTCTATCCCGCGCTGTCCGCGCTGCTGGAGGGCGCGCGTTAAGCGGGCTTTCGCAGGCGCGCCGCATCGGCTAGTCACCGGCCAGAAAACCAAGCGACGGTGACGACCATGCATGACATCCGTGCCATCCGGGACAACCCCGCAGGCTTTGACGCGGCCCTGGCCCGCCGCGGACTTCAGCCGATGTCCGACCGCATCCTGTCGCTGGACGCCGACCGCCGCGCCCGGATCGCCGCGGCCGAGACCGCCCAGGCCGACCAGAACCGCGCCAGCAAGGAGGTCGGCGCCGCCAAGGCGCGCGGTGACGAGGCCGAGTTCGACCGCCTGCGCACGCTTGTGGCCGAAAAGAAGGCCGACGTGACCCGGATGCAGGCCGAGGCCTCGCTGCTGGACGGCCGGTTGCGCGACCTGCTGATGGAGATCCCGAACCTGCCCCTGGACAGCGTTCCCGAGGGCAAGGACGAAAACGACAACGTGGAACTGCGCCGCTGGGGCAACCCGCGCAATTTCGATTTCGATCCCGTCGAGCATTTCGACATTCCCGCCGTCAGGCCCGGCATGGATTTCGAGACCGCCGCAAAGCTTTCGGGCAGCCGCTTCGTGGTGCTGAAGGGCGGCGTGGCGCGCATCCATCGCGCGCTGGCGCAGTTCATGCTGGACCTCCATGTCGCCAGGCACGACCTGCAGGAAACCTGGACCCCGGTCCTGGTGCTGGAAAGCATGATGGTCGGCACCGGACAATTGCCGAAATTCGGCGAGGACAGCTATCTGACGCGCGAAGGCTATTGGCTGATCCCGACCTCGGAAGTGACGCTGACCAACACCGTCCACGGCGATCTGGTCGATCACGCCACCCTGCCCCGCCGCATGGTCGCCCATTCCCAGTGCTTCCGCTCGGAAGCCGGCAGCGCAGGCCGCGACACCACCGGAATGCTGCGCCAGCACCAGTTCGAGAAGGTCGAGATGGTCTCGATCACCGACGCCGACAGCGGCCTTGCCGAGCACGACCGCATGACCCGCTGCGCCGAGGCCGTGCTGGAGGCGCTGGACCTGCCCTATCGCACGATCGTTCTTTGCACCGGCGACATGGGTTTCGGCGCCCGCATCACCCATGACCTCGAAGTGTGGCTGCCCGGCCAGGACAAGTACCGCGAGATCAGCAGCGTCAGCTATTGCGGCGACTTCCAGGCGCGGCGGATGAACGCGCGCTATCGGTCCGACAGGACCGGCAAGCCGGAATTCGTGCATACGCTGAACGGATCGGGTCTGGCCGTGGGCCGCACGCTGATCGCGGTGCTGGAAAACGGCCAGCAGGCGGACGGATCGGTGCTGCTGCCCGCCGCCCTGCATCCCTATCTAGGCGGGGCGACCCGGCTGGGCGCGGACGGCAGGCTGGCCTGACCACAAGCGCGTGAAGCCGCGATTGCGGCAGGGCGGGCCGAAACTGGGCGCGCGATCCGGGCGTTTGCCCGCATGGCGCGCGCGGCAGAGATCCTTTATCTGGCTTCGGTGACGATCTTCGTCGCCAGCAGCGCCGTGCTGGCGACGCTGGGGCGTCCCGCGGTCCAGATCGCGGCGCCGATCCTGCCCCTGGCCCATTCCCATGACCCGCTGGAGCTTGCCGCGGTTCTGCCCGTGGCGACCCTGCCGCAGCTCTACCTCCAGCCGCAGAACCCGCTGATGTGGGCGCTGCTGATCGTGTTGTGGCTGACGCTGCTGGCGGACGGGATCGGGCAATATCTGGACCCGTCGGACCACGGCCCCCATCCGGCCTGGCTGCCGCTGAGCTTTGCCCTGGCCGTGGGGGCGCTGTGGCCATGGCTGGTGGGCCTTCACAAGCCGCTCGCCACGCTCGGGGCGTTGCTGATGCTGACCGCCACCCTATCGGGCGCCATGCGCGCCCGCGGCCAGCGGCGTCCCGCGCCCGGCTTCCTGGCGGGGTGGAGCCTGGCGCTTGGCACCGCGACGCTGGCGAGCCTGATCGGCGCGCCGCTGGATCTGACCACGCCGCAAACGGCGATCGTGGCGATCCTGCCGGGCGCGGTGATCGGGATGGCCGCGCAGGAACGGCTGGACGGAAGCCTGGGCTTTTCGGTGGCGATGATCTGGGCCTTCTGCGCGGTGGCCGTGACGACCATGGCCAGCAGCCCCGGCGTGGCCCTTGCCGCGATCATCGGCATCTCGGGCATGGGCGTCGTGTTCGTGCGCGCGGCGACCTGACGGCGGTTCGGGCAAACAACGACACGCGGCAGCGTTTTCCCACCCGCGCGATCCGGTTCCGCCAAGGATCCGGCCACCCCGGATCCATGCCCGGGCCCGGCAGGGTTCGTGGAAACGGCGCCGCGCGGCGAAGGCGACGGCCTTGGCCGCCCTTAGCCGTCCTTCGGCTTCTGCCGGTTCTTGTGCTTGGACAAGGCGCCCGACTGGTTGATCTTCTTTGCCTTGTCCTTGAAGGGATTGTCGCCGCCCTGGTCGCGGAAGAACAGCCGGATCGGCGTGCCGGGCATGTCGAAATCCTGCCGCAGCCCGTTGACCAGATACCGCTGATAGCTGTCGGGCAGCTTGTCGGTATGCGTGGCCTTGACGATGAACGCGGGCGGGCGGGTCTTCACCTGCGTCATGTAGCGCAGCCGGATCCGGCGGCCGCCCGGCGCGGGGGGCGGGTGGCTTTCGGTCATCGCGCCCAGCCACTGGTTCAGCCGCGCGGTCGAGATGCGGCGGTTCCAGACCTCGTGCGCCTTCAGGATCGCGGCGTGCAGCCGGTCCAGTCCCTTGCCGGTGCGCGCGGAAACCGTGACCAGGGGCGCGCCCTTCAATTGCGGCAGCAGCTTTTCGAAATTCGCGCGCAACTCGTTCAGCTTCTGGGGCTTGTCGTCCTCAAGATCCCACTTGTTCGCGGCGACAACGACCGCACGGCCCTCGGTTTCCGCGAAGTCGGCGATGCGCAGATCCTGCTGCTCGAAGGGAATGGCCACGTCCAGAAGGACCACCACCACCTCGGCAAAGCGGACCGCGCGCAACCCGTCGGCCACGGAAAGCTTTTCCACCTTGTCCGTGACCTTGGCGCGCTTGCGCATCCCCGCCGTGTCGAAGATGCGCATGGGCGTGCCCATGAAGGTGGTCGAAACGCTGATCGAATCGCGGGTGATCCCGGCCTCGGGTCCGGTCAGCAGGCGGTCCTCGCCGATGATCTTGTTGATCAGCGTGGACTTGCCCGCATTGGGCCGCCCGATCACCGCCAGTTGCAGGGGACGCGCGGCGGATGGACGCCAATCCTCGGCTCCTTCGCCGGTTTCGGCGTCCTCCTCGGACAGGTCGATGTCGGTTTCGGCGGCAACGGGCGTGGGGCGCTCGGCCTCGATCCGGTCGGCCAAGGGGGCAAGGGCGCGATAAAGGTCGTCCATCCCCTCGCCATGCTCGGCGCTGATGCGCAGCGGCTCGCCAAGGCCCAGGCCCCAGGCCTCCATCGCGCCGGATTCGCCGGCCCGGCCCTCGGCCTTGTTGGCGGCGACGATGACATGCTTGGCGCGGCGGCGCAGGATCTCGGCGAAGTACTCGTCGGCGGCCGTCACGCCCGCGCGGGCGTCGATCACGAACAGGCAGATGTCGGCCTCGTCGACCGCGCGTTCGGTCAGGCGGCGCATCCGGCCTTGCAGGCTGTCGTCCTCGGCCATTTCCAGGCCCGCGCTGTCGATCACGACAAAGCGCAGGTCGCCCAGGCGGGCCGCGCCTTCGCGCAGGTCGCGGGTGACGCCGGGCCGGTCGTCGACCAGGGCCAGCTTTTTCCCCACAAGGCGGTTGAACAGGGTCGATTTGCCGACATTCGGCCGACCCACGATGGCAAGGGTAAAGGTCATCGGAACGCGTGAAGTTGGCCTGCGCGCGAGACGACATAGATCGTCTGGCCCGCGACGGCGGGGGCGGCGGCGGCACCGCCGGGGATCTGCGCCTGGCCGACCAGGGCGCCAGAGTTCGGATCGAACACCCGCATCACCCCGTCGCTCGACACGACGAACAGCCGTCCCCCGGCCAGCACCGGGCCGAAATGGGCATGGATCCGGTCCTGCCTGCGGACGCGTTCGGTGGTGTAATAGGGCAAGGGCACGCGCCAGATCACCCCGCCGCTTGCCGCGTCCAGCCGGATCAGCTCGGCCTGGTCGTTGACCGCGAAGACCGATCCGCCGGCCACGACCACCGGGCTGTTGGCGCCGTCCCTGGCGGACCAGGCCTCGATCCCGCTGTCCAGTTCCACGGCGTTGATGCGGCCCGAGGAGGTGCCGCCATAGACCACGTTGCCCGAGATCACCGGATCGCCGGTCACGTCGCGGATGTTGGCGACGGCGCGCCCGATGCGCATTCCGCCGATCTGCGCGGTCCACAGCGTCGCGCCGGTGTCCCGGTCGGCGGCCAGAAGCTGCCCCGACGCGAAGGGAAAGATCACTGTGCCGCCCCCCACCGCCGGAACAGAAACACCCATCACCCCCGCCGTCGAAGGCGTGCCCGAGGTCTGCCACAGCACCTTGCCGTCGGCGGCGCGCACCGCCCAGCCGATATCGTTGCGGCCCAGGACGTAAACCACGCCGTTCTGCACCGCGGGTCCGCCGCCGATCGGCGCATCCACCCGCTGGCGCCACAAGACGCGGCCCGACGCGGCATCAAGCGCGACCAGCTCGCCAAAGCCGCTGGTGGCGTAAACGCGCCCGGCCTCGTAGGCGAGGCCGCCGCCCGACACGCTGTCGCGGGTTTCCAGCGCCGGGGCGATGTCGCTGGTCCAGGCGGTCGCGCCGCCGGTCGTGGTGGCCGTCACCCGCGTGCGGCTGTCCAGGGTGAAGACCAGCCCGCCGCCCACCACCGGATCGGCGCTGATGCGGTGGCGCTTGTCGCCGCCCTGCCCGATGTTCGCGGTCCAGATGCGCGCGGTGCCCGCGCCCAGGGCCGGATGCCCCGGCTGGTGCGCGGCATTGCCCGCGCGGTGCGTCCATTCGCCGTTGACCGCGGGCGCGGCCAGCCGCAGCGCGGTCGAGGTGACGGGCGCCGGACCCTCGATGGCCGGGCCGTCGGGCGAGGTCACGGCCAGCGGGTCCAGACGCTGCCCGGGCAGGATCGTGTCCCTTTCGCCGCAGGCCGTCATGCCAAGCATGGCCGCCAGGGCCAGGGTCAGTCGCAGCGTGGCGGTCATTCCTCGCCTCTCCCTCGTGTTCTTCATTGGCCCGCGGGCGATCAGCCGGCGGGCATGCTGTCGGTCGCCTCGGGTTCGACGCCAAGGGCGATCATCATCTCGGACAGGCGCAGGCGCAAGGCTTCCGTCAGGCCGTCCTTTTGCTGGATCTGGCGGATCAGGTTCACGGCGTCGTCCGTCCGGCCCGCACCGACCAGGGCGACGGCCTTCTGTTCCAGGGCCAGCAGCTCGAACGGCGCGCCGGCGCGCGACAAGCGCGACAGGATCTCGTCGCGCCGCGCGGGATCCATGGTCTCGCCTTGCAGCATGACCAGCTTCAGTTCCGCCAGGTCGTGCAGCACCGTGCCCGCCGCCTGATCGCCCGCGACATCGCGCAGCGCCTCGGCCGCGGCCTCGTTTCCGGCCTGCTCGGACCAGGCGCCCGCCGCCAAGAGCGCGGCCAGCACGCGGCGGCCATCGGCGCCCTGCGGATCGACCTGCATGATCGCCGCCGGATCGCCCGAGGCCTCGGCGGCCAGGATCGCGTCGCCCCAGGCCTGCGCCCTCGCCTGATCGCGGGACTGGCTGTATTCGCGCCAGATCACGCCCGCGACGATGGCCAGGATCACAAGGCCCGCCACCCATCCCCACCGGCGGAACAGCCGGAACAGGCGTTCGCGGCGCAGGTCGTCGAAAACCTCGTCGATGAAATTGTCGTTCCCGTTGGCCATGCCCGTCTTCCGCAGCGTTTCTCGCGCCTTGTCTTATACCGGGGCGGCAGGGAAAGCCAATGCCGCCTTGCGCAAGGCAAAAGGCCCGGCGGTTCTGCGCGCCGGGCCTGTCGGGAATGTGAAGGGGATCACAGGCGCGAGGCGACGTTTTCCCAGTTCACCAGGTTGTTGAGGAAGTTTTCCAGGTATTTCGGACGCGCGTTGCGGAAGTCGATGTAATAGCTGTGTTCCCACACGTCGCAGCCCAGCAGCGCGGTCTGGCCGTGGCAAAGCGGGTTCACGCCGTTTTCGGTCTTGGTGACCTCCAGGCCGCCGTCGGCGTTCTTGACCAGCCACACCCAGCCGGAGCCGAACTGGCCCACGCCGTTTTCGGTGAACTTCTTCTTGAAGTCATCGACCGAGCCGAAGGATTCGGTGATCGCCTTTTCCAGTTCGGACGGCATCGCGCCGGGCTTCGGCGCCATCATTTCCCAGAACTGGGCATGGTTCCAGTGCTGGCTGGCGTTGTTGAAGATGCCGTTTTGCGCGACCGCGCCCTTCTGGTAGGTTCCCTTGACGATGTCCTCCAGCGGCTTGCCGTCCCATTCGGTGCCCGCGACCAGTTCGTTCAGCTTGTCCACATAGGCCTTGTGGTGCTTGTCGTGGTGGTATTCCAGCGTTTCCCTGGACATGCCGCCTTCGGCCAGCGCGTCATGCGCATAGGGAAGATCGGGAAGCGTGAAAGCCATTTTCTGTCCTTTCGTAAAGGGGTTAACCTTGGGCCCGACGCACGGTCCCGCATTTGCGGGGTAAACGCAAGGGGTCGGAGGCGGGTTCCTGCCGGGGGCGGTGGCCGGGGGCGCTTCGCCCCCCGGACCCCCCGAGGATACTTGCGCAAAGGTGAAGATCAGCGCGGCGCGAGACGGGTGCCGGGGAGGGCCGCGTTTTCCAGGATCAGGCGCAGGTAATCCGCCGTGGAGCGGAAGCCGATCAGGCGGAAGCCGCCGGGGACGCGCCACACCGCCGCCGCCGTCTGGGCGGCGCGGCTGCGGCGCAGGCCGTCGGGCGCAAGGTCGTCCAGATCGACGGGCATCAGCTTGGCGATCACGTCGCCCGCATCGCGGCCGGTCACGTCGAAGACCGCGCGCGCATCCGACACGTCCGCGACCAGCGCATGTTCGCCGGACAGGGCGCCGGTCAGCGTCGTCAGGGCATCGGCCGATTCCGCGCCCGGCAGAACCAGCAGCAGTTCGTCCGGCGACATCCAGCCCAGGGCGCGGCTGCCGTCCGTCACGATCCGGGTCATGGCGGGAACGGCGAGGCCCGCCGCCTCGGCAATGGCGTCGCCGGCGCGCGACAGGTCGGCCCGGATCGCGATCATGCCCAGGCCCTGGACGCGGGTGATGGTTGCAAGCGCCTCAGCCATTCAGACGGGTTCCTTCCTTGTCGTAAAAGACCGGATCCACGATCCGCGCCGTCATCATCCCGCCCCCCGGCATGGGGAAGTCCAGCAGTTGCCCCATGCGCGCCGGGCCGTGGCGCACCAGTCCCATGGCGATCGGGCGGTTCAGCGTCGGAGAATGATACGAGGAGGTGACCCGCCCCTGGGTCCTGCGCTGGCCATTGGCGTTCACCCCGGCTTCCACCGCATAGGCGCCGTCGGGCAGCACCCGCCCGTCGAGGCTTTCCAGCCCCACCAGCTGCCAGCGGCCCCCGTCCCTCATGTGACTGCGGGCCTGCGCGCGCTTGCCGATGTAGTCGGGCTTTTTCTTCGAGATCACCCAGTGCAGCCCCAGATCCTGCGGGATCACCGTGCCGTCGGTTTCGTCGCCGATCATGATGAAGCCCTTTTCGGCGCGCATGACATGCATCGCCTCGGTCCCGTAGGGGGTGATGTCCAGGTCGCGGCCCGCTTCGTGCAGCGTTTTCCACAGCTCCAGCCCGCGGTTCGCGGGCACGGCGATCTCATAGCTGAGCTCGCCCGAGAAGCTGATGCGGTAGACGCGGGCGGGGATGCCCGCCAGCTCGCCCTCGGCCCATTGCATGAAGGGCAACGCTTCCTGGCTCAGGTCGATGGTGCCGGGCAGGCGTTGCAGCAACTCGCGCGCCTTGGGTCCGGCGACGGCGATCTGGGCGTATTGCTCGGTCAGATTGGCGGTGTAGACCTGCCAGTCCCACCATTCGCATTGCAGCCAGTCCTCCATGTGGCCGTGGATGCGGTCGGCTCCGCCGGTGGTGGTGTGGCAAAGCCAGGTGTCGGCGGACAGACGCGCCACGACCCCGTCGTCTATCAGAAAGCCGTTCTCGTTGCACATCAGGCCGTAGCGGCATTTGCCGACCGGCAGCGTGGACATCATGTTGGTGTACATCATGTCCAGGAACCGCCCGGCATCCGGCCCCTTCACGACGATCTTGCCCAGGGTCGAGGCGTCGAGCGTGCCCACCGACTTGCGCACCGCGAGGATCTCGCGATTGACCGCCCCGTGCCGGTCCTCGCCCGCGCGGGGATAGCTGTAGGGGCGCCGCCAATGGCCCACGGGTTCGAAGGACGCCCCGTGGCGGGCGTGCCAGTCGTGGATGGGCGTCTTGCGCAGGGGCTGGAAGGCATCGCCCCTGGCCTCGGCCGCGATGGTGCCAAGGGTCAGGGGGGCGTAGGGCGGGCGGAAGGTGGTGGTGCCAGTCGCTTCCAGCGGCTGGTTCAGGGCCTTCGACAGCACCGCCAGTCCGTTGATGTTGCTGTTCTTGCCCTGGTCGGTCGCCATGCCCAGGGTGGTGTATCGCTTGGCGTGCTCGACCGAGGCATAGCCTTCGCGCGCGGCCAGTTCCACGTCCGTGACCTTCACGTCGTTCTGGAAATCCAGCCACATCTTGGCGCGCAGCCTGTAGGGCGCGCCTTGCGGCATGACCCAGACCGGCATCGTCGCGCTCTCGGCCCGTTCCAGGCCGCCCGCGCAGCGCAGATCGCCATTGGCGGCGCCCAGAACGGTCGCCATGGGTTTGCCGTCCGCGCCCAGGGGCGGGCGCGACGGGTCGGGGCGGAACATCGCCTCGGGCTCGTCCCAGGTCAGCTTGCCGCCGCAATGGCTGTACAGGTGGACGACCGGGGACCAGCCGCCCGACATCGCCACCACGTCGCAGTCGAGCGTTCCCGTCACGCGGCCGTCGCCCGCCTGGTCGCAGAGCGCAACGCCCTCGACATGGGCGCCGCCCTTGACCTTGGACACGGCCTTGCCGACCATCACCGGGATGCCCGCCGCGCGCGCCGCCTGGGGCAGGTCGCCCGCGGCCCGCGGCCGGGCGTCGATCACGGCCACGACCTCCAGCCCCGCCCCGTGCGCGGTCAGCGCCGTGCGATAAGCGTCGTCGTTGTTGGTGACCACCACGATCCTCTGGCCCGGCGCCACGCCGTAATCGGCGATGAAGTCGCGCGCGGCGGACGCCAGCATCACCCCCGGCACGTCGTTGCAGGCGAAGGACAGCGGACGTTCAAGCGCGCCGGTCGCCGTGATCACATGGCCCGCGCGGATGCGCCACAGCCTCTGGCGGGGAATGCCCTGGTTGGGGTCGTGATCGGCCAGGGCCTCGCGCGCCAGCAGATAGCCGTGGTCGTAAAGCCCCACAGCCATCGTGTTGCGGCGCAAGGTCACGTTGTCGCGCCCGCGCAGGTCGGCCAGCAGCGCGTCGATGGTGGCCTGGCCGCCGTCGTGGTCGGCGGGCGTGCGCCCGCCCCAATGGGGGTTCTGTTCCAGCACGATCACCCGGCCGCCCTTGTCGGCGGCGTCGCGCGCCGCCGTCAGCCCGGCGATGCCGCCGCCGACGACCACCACTTCGGCGAAACCGTAGGCTTGTTCATAGCGGTCCGGATCGGGATCGACGGGCGCGCGGCCAAGCCCCGCGCTGCGGCGGATGACCGGCTCGAACACGTGCTTCCAGAAGGGGCGCGGATGGATAAAGGTCTTGTAATAGAAGCCCGCCGACAGCAGCGGAGACAGCCAGTTGTTGATCGCGCCGACATCGGCGTCCAGCGAAGGCCAGCAGTTCTGGCTGCGCAACACCATGCCCGCGACAAGAACCGTGGTGCTGGCGCGCTGGTTCGGCTCGAACCGGCCGCCCTGGCCCAGGCCCAGCAGCGCGTTCGGCTCTTCGGCGCCGGACGCAATGGGGCCGCGCGGGCGGTGATACTTGAAGGACCGGCCCATCAGCATCTGGCCGTTGGCAAGCAGCGCGGATGCCAGCGTGTCGCCCTGCACGCCGCGCAGGTGGCGACCGTCGAAGCGGAAGGGAAGCTGAAAGGCGCGGTCGACCAGGCGGCCGCCCTTGGGCAAACGGAAGGGGGGCGTATGGCTCATCCGACCACCGCCTCGGATGCCTGGGGCCAGTCGGGCACCCATTCGGGCCGGGCCTGCCGGGCGTTCGCCACGATCTCGTCCGTGGCATGGGCGGTCTGGGCCTTGTAGGTGCCGTAAACCTGCATTGTGTGGGTGTCGCGGGCGGCCAGGAACCACTTGCCGCAGCCATAGGCATGGCGCCAGCGTTCGAAATGCACGCCCTTGAGGTTCTTGCGGGCGAACAGATAGGCCTCGAAGTCCTCGGCCGTGCCGTCCGGGCCGACGCGCTTCAGATGCGCCTCGCCTCCGGGGGACAGTTCGGTTTCCTCGGCTTTGACGCCGCAATAAGGGCAGAACAGGATCAGCATCGCGCTCTCGGACGGGTGGGAGTGGTGAACGGCGAAAACCACCCGGGCGGAAGCGCCGCGGGTGGCTGACGGGCGAAGGCCGGAGGCTGGATGCCCCCGGACCCCCGCGGATAATTCGGCGAAGACGCCCGCCGGCCAGCGCCGGCGCGGCGCGGATCAGTTGGCCGGAGCCGGGGTGCCGGTCGTGGTTCCGGGCGCGGCAGGCTCGACATCGACGGCGTCGTCGACGGCCGGGTCAGCGGCCGGGGCGGTCGTGGCCGCGTCGCCGGTCGTGGTCGCGTCGGCCGCGGGATCGTCGCCGCCCGACATGAAGAAGAACAGCAGCGCCACCACGACGACGATGGCTCCGATGATGATATACATGCGATTGCTGTTGGGTTCGGCCATTCTCGTCCCTTTCGATCCAACTTCAGGTAACCGGACAATGAGACCGGCGCCCCTTGGGTTCCGCGTAAATCCTGAACGCATTCAACCATGACTAATGCGCCACGCCCGCCGCGACCGATTCGTCGATAAAGCGCCCCTCGCGGAAGCGGTTCAGCCCGAAGGCGGCGGCCAGCGGGCCGGGCCTGCCCTGCGCCACAAGGTCCGCCATGGCCCAGCCCGATCCCGGAATGGCCTTGAAGCCGCCCGTGCCCCAGCCGCAGTTGACGAAGATGCCGCCCACCGGCGTCGTGGACAGGATGGGCGAGCGGTCGCCCGTCATGTCCACGATCCCGCCCCATTGGCGCAGCATCTTCAGGCGGGAAATCATCGGAAAGGTCTCGATCAGGGCGCGCACGGTTTCCTCGATATGGTGCCAGGAGCCGCGCTGCGTGAAGGCGTTGTAGCTGTCGGTGCCGCCGCCGATCACCATCTCGCCCTTGTCGGACTGGCTCATGTAGCCGTGGACGGTGTTGGCCATCACCACCACGTCCATGCAGGGCTTGACGGGTTCGCTGACCATCGCTTGCAGGGGAACGCTTTCGATGGGCAGGCGGAAACCCGCCATGGCGGCCAGTTGCGACGAATGACCCGCGACGACCAGCGCCAGCTTGTCGCAGCCGATGCGGCCCTTGGCGGTGCTGACGGCGCGGACCTGCCCGTTCTCGGTCTCGATCCCCGTGACCTCGCAGTTCTGGATGATGTGCATGCCCATGTCGGAACAGGCCCGCGCATAGCCCCAGGCCACCGCGTCGTGCCGCGCCGTGCCGCCGCGCGCCTGGTAAAGCCCGCCCAGCACCGGATAGCGCGGCCCGTCGATGTTGATGATCGGCACCAGTTCCTTGAGCCGCTTCGGCTCGATCCATTCGGTCGAAACGCCCTGGAGGTTGTTGGCATAGACCGTGCGCTTGTAGCCCCGGACCTCGTGTTCGGTCTGAGCCAGCATGATCAGCCCGCGCGGGCTGAACATCACGTTGTAGTTCAGATCCTGCGACAGGGTTTCGTAAAGCTTCAGCGCCTTGTCATAGATCGCCGCCGACGGATCCTGGAGGTAGTTCGACCGGATGATGGTGGTGTTGCGGCCGGTGTTGCCGCCGCCCAGCCAGCCCTTCTCGATCACCGCGACATCGGTGATGCCGTGGTTCTTGCCCAGGTAATAGGCCGTCGCAAGCCCGTGCCCGCCCGCGCCGACGATCACGACCTTGTAGCGGTCGCGCGGTTCCGGGCTGGTCCAGGCGCGGGTCCAGCCCTGGTGCTGGCGCAGCGCCTCGCGCGCGATGGCAAAGACGGAATAGCGGCTGGCACGCGCTGACGGCATCAGGAACCCCCGTTGGACTTGGCCGCAGAATGGCGGGATGATGCCGCAGGCTCAAGACGGCTTGCGGCGCGATCACGGCAAAATGCGACAGCCTGCCGCTTTCCGCCGAAGGGAAAGCGCCCTAAAGGTGGCCCAACCGGAGGGCTGGAATGTTCTGGATCATCTGCGCCGCCACCACGATCGTTGTCGGCCTTGCCATCATGGCGCCCCTGCTGCGGGGCGGGCGCGCGGCCGCCGAGCCTGCGGCGGCCTTCGACCTGCGGGTTTACCGCGACCAGCTGAAGGAAGTCGAGCGCGACCTGGAACGCGGCGTGATCGCCCCCGCCGAGGCCGAGCGCCTGCGCACCGAGATCGGGCGCAAGGTTCTGGACGCCGACCGCCGCCTGGCGCAGGCGGAACGTGGCGGCGCGGGCGGGCGCGGCCTGCTGGCGCTTGGGCTGCTGGCGGCGCTGTTCGCGGGGGCGGCTGCGCTTTACCTGCGCGAAGGCCAGCCGGGGCGCGACGATCTGCCCATCGCCAGGCGGATCGCCGATGCCCGGCAGGTTTATGAAAACCGCCCCAGCCAGGCCGAGGCCGAGGCCAAGGCCCCCGCCCCCGCGGTTCCCGAAGTCCCCGCCGATTTCGCCGCCCTGATCGGCCAATTGCGCGAGGCGGTGGCCCGGAACCCCGACGACCCGCAGGGGCTGGCCCTGCTGGCCACGAACGAGATGCGGCTTGGCAACATGGCGGCCGCGCGCGAAGCGCAGCAACGGCTGGTCGATCTGCGCGGCGAGGATGCCTCGGCCGCCGAACTGGTGCGCCTGTCGGCCCTGATGATCGAGGCCGCGGGCGGCCTTGTCACCCCCGAGGCCGAGGCGGTGCTGGTCCGCGCCCTGCGCAAGGATCCCGCGCATCCGCAGGCCCGCTATCTTCTGGGCATCCTCCAGCTTCAGAACGACCGTCCCGACCGCGCCTTTCCGATCTGGCGCCGCCTGCTTGAGGAAGGCCCCGCCGACGCCCCCTGGATCGCGCCCATCCGCGCGGCCATCGCCGATCTGGCCTGGCTGGCGGGCCAGCCCGACTATGTGCCCCCCGCGCCCCTGCCCGGCCCCGATGCCGAGGCCATGGCCGCAGCCGGGGACATGTCGCCCGAAGAGCGTCGGCAGATGGTCGCGGGCATGGTCGCGCAGCTCGAAGCGCGGCTGGCAAGCCAGGGCGGCACCCCCGCCGAATGGGCGCGGCTGATCTCGTCCCTTGTGGTGATCGGCAACACGGACCAGGCCCGCGCAATCTGGACCGAGGCGCAGACCCGCTTTGCCGGTCGGCCCGAGGCGCTGGAAACCGTGCGGCAGGCCGCCGTCGAGGCGGGGCTGGTCCCATGATCCATCCCGAGATCGCGGATTTCGCGGCAAGCCTGCCCCCGGTCGGCGCCGTCGCCGGGCTGGATCTGGGCACCAAGACCATCGGCGTCGCGGTCAGCGACGGGCTGCGGCAGGTGGCCTCGCCCCTGACGGTGATCCGGCGGCAGAAGTTCACGCTGGACGCCGCCGAACTGCTGGCGATCGCGAAGGACCGCGCGCTGGTCGGGCTGGTGCTGGGCCTGCCGCGCAACATGGACGGCAGCGAAGGCCCCCGCGCGCAATCGACCCGCGCCTTCGCCCGCAATCTGGAGCGGCTGACGGATCTCTCCATCGGCTTCTGGGACGAACGCCTGTCCACGTTGGCCGCCGAGCGCGCGCTGCTGGAGGCCGACACGTCCCGCAAGCGGCGGGCCGAGGTCATCGACCAGGTGGCGGCGGGCTATATCCTGCAAGGCGCGCTGGACCGGTTGCGGTATCTGGACCGATGATCGAATCCCCCTGCATCCAGGTCTGCGTGATCGACCCCGCGTCCAGGCTTTGCACCGGCTGCCTGCGGACCCTGGACGAGATCGCCGCCTGGTCCGCCATGCCGCCGGAAACCCGCCGCCGGATCATGGCCGAGCTGCCCGCCCGCAAGCCGCGTCCCGGCTGACCCGCTTGCCGGGTGGCGGGCCATCTGCGATAGAGCGACCGACCCCGACCACGAGGCCGTTTCATGACCTTTCGCGCCCGCCACCTTCTGGGCATCGACCACCTGTCCCCGCCCGAGATCGTCGCCCTTCTGGATCTGGCCGAGGATTACGTGGCGCTCAACCGCCGCACGGTGAAGCACGCCGACGCGCTGGAGGGCATGACCCTCATCAACATGTTCTTCGAGAACTCGACCCGCACCCAGGCCAGTTTCGAACTGGCGGGCAAGCGGCTGGGCGCGGACGTGATGAACATGGCCGTGGCCCATTCGTCGGTGAAAAAAGGGGAAACCCTGATCGACACCGCGCTGACGCTGAACGCGATGCGGCCCGACCTGCTGGTGGTGCGCCACCCGAATTCGGGCGCGGTGAACCTGCTGGCCGAAAAGGTCAACTGCGCGGTCGTCAACGCGGGCGACGGGCGGCACGAGCATCCGACGCAGGCGCTGCTGGACGCGCTGACCATCCGCCGCGCCAAGGGCCGCCTGCACCGGCTGACGGTCGCCATCTGCGGCGACATCGCCAACAGCCGCGTGGCCCGCTCGAACCTGCTGCTTCTGGGCAAGATGGAAAACCGACTGCGCCTGATCGGCCCCGCCACGCTGATGCCCGCCGGGGCGGGTGAAATGGGCGTCGAACTCTACGAGGACATGCGCGAGGGTCTGAAAGGCGCCGACGTGGTGATGATGCTGCGGCTTCAGAAGGAACGCATGGACGGCGGCTTTATCCCGTCCGAGCGCGAATACTTCCACCGCTTCGGCCTGGACGCCGAAAAGCTGGCCGCTGCCGCCCCCGACGCCATCGTCATGCATCCGGGGCCGATGAACCGGGGCGTGGAAATCGACGGCACCATCGCCGACGACATCAACCGCAGCGTGATCCAGGACCAGGTGGAGATGGGCGTGGCGGTGCGCATGGCCGCGCTGGACCTGCTGGCGCGCAACCTGCGCGCCGAACGGGGCCGAGCGGCGGCGGGAGTTATGGTATGACCGCGACGCTGTTCGCCAACGCCCGCCTGATCGACCCCGAGGCGCAGACCGACGCGCCGGGCAGCCTGCTGGTCCGCGACGGCGTGATCGAGGGCATCGACGCGGATCCCCCCGAAAGCGCCGCCGTCATCGACTGCGGCGGCCGCGCCCTGGCGCCGGGGATCATCGACTGGGGCGTCAAGATCGGCGAGCCGGGCGAGCGGCACAAGGAATCCTTCCGCAGCGCGGGACTTGCGGCGGCGGCGGGGGGCGTGACCACCATTGTCGCCCGGCCCGACACCCTGCCGCCCATCGACACGCCCGAGTCGCTGGAATTCGTCACCCGCCGCGCCACGGACGCCGCCGTCAACATCCGCCACATGGCCGCCCTGACCAAGGCCCGCGAAGGGCGCGAGATGGTCGAGATCGGCTTTCTGACCGACGCGGGCGCTGTGGCCTTCACCGACGGCGTGCGGCAGGTGGCGGACACGCGGCTTTTGTCGCGTTGCATGACCTATGCGCGGGGCGTGGGCGCGCTGATCGTGGGGCATCCGCAGGATGCGGGCCTGTCGCGGGGGGCTGCGGCGACGGGCGGCAAGTTCGCCTCGATCTACGGCATTCCCGCCGTCTCGCCGGTGGCCGAGGTGATCGGGCTGGACCGCGACCTGGCCCTGGCCGCGATGACCGGCTGCCGCTGGCACGCGGACCAGATCACCACCGCCCGCGCCCTGCCCGCCCTGAAGCGGGCGCGCGACGCGGGCCTGGACGTGTCGGCGGGGATCTCGATCCACCACCTGACGCTGAACGAATACGACGTGGGCGATTACCGCACCTTTTTCCGCTTCACGCCGCCGCTGCGGTCCGAAGACGACCGGCTGGCGATGGTGCAGGCCGTGGCGGACGGGCTGATCGACGTGATCGCCAGCTTCCACACGCCCCAGGACGAGGAATCCAAGCGCCTGCCCTTTGAGGCCGCCGCCCCCGGCGCCGTCGGGCTGCAAACGCTGCTGCCCGCGGCGATGCGGCTGTATCACGGCGGCGGGCTGACGCTGCCGCAATTGTGGCGGGCGATGTCGCTGAACCCGGCCAAGCGCCTCGGCCTGCCCGGCGGGCGGCTGGCGGCCGGCGCGCCCGCCGACCTGGTGCTGTTCGACCCGGACGCCCCCTTTGTGCTGGACCGCTTCACGCTGCTGTCGAAATCGAAGAACACCCCCTTCGACGGCGCGCGGATGGAGGGCCGGGTCATCGGCACCTGGGTCGCAGGCCGCCGCGTGTTCGGGGGTGCGGCATGATCCTGTGGACGATCTTCGGCTATCTGCTGGGGTCCGTCCCCTTCGGGCTGGTCATTGCCCGCGCCCTGGGCCTGGGCGACCTGCGCAGCATCGGGTCGGGCAATATCGGCGCGACCAACGTCCTGCGGACCGGCAACAAGCCCGCCGCCCTGGCGACCCTGCTGCTGGACAGCGGCAAGGGCGCCATCGCCGTGCTGGTCGCGCGCCAGTTCGGCGGCGAGGGGGCGGCGGTGCTGGCGGGGGGCGCGGCCTTTCTGGGCCATTGCTTTCCGGTCTGGCTGGGGTTCAAGGGCGGCAAGGGGGTCGCGACCTTTCTGGGCACGCTGATCGCGCTGCACTGGCCGCTGGGGCTGATCGCCTGCGCGATCTGGCTGCTGACCGCCCTGATCAGCCGCATCAGCAGCCTGTCGGCGCTGCTGGCGGCGGCGCTGTCGCCCGTCTTCGCCTGGGGCCTGGGCCGGCCGGACCTGATCGCCGTCAGCCTGTTCATGGCGGTGCTGATCCTTGTCCGCCACCGCGCCAACATCGCCCGCCTGCTGGACGGGTCCGAGCCCCGGATCGGGAAAAAGGGTTAACGCTCGGCCACCAGGATCCGGCCGACGGGACGCGCCGGGCGGGTCGGAGCGGGTTCGGGCTGCGGCTCGGCCACGACCTCGCGCAGGGGCGGCTGGCTGAAGACGCGCGCCGGGGCCGCGACGGGCGCGGCCATGCCCTGCCCCGCAAGGCGGCGCAGCGCATCCGCCCCCCGCCGCGCCGAGATCGCCAGCGAGATCAGCGCCAGGCAGGCGCCCGACAGCAGGATCAGCGTCACAATCCCCAGCAGGCCCACGAAGATCGGCAAGGGCGGCAATCCCTCGGCCTGGCCGACCTGGCCGACGATCGCGCCGATCAAGGCCACGACGCCCACCGCGAAGACCGCGCCCACGGTCCGCTGCACCCACACCATCGCATCCGTCTTCATCGACTGCCCCTTTCCGCTTTTCCCTTGCCCTGCCACCGGCAGGAAATCCGCGCAAGGGGACGGGCGGTCATATTGTCGTGCGCCTATCGGCCCGATCAAGCGGCGCGGCCATTCGCCGCGCTTGCCAAACGCTCCGTTTCGACCATCATGCGATAAACAAATGTCTGTCGTTTTCCCTGTCCGCCGGTGAATCGCCATGTGCCAAGCCTGTTTCCAGCCAGACCCCGTTTCCGGCAGCCTGCGTTTCTGCCACTGCGGCAGCCCGGAAACCCTGGCGATCATGCGCCGGATCGAGGCAGACATTTCCCGCCGCCAGATGCTGGGCGGGATGGCGGCGGTGGTGGGCATGTTCGCGGGCTTCGGCCTTGCCCCGCGCGGGGCAAAGGCCCAGACCCCAGCAAGGCCCATCCTGCTGACCAACCTTCGCCTGTTCGACGGCGAAAACCTGTCCCTGCGCGACGGCGTGGGCATCCTGATCGACAATGGCCGGATCGCCGCCCTGCCCGCCCCCGGCCAAGGCCCCGGGGACGCGCAGGTGATCGACTGCGGCGGACGCGCCGTCGTTCCCGGCCTGATCGACACGCATTGGCACGCGACGCTGGCATCCGTCAGCCAGGTCGTGGCGATGACCCAGGACATCGGCTTCCTGCACCTGATGGCGGGGCAAGAGGCCGGGGCCACGCTGATGCGCGGCTTCACCACCGTGCGCGACGTGGGCGGCCCGGCCTTCGGGCTGAAGGCGGCGGTGGATCGCGGCGTGGTCACGGGGCCGCGCATCTTTCCGGCGGGGGCGATCATCTCGCAAACCTCGGGGCACGGGGATTTCCGGTTCGGGAACAGCCTGCCGATGATGCCCGGCGATCCGGCGGATTATGCCAGCCGGCAAGGCATGTCCGCGCTGGCCGATGGCGTTCCCGAGGTGCTGCGCCGCACCCGCGAGCAGCTGATGAAGGGCGCCAGCCAGATCAAGATCACGGCAGGGGGCGGCGTGGCGTCCCAATACGACCCGCTGGAATCGCTGCAATTCACGGAAGCCGAGATCCGCGCGGCGGTTGATGCGGCCTCCGACTGGGGCACCTATGTCTGCGCCCATGTCTATACCTCGCCCGGCATCCGGCGCTGCATCGCGGCCGGGGTGAAGTCCATCGAGCACGGGCAACTGGCCGACGAGGACACCGTGCGGCTGATGGCCGACAGCGACACCTGGTGGTCGATCCAGCCCTTTCTGGCGGACGAGGACGCGAACCAGTATGCCGACCCCAAGGCCGTGGCCGCGCAGCGCGCCGTGGCCGAGGGCACGGCGCGCGCCTTTGAATGGGCCGACAAGCACCGCGTCAACTGGGCCTTCGGCAGCGACATCCTGTATGGCGGCGGCGAAAGCCAGGGGCGGCAACTGGCCAAGCTTTCGCGCTTCATGTCGCCTTTGGCCGCGCTGCACCGCGCCACGGGGGCGGCGGGACGGCTGCTGGCGCTGTCGGGCGCGCGGGCACCTTACGACGGCAGGCTGGGGGTGATCGCGCAAGGCGCGCTTGCCGACCTGCTGGTGATCGACGGCGATCCCGAACAGGGGCTGGACTGGCTGGGGGACAAGGCCAACCTGCGGCTGATCATGAAGAACGGCCGCGTGTTCAAGGACGAACTTTCGGGGGATACGATATGATCAGGCTTGCCGCCCTCGCCATCCTGGGCGCGACCCCTGCCCTGGCGCAGGACTGGAACGCGCAGGTCACGCCCTATGTCTGGGCCTCGGGCCTGGGCGGGGATGTGACCCCCTTCACCGGCGCGCCCACGCTGTCCTTCGACAAGAGCTTTTCCGAGGTGCTGGAGGATCTGGACGCGGCCTTTTTCCTGTCCGGCTATGCCCGCAGGGATCGCTTCGTCGTTCTGGGCGATCTCAGCTATTCGGCCAGTTCCAAGTCGGGGCTGATCCCGCCCGGTCTTCCGGCTGAAGGCGAGGTGTCGCAGCGGTCCCTGACCCTGGCTGCGGGCTGGCGGGCCATCGACAACGGCGGGCTGGCTTTGGACGTGCTGGGAGGCGTGCGCGCCTGGAAGATCGAGGCCGAGATCCTGGTCGCGGGCGGGGCGATCAGCCGGTCGGGGGACAAGGATTTCGTGGATCCGATCATCGCCTTGCGGGCGAATTACACGCTGGCGCCCCGGTGGTCCGCCATCGCCTATATCGACCACGGCGTCACCGGGATGGGGTCTGAAAAGACCACGCAGGTGGTCGCCACGGTCAATTACCGGATGACCGAGCGGGCCTATGTCTCGGTGGGCTATCGGCGGCTGGACGTGGATTACCGCAGCGGCGGCACGCGGGTGGACGCCACCATGGCGGGTCCGCTGCTGGGCCTGACCTGGCGGTTCTGACCGGGGCCGCCCCCGGTCAATAGGAATATTCGCGATAGATCCGCGTCAGGTCGCCGTTCCATTCGCCGTGGTACTTGTCCAGCAGTTCGTCGGCGGGCACCTTGCCGCTGTCCAGGCTTTCCTTGATGGCGTTCAGGAAATGCGTCTCGTCGGGGACCATCCCGCCCGCCCCCGCACGGGCGCGGCTTTTCAGCCCCTGCTCGGCGATCCCGACCACCTGGCGCGCCAGGTCGCGCATCCGAACCCCGTTCACCTGCGCGTCGAGCGCGTGGATCCCCGCCTCGCGCCGCCAGGCTTCGCGCGTCTCGTGGTTCCAGCCCTTGACCAGATCCCAGGCGGCGTCCAGCGCGGTCTGGTCATAGATCAGCCCGACCCACAGCGCGGGCAGCGCGCAAAGGCGGCGCCAGGGGCCGCCGTCGGCGCCGCGCATCTCGATGTATTTCTTGACGCGGGCCTCGGGAAAGACCGTGGTCATGTGGTCGGCCCAATCGGACAGGGTGGGCACCTCGCCCGGAAGGGCGGGCAGGCGTCCGTCCAGGAAATCGCGGAACGACTGGCCCAGGGCGTCGATGTATCTGCCGTCGCGATACACGAAATACATCGGCACGTCCAGGACATAGTCCACCCAGGCGTCGTATCCGAAGCCGTCCTCGAACACGAAGGGCAGCATCCCCGTGCGCGCGGCGTCCAGGTTCTGCCAGATATGCGCGCGCCAGCTTTTCCAGCCGTTGGGCTTGCCGTCCAGAAAGGGCGAATTGGCGAACAGCGCGTTGGCGACGGGTTGCAGCGACAGGGCCACGCGCATCTTCTGGACCATGTCGGCTTCGCTGCCGAAGTCCAGGTTCACCTGCACGGTGCAGGTGCGGTACATCATCTGCTTGCCCAGGGTGCCGACCCGGTCCATGTAGTCGGTCATCAGCCGATACCGGCCCTTGGGCATCATCGGCATCTGGTCCTGGGACCAGATCGGCGCCGCGCCCAACCCGATGAAGCCCGCGCCGATGCGGTCGGCGACCTCCTTCACCTCGGCCAGGTGCTGGTTCACCTCGTCGCAGGTCTGGTGGATGGTTTCCAGCGGCGCACCCGACAGCTCCAGCTGCCCGCCGGGTTCCAGGCTGACGTTGGCGCCGTCGCGTTCCAGCCCGATCAGCTTGTCCCCTTCCGTCACCGGCGACCAGCCGAAGCGTTCCCGGAGGCCCGTCAGCATTGCATGGATGGAACAGGCGCCCTCATAGGGCAAGGGCATCAGGCTGGCCTTGTCATAGCCGAACTTCTCGTGCTCGGTCCCGATGCGCCAAGCCTCGCGCGGCTTTTCGCCCGACGCGATATAGGCGGCCAGCTGGTCGCGGCTTTCGATCGGGCCTCCGCCCTGTTGTGGTATCGACATGAGCAGGGCCTTTCTGGATTCGCGCGTCACAGGTGACGCGCGGCGGGGGCCAAGTCAACCCGCCTCAGCCCGGCCTCCGCCAAACGGTGCGCACCGCGTCCGGCTGGTCGGCGACATGGGCCAGGGCGGCGGACACGGTTCCCATGTCCAGCCCCGGCAGCGCCGTAAAGGCATGGGCCAGAGCCTCGGCCCCGGCGGCATCGACGGGAACCAGCAGGGCTTCGCCGCTGGCGCTGCGCAGCCGCCAATTGCCCCGGCCCTTGAGCCGCAGCAGACGGATTTCCACCAGATCGCGCAGGGCGATCTCGCCGCCCAGGACCGCCGCGCCGTAATAGCGGATGGCGCCTTCGTCCACCTCGACCACGCCGGGGGCGTCGATCCGGCGGCGGAACGGCAGGCGGCGGATCGCGCCCAGCAGCAGCGACAGGCCGACCAGCAGGACAAGGCCGCCAAGGGCGGCGAAGAACCAGCCGCCGCGCAGGGCCAGCCACAGGCCGGCCAGAAGGATCGCGGTGGCGGCCAGGGCCTCGGACCGTCTGGCGGCCCAGGCCCGCAGTTCAGGCCGGATCATCGGTGGCGGCCGGAGATGGGTATTTGGGCAAAGAAGAAGCCTGCCAGCGCGACAGGGCGTCTTCGTCGCTGGATTTCGCATCGACCCAGCGGGCGGCGCCGTTTCGGGCAATCTCGCGTTTCCAGAAGGGCGCGCGGGATTTCAGCCAGTCCATCAGGTAGTCCGCCGCCTGGAACGCCGCCTGGCGATGGCGGGCGGCGGTGGCGACCATCATGATGGGTTCCCCCACCGTCAGGCGCCCGTGGCGATGGACGATGCGCCAGTCGGTCAGGCCGAAGCGGGCGGCGGCGTTTGTCCCCAAGTCGGACAGCGCGCGTTCGGTCATGCCGGGGTAATGCTCGATCTCGAGCGCGGCCATCCGGCCGGTGTCGTCGCGCACCACGCCGGTGAAGGTGACAACGGCCCCCGCCCCCGCGCCGAAGCCCGCCAGTTCGCGGGCCAGATCGAAGGGGGCGGTCTGAACGCGGGCCGACATGGATCAGCCGCCGGTCATGGGGGGAAAGAAGGCGACCTCGCGCGCGCCCGCCAGGGGCGCGTCCAGGTCGGCAAGCTGCTGGTCCACCGCGCAGCGCACGGCGGCAAGGTCGGCAAAGGCCGCCGCGTGCCAGTCGTCGCGCGCGGCAAGGTCGGCGATCAGCTCGCGGACGGTGGCGGCGTTTGTGTCGATTCGCTCGCGCGGCTGGCCGATGCGTTCGCGCAGCCAGGCGAAATACAGCACGTCAAGCGTCATGGCCGGGTTCGCGCAGGTAGGGGCGCGCCTTGACGAAGTAGTCCCAGCCGGTCCAGGCCGTCAGGAGCGCCGCGATCCAGATCAGCAGCAGGCCGACCTGCGTCGCCAGATCCGCCCAGGAAGACGAGAACCACGGCAGATGCCCCTCGCCCACGCGCGGGGGGCGGCCGTATTCGACATAGGCCAGCCCGGTGCCCAGGAACAGGACCGAAATGGCGACCATCTGCGTGGTGGTCTTCCATTTGGCCAGCTTCGTGACCTTCAGGAGCCGCGCGTTCGATCCCAGAAACTCGCGCAGGCCGGACACGAAGACCTCGCGGAACAGGATCAGGGTGGCGGGCAGGATCAGCCAGGGGTTCATCCCGGAATAGCCGGTGATGACCACGATGGCGATCACCACCATGGCCTTGTCGGCGATGGGATCCATGGCCGCGCCGAAGCGGCTTTCCTGCTGCCAGCTGCGCGCCAGATAGCCGTCGATCCAGTCGGTGGCGGCGGCGACCAGAAACAGCGCCAGCGCCGCCCAATCCGCGAAGGGACGACTGAAATACAGAAACATCAGCGGCACGGCGGGAGCCGCGATCAGCCGAAGAAGGGTCAGGATATTGGGGACGGTCCAGCGCATGAGGGCAAGCTAGTCCGTGGCGCCAGACTTGGAAAGGGGCGGCGCACCGAAATGCGCCGCGCCCCCCGATCGGGCCACCGGTCAGCCGAGGGCGCCGGGATAAAGCTCGAACGGGCGTCCGGCGATGGTCAGGTGGACGGCCTTGATCCGCTGTTCGCCGAAATGACGCGTGCGCCGGCCGATGACGCGCACGGGATCGCCCGGCAGGGCGGCGGCCTGGGACAGGCCGATTTCGGCGTTGCGGGCGTGGCTGGCCAGTTCGATCGTCCAGTTGCGGCCGTCCCGGTCGCGGACGCAGAGAACCGGGTCGCTGCCGGCCGCATAGTTGTCGGTCAGTTCGGCGTCCAGTTGGGTCAGGTGGGGTTTGAATTCGTCCCAGCTGCCGTCCCGGACATCCGGCAGAGTGAAGGCGGGGGTCCGTCGGTCAGCGATGCCGGTCTGAGGCAAACGGGGCATGAGGGCCTCCTCGGGTTGAGCAAGTCACAACCATAACGCGACATACCCCAGGGGCAGAGGTATCTTGCCACCCCATACCCTGTGCGGCGCCGCGGCAGAAACGCGCGGAACCGGAGCGCCGATCACCAAGCCGCTGTTTTCCAAAGGTTTCTGAATTCCCCTGCGTCACGATGGCGCATTCTTGTTTTCCCTGTGCCGCGAAGTTCGGGAAAACATTCCCTGGCAGGCCGGTCGCCTGTCGGCGCTGCAGCGTCAGCCGCGGGCGTTGAAATGGTCATAAACCTTTTGCGCCATGGCTGCCGAGATCCCCTCGACGGCCTGCAAGTCGGCCAGGCCCGCGCGGCTGACGGCCTTGGCGCTGCCGAAATGGGCCAGCAGGGCGCGCTTGCGGGCGGCGCCGATGCCCGCGATCTCGTCCAAGGGGTTGGCCATGACGGCCTTGGCGCGCTTGGCGCGGTGGGTGCCGATGGCCCAGCGATGCGCCTCGTCGCGCAGGCGCTGGACGAAATACAGGACCGGGTCGTTCATGCGCAGCGCGAAGGGGGCGCGGCCGGGGCGGTGGAATTCCTCTTTCCCTTGGTCGCGGTCGATGCCCTTGGCGACGCCGACGACCGGGATGTCCTCGACGCCCAGTTCGGCCAGGATGCCGTCCACGGCCGACACCTGCCCCGCACCGCCGTCGATCAGCAGCAGGTCGGGCCAGGCTTCCGTGGTGCGGTCGGGGTCTTCCTTCAGCAGGCGCACGAAACGGCGGGACAAAACCTCCTTCATCATGCCGAAGTCGTCGCCCGGCGTGATCTCGGTCCCCTTGATGTTGAACTTGCGGTACTGGCTTTTGATGAAGCCTTCCGGTCCGGCCACGATCATGCCGCCCACGGCGTTGGTGCCCATGATGTGGCTGTTGTCGTAAACCTCGATCCGGCGCGGCGAGGCGGGGAGGTCGAAGGCCTCGCCCAGGCCTTCCAGCAGGCGCAGCTGGGTGGCGCTTTCGGACATGCGGCGGGCCAGGCTTTCACGGGCGTTGCGTCCGGCGTTTTCCACAAGCTCGAACTTCTCGCCCCGCTGCGGGACGCCGATGACGATGCGGCGGGCGGCGCGTTCGGACAGCACCTGCCGGGTCAGGTCGGGTTCGTCCGGGGCATGGGACAGCAGGATCATCCGGGGCGGCGGCTTGTCGTCGTAGAATTGCAGAAGAAAGGCCTGCATCACCTCGCCCGGAGACTCCGCGCCGCCAAGCCTGGGATAGAAGTCGCGGTTGCCCCAGCTCTGGTTGCCGCGGATGAAGAAGACCTGCACGCAGGCCTGGCCGCTTTCCATGTGCAGGGCCACGATGTCGGCTTCGGCCACGCGCTTGGGGTTGATGGCCTGGACCGACTGCACGGCGGTCAGCGCCTTGATGCGGTCGCGCAGCGCGGCGGCGCGTTCGTATTCCATGTTTTCCGCCGCTTGCGCCATGTCGCGGGCCAGGTTCGCCTGGATCACCGTGGTCTTGCCTTGCAGGAAGCGTTCGGCGTCCGACACAAGCGCGCCGTAATCATCGGCGCTGATCCGGCCCACGCAGGGCGCGCTGCACCGCTTGATCTGGAACAGCAGGCAGGGACGCGTGCGGGATTCAAAGGTCGCATCCGTGCAGTTGCGCAGCAGGAACACCCGCTGCAACTGCGTCAGCGTGCGGTTCACCGCCCCGGCGCTGGCGAAGGGGCCGTAATAGTCGCCCTTTTCCGACTTGGCCCCGCGATGCTTCTTGATCTGGGGATAGGCGTGGGACTTGGCGACCAGGATGTTCGGAAAGGACTTGTCGTCGCGCAGAAGCACGTTGTAGCGCGGCTTCAGCTGCTTGATAAGGTTCTGCTCCAGCAGCAGCGCCTCGGTTTCGGTGCGCGTGGTCAGAAACATCATCGAGCAGGTTTCGCGGATCATCCGCGCGATCCGCGCCGAATGGCCCGAAGGCCGGGCATAGTTCGACACCCGCGCCTTGAGGTCGCGGGCCTTGCCGACATACAGCACCCCGCCCTGCGCATCCAGCATCCGGTAGACGCCGGGGCTGCGGTCAAGCTGGCGCAGATAATCCTGGATCAGCGCATGGCCGGTCTTGGGTGCGGTCGTTTGGGTCATGTCAGACAAGAAAGTGATTCCCGTGGCGGGCTGCAAGTTCCCGAGGCCGATTGCAAGGCAGAAGCTGTCCACCGGCACTGTGGATAAAACTGTGGGTGTCCTGTGAGCCTGAGGGCTCCTGTCCAGCAATCGTTACATTGCCGTAACTTTGCCGCATTTTTAGGCATAGTATTAGAGCATTGATTTCCAAAGAAAATTTTTAGCTGCACCTGGCGATTGACGAAACTTGCGCAGTTTCAGTCCCTTGCTTCACGGATCTTACCCGAACCGGGGACAACTGCCGCAGGCTCGGACCCGTTTCAGTCGCGGCGCCGGGACCGGCGGTTGGCCGGTCGAATCCCCAGAATCCGCGCCAACCCGCGGCGAAAGGCCGGACCGCGCAGCAGCGCCACCGCCACCATCACCAGCAGGAACAGGACAACGACGCGGACGCTCATCCCCCGGCACCGAAGCGGGCAAAGGCCGCGCGTTCCTGGGCGGCGTCCAGAACGGTGCCCGCCGACAGGCCCAGTCTGCGGAACAGCGACTGGCGGGGCGCATGAACGACAAAGCGCGCCTTGTCGCCGTAAAGCGCCTTCATCTGCGGCACCAGATGGCCGATGCCGTCGGCCAGCCCCAGGGCGACCGATTGCCGTCCGGCCCAGAATTCGCCGGTGAACAGGTCGCGGTCGCTGGTCAGCCGATCCCCCCGCCGCGCCGCCACGTGGTCCTTGAAGGCCTGGTGGATCGGCTCCAGCACGTTGTGCAGACGCTCCACGTCCTCGGGGCGTTCGGGGCGGAACGGGTCCAACGTCGATTTCGACCGCCCAGCCGTATGCACCCGCCGCTCGATCCCCCAGCGGGCGATCAGATCCTGGAAGCCGAAGCCCGCCGAGATCACGCCGATCGACCCCAGGATCGAGCTTTCGTCCGCCCAGATCCGGTCCCCGGCGCAGGCCAGCCAATATCCGCCCGAGGCCGCGACATCCTCGACAAAGGCATGAACGGGGGTCTTCGTCTCGTCCGCCAGCCGCCGGATGCGCGCGGCGATCAGCGACGATTGCACCGGCGATCCGCCGGGCGAGTTGATGGACAACGCCACGGCCACCGGCCTGCCCTTGCGGAAGGCGCGCTCGATCACCGGGGCAAGCGCGGCGTCGGACAGCGCGCCGCCGCGCCCGGCCATGCCGATGGCGCCGTGCAGGCGGATCACCGAGACGCGGGGGCCCTTGTTCGTCAGACGGTCAAGAAAGGGAATACGCATGGCGGCAGACTTAATCATGCGCCCGGTCCCTCACAAGATTACCCATGACGGATCGTGTCGCCCGGCAGGAAGGTCGGGGTCAGCGCGACGATGCGATCCTCGGGCAGGCTGTCCTTGCCCGCAACCAGCCGCGCCGCGCGCCGCCCGATGTCGACGCGCCGCGCATCGGTCGTAGCCAGCCGCACCGGCAGCCCGTCCAGCAGATCGACGCCGTTGAAGCCCGCAAGCCCGATCCGGCCCGGAATGTCATAGCCCTTGTCCAGGCAATGAAGCAGCCCCCCGGCCCCGATCATGTCGTTCGAGAAATACAGGAAATCCAGTTCCGGCGCCCGGGTCAGAATCCGTTCGGTCAGTTCCCGCCCCTTCAGCAGCGAGGATCCGCCCTGGTAGTATTCGCGCGCTTCCAGCGAAACGTCCGCCTCGGCCAGGCCTTCCTCGAACCCGGCCAGGCGCTTTCGGGCGCGGTGATCCTCGGGCATGTGGGTGCCGACGAATCCGATGCGGCGGTATCCGGCCGCAAGGATCCGCGCGGCCATTTCGCGCCCCGCGCGGCGGTGGGAAATGCCCACAATCGTGTCGATCCCTTCGCCGTCCACGTCCATGATCTCGACCACGGGGATGCCGGAACTGGCCAGCATGGCGCGGGAGGCCTTGCTGTGTTCCAGCCCCGCCAGGATCACCCCGGACGGACGCCAGGACAGCATGTCGTAAAGCACCATCTCCTCGCGCGCGGGGGAATAGTTCGTGACGCCGATCACGGGTTGCAGGCCGGTGTCGTCCAGTTCCGCCGAGATTCCCCCCAGCACGTCGGGAAACACCAGGTTCGACAAGGACGGGATCACCACGGCGACCAGGTTCACCCGCTGGCTGGCCAGCCCGCCCGCGATCTTGTTGGGGACATAGCCCAGCATCTTCGCCGCCGTCAGCACCTTTTCGCGCGTGGCCGCCGACACGTCGCCCCGGTTGCGCAAAACGCGGCTGACGGTCATCTCCGAGACGCCGGATGCTTCGGAAACATCCCGCAAGGTCAGGGGGCGGCGGGGGCGGGAAGCGTTCATCAGGCACCGATCGGTCAGGTCTTTGCCCGATGTTAGCGCCCGCCAGCCCGCGCGACAACCTTGCCAAACCGCGTCGTAGCGGTCAAAAGGGCTATGGCGGCCCCGTGGCTCAACTGGATAGAGCAGCCCCCTCCTAAGGGGCAGGTTACAGGTTCAAGTCCTGTCGGGGTCACCATGTTTTTTCCCGGTCACAATGTTCTTGTTTTGTTCTATATTGCGGCGTGCGATACTTGCTTCGAATCAACCAGGAGCAGTGCCTTGCCGAAGAAGGCCACCATTCAGTACCGCGAGTTCAAGGCGAGCGGCGCCCTGCGGGGGATGGACCTCAAGGCGGTGCTGGTCGATGTGCTGCGCCGCCGGACCGACGCCCATCTGATCGGCGGGAACGCCCGCCTGCGCGCCATCGACCTGGACGGGGACGGCAGCCATGTCGTGCTGAACAAGGTCTCGTCGCCGGAAACCTGGGACGGGCCGGTCTTTTGCGGGCAGATCATCCACGTCAAGGCCGGGGCGGACATCCAGGCCGTGCTGCAATCCTTGGACCACGACACGGACGAGTTCCTTGTCCAGAACATCGACGTGGGCCGGGGCGCGCGGATCGTGAAGGGGGTGCTGTATTTCGCGGTCAACCGGAACCATGTCGGCCTGATCGAAAGCACGGCGGTCAGGGGGGCCGTGCTTGAACGCTATATCACCGCGCTGTTCCGGCAGGCGGGCGAGCTGGAGCCAGACGACCGCATCGTCCTGGCGGGCAAGTTCCTGGCGACCGGCGAAAAGGGCTTGACCGAATTCAGCGACCTGACGCTGAACGCGCGGCCCAGTTTTCGCGCCAGGGCCCTGGCGGGCGACCACCCGATCGACCGGCAGGCGGCCGAGGTCCGCGACAAGGGGGCCACGATCCTCGACGTGCTGCGCCTGATGGGCTGGCGCGACGACGCCCTGGCGCGCCTGGAAGCCGAGGTGCCGGAAGGCGGCCGGGTGGAAGGGCTGCTGAAGGTCTTCATCAAGGACCGGAGGCACAAGCTGCGCATCCCCAGGGCCGCCATCGACGAAGCCCTGCGCAATGTCGATCCCGCCGATCTCGGTCTGCAAGGCGACGGCCGGGAACAGGGGGGCATGGTGAAGCTGTCGGTCGTGAAGGACATCGCAACCGAAGGCTCCCTTCTTGATCCGGCCGATGCTATGGTGAAGATCATCGAGGCCCTGAAGGAATGGGCCGCCGCCGGGAAAATAGATTGTCGCTTCGATGGCTGAGACTTGCCGCCCTGACCGCGGGTTCCGCGGCCGGCGCGCTGTTGCCGCCAGCCCTGCTGACCGGCGATCCGTCGCGGCTGCTTGTGACCTTTCTGGGGCTGGTTTCGGCCAGCATCCTGCCCACCGTGTCGCTGGTCATCGGCAGCCTGTCCTCGACCGGACGTTCGGTCATGAAGATCGAGGAACTGGCGCGGGAACTGGCGCAGGCCATGCGCACCCTGTTTTCGATCCTTGGGCTGGTGGCAGGGGCCGTGGCGCTGCTGATGGCGATCGCCATCATGCCGGAGATCGGCTTTCGGATCCCCTCCTCGCCGTTCGAGGTTCCCGACGCGGCGCGGCGCGGCCTGCAATCGCTGGCATTCCTGCTGACCGTCGCCGCCACCGCCAAGGCCGCGGCCATTCCGCGGATCCTGGCCCGCGTCCTGGCGATCAAGAAGGACATCGCGATTCACGAGGCGCGCAGGGCCCTGGCCGACAAATCGCCGTCGGACGCGGACATCCGGCAGATGTTCGCGAAAAAGGACGGTTTCGGAAAGACCGTTCCCCTTGACGGCATCCGGCCCTGACGGAAACGGGCATCTGTCGGGAAAATGGTGGGCGACCCTGGAACGGCCACCAATCCCGTAAGAACCTAAATTAGCTGACAATCTGATGTGCGCGGGTTGTGTTGTGTCGCACCTGTGTGTCGCACCTGTGGCATTGCTGTGCAAGTTCCTCCAATTCTAATCACCTGCGCAATGGTGGCTTCTAGACGGACGAACTCCATTAAAGCTAGGCTGGCATTATTAATGTCAGAGACTTATGAGGCGCACCATGCTTGAACTTATCGTCCTAGCTGTGCTGGGCTATGCCGCATTTACTTGGCACACTACGTCACGCGGCAAGCGGTTCGTCCGTGCCTACGCATACTTGAAGCTGCTGGACAATGGGATGTCCTCTGCCGAGGCAAACGGCTTAGCGATGCGGTTTCTCTCTCGCTACTCTGATCCTGACATCGACCTTGATCTAATAAAAGATGCCACCGGCTACACCAAAGCGGGCGGGCAACAGTTGCCTGTCATCGCTGCCGCGCGCAAGCACGGCTTCATTGGATAGCTTATCGTAAAAAACTGACAAATTTTTGCGCAGGGGCATCTATCCCTTCTACGGCACAGTACTTCCCCCATAGCCCCCTTCCCACAGATCGGCCATGCCCTAGGCTAGGGGCAGTGGCATGTGCATCTGATCGCAGCCAGCGGGACAGGACGACAGGACGACCGCCAAGGCAGCCCCGTCCCACAGGGCAAGGTCATGTGAGACAGGCGGGGGCATGGCTGGTTGTGTCTCACATCAATCCTCTTGACGTTTTGAGACAATCGTATCATGATATTTAAGACTTCATTGAGAGGGCTTAGGTATGATCGTCGGGTATGCACGGACTTCCACCACGGACCAGAAGGCAGGACTTGCTGCACAGCTTCGCGACTTGGAACGGGCAGGCTGTGAGAAAGTCTTTCAAGAGGAAGTGTCATCAGTGGATACGGCAGGCCGGGAACAGCTTGCCCTAGCTCTAGAGTTCATCATGGACGGGGATGCCCTGGTCGTCACCAAGCTGGACCGGCTGGCCCGATCGGTCGCGCATCTCTTGGGGATCGTGGAACAGGTCAGCGCCAAGGGGGCAAGCCTGCGCATTCTCGACGCGGCGATTGACACCGGCACCCCGAACGGTCGGCTCATGCTGAACCTGCTAGGCAGCATCGCGCAGTTCGAGCGGGAGATCATGCTGGAGCGACAGCGCGAAGGCATCGCCAAGGCCAAGGCAGAGGGAAAGTACAAGGGCAGGAAGCCGACAGCCAAGGCCAAGGCGGACGATGTGCTGCGCCTGGTTAGACAGGAAGGCGTGTCGGCAGCAGAGGCCGCGAAGCAACTTGGGATCGGTCGGGCGAGCGTATATCGCATCCTTGATGCCCGGCCTGCCGGATGATGCATGCGCAGAGCCGCAGAGCGGGCCGTGGGGCGGCGGAAGGGCGGTTTCCGGTAACGCCCTAGCCAAATTGGTTAGAGCCTCTGCAATGCCCTCCTGCGCAGCCAGAGAGGTATAAGGATTTTTACGCTGATCTGTCTTCTTTCCCGGAAGCCTCCCGGCTGACCCTAGGCAGACGAGGCCGGGGAAGGGAATGCTAAATCCCTGCCCGGTATCTGTCGTCTTTGGAGCCAGTCAACAAATGCAGCCGCAAGATAAGGTAACATACTGATCTAACTGTATTAACCTAGGCAACCCGGCCTTAACCCCTCATCTCATAGACAGATAAACCCTTCATCTGTCGTACCGTGGAACGGATGGATTAGGCCGGGGATGAAAGCCGGAGGATGAACCGGGCCGATGATCTAGCCGGGGATGGAACCAATCAGATACACCGGAAATAGACACCGGCATAGCTTCCCAACGGCGGGACCAAGGTCAGCCATGCAGGATATTCAATCCGGTACAATCCCTAATACTATACCCTGATAGATACTAATGGTAATCTACTCAATAATCAATCAGTAGCACATCTAGATTATACTTGGATTATAACCAGATCATAGTATGGGGTAGGAAGCAATACCAGTATATCCTATGACTTGTGTGCCTGTGAGTGATGCAGGGCAGCATGGACCACTCTGCACCTAAGTGTAGTACTCCGGTCTAACTAGATAAAACATCTGGATTGGTTAGCCAGCATTTCATAAACAATTTATGCAGACAGAACAGCTACCTCTACTTTTTCTGGAGTGGCATCCTTTCTTGCCAAGCAGTGCCCCGGTATTCATCCAGCATCAGAAGCAAGGCGAAGATGATGCAAAGCCAGACAGCCCCTTAGATGCACCAGCGGGTTCTCACTGACGGCACTGTCAAATGGGATTTCCGGTTTAAGACTTCGCGAATGAAGCAGCCCCTGCGAGTTGCCTTCCCTGATAATGAAATTGAACCATGGTATTCCTCGGCGTATGCACTCGCGCTGACACGTACTAAACTACGACCGGGGAAAATCCGGGAAGTGCTGCAAAGCCTTCCTTTCAGCCTTGCCCGCTGCATTGGGCTATACAAGACCAGTGGCGAACTCGCCCGGCGTACTCCTACGTACCAGATGGTATTCGACAATGCGGCAGAGATGCTGTGCATGCGGTTCGGGTGGGTTGATGTGCGGCAGATGACACCGGGCGCGGCAGCCTTCCTGACATCCAGAAGCGACAGGCCGCAAGATGTTGGGGCAGTCTTGAGCGTAGTGCTGGCCCATGCAGCGCGGCAAGGCATTGGAGCATGGACCGGACAGCGGCGCATCTTGTCTGTCCCAGCCCGCACCACAGCCGGTCCTGCCTTGGATCACAGCCCCATTCCCGACAGTCAGAAGGTAATCAGCATGTCTGCCAGATCGCAGGGGCGCAGAAAGCCCCGTCCCATGAGCCGGGTTCACGTCCCAGAGCGGGCTGTCCAGTTCGCAGAGGTTGTAGGCCAAGGCGCGAATGCCGGGTGGCCGGAACTCACCGTGCCGCAGATCATGACCGCAGCTTGGCGCATGGGCATCGCCCTGCCTTCCGAACGGGTGACGCGGGACAGCTTGAACACCGCCGTAGAAATGGGGCTGATCGCCAGGACCGCCCGGGGTACCTACGCCGCGATCCAGCAGCAGGCGGCGTGAGGCCGCGCACCTTGCCGCAGGGCCGCCCTGCTGCGCGTCTGGCAGGCGCAAGGCACCTTTCCGCCATCCTACCTCTCCGAAGCCGTTAAGGCCGCTGTACGGCCCGCACAGGATCTACCAAAGGCATCCCGATGAAGCAGCGCCAGAGCAGCAAGCCCGGCAGCCCAGAAGCCGCCCTAGATGATCTGGCCGCAATGGGCCTGCCCCGAACGGCAGAGGATGCCGTTGCCACGCCCCAGGACATCAGTGCGGCACTGTCTGCGCTTCCTGATCCTACTGCCCAAGTACCCGACCCAGAGGGCGGCGCAGATGCACTTAGGGTGCTTATTCAGCATTTGCGCGCTGTTCCCGTGGCCTCGCCTGCCCCGGCCCGCCGCCGCATCCTTGCCAGCCCGAAGCGGATCACAGAAACCCTGCGGATCGTCCAAGCCTGCGGACTCACACCATCCGGGGTCGTGCATCGGCCCGATGGATCAACCGTGATCGAGATTGGCGCGGCGGCACAGCCGGAACCCCGCAAGCCACGTGGCTGGAAGATCATGGGTCGCTAACCCAAGCGGCAGGCAGCATCAGAAGTCGAACTTGTCGATTGCCGCCTTGAGTTGCGCAGGCCGGAAGCCGTGGAAGTACGAGCTGAACGTAACGCCCTGCTGTTCATGCCCTAAGATCGCCTTGACTTGTGTGTCGGGAACATCAGCCCGCGCCAGCTTCGTTGCCATGGTATGCCGCAGACTGTGGAACACCAACCCCGCATCCTGCATCCCAAGCGCAGGCAATAGGCTGTCGTTGAACCATCGCCCGGGGTTGCGGCCATAACCGTTCTGTGTGCTGTAAGACAACGCGGGGAACAGGCGCGCGCTGCCTCTCTTGCGGCGATCCTCCACAAACGCGGGCAGTCCAGCGGCAACCAAGCGGTCATGCAGCGGGACAAGGCGGCGGGAGGCGCTGTTCTTGAGGCGCTTGTTCGGGCTTCCCTCATCGGTCACGCGGATGAACCACAACCCGTCATCACCCTGCTGCGTGTCAACAAGGTCAAGCTGGGCTATCTCGTTCAACCGCATCCCGGTGAACATACCGATGAGACTGATCCACTTGTGATCCTGATTGCGCAGCAGTCTATCGGGGTTCTCGGTTAGATGCTTGAATAGCAGCTTCAATTGATCGTCGGTGAACGCCTGCCTGTTCTGTTCCTTGGCCTGCCTCGATAACTTCACTCTGGTGCCATCGAAGATGTTTTCGGCAGCGTGACCATGCGATACGGCCCAGCCAAAGAAAGTCTGCAAGGCGCTGATATACGCGTTAACGGTACGTGTGGCGATGGTTTCCACGCCAGGCAGGTCCAGCACGTCAGACAGCGGCTTGCCTTTGGTAGCGGCCATCTTGTTCCGGTTCTTGGGATAGCGCAGCAGTACGTCCTTCACCCGTCTGGCGTCGGCCTTGGTCATGGCGGCAACGGGCTTGCTGTCCGTAATCTCTCCCAACAAAGCTAGCGCCTCGCGCTTGCTGTCTGCTGTCTTTCCCCTGACTTGCCCTGTTCGCTGCAACTCCGTCAGATACTCCGCTAGCACATCCTGATAGCTGACATGGGCGCTGGGGTGGGCATCGCCAGGAGCAGCCGCAACGGCAGCACCAGCCGGGAGTGCGGCGTTCAAGTCGAACCGTTCCAAGCTGTCCAGAAACCCGGCAGCCTCCTGCCAGAACGCACCGACGCCATGCACCAGCGCCTCATTCAGCCCTTGCCGCACATTGGGAGCGAGGCTGTCGGGATCAATCCCGCGATGCTCACAGAACGCCCGCACCTGCTGCGCAGCCTGATCCGCCCCTATCTGATCTGCATGATCGGACCAGTTCTTGCCCAGCATGGCGCAGATGTTCCGCATCAGCACTTGGCGATCTGCGTCAGGCGGGCCGCTTTCCATCACGCCAGCCTTGAACCGGGCTAGCTGCTCTTGGAGGTGCTGGGCCACCTGCCCCCTAATTTCATCATACCGCATGCCCGAAGCAGATGCAGATGCAAGCTGCGATTGTCCAGACAGCACCAGCACACGGGATAATCGCTGCGCCATGGCGGGGCATCTTGTCCGCAGCGACAGGCGCACATGGCCGCGCTTCCGGTCGGGATGAAGCCGGGCCGGGATCGGCCAGCGGAAGTAAAAGACCCCGTGCCGGGAACGGCTCAAATAGGCTGCAAGGCGCATCCTGTGGCTCACTTATGGGGCGCACCAGAGGAAGCCAGCCGTCAAGCACTTGAGATCGGAGAAAATGGTGGGCGACCCTGGAATCGAACCAGGCATGGGTCTCCCCGGCGGAGTTACAGTCCGCTGCCGCACCTTGCAGCACGTCGCCCGCCGAACGCTTTCGGCGTGGGGGCGTCATTAGCGGGCGCGGCAGGGGGCGTCAAGCGGATTTCCGGGCCTTGCGCCGGATGCGCCCCGCGCGCATTGAAGGGGCCAGCGACAAGGATCATGCGCATGGCCGAACGACCGGGAAAGCCCAGGAAACCCGACTGGGTGATCGACAAGGAACGGGCGCGCCGCGCGGCGGCGGCGGAAACGGTGTGGCTGTTCGGCCTGCATGCCGTGCGTGACGCGCTGGCCAATCCCCGGCGCGAAAAGCTGCGGCTGGTGGCGACGCCCAACGCGCTGGACCGGCTGGGCGACCTGCACGGGATGGAGCCCGAGATCACCGACCCCCGCATTTTCGGCAAGGCCGTGCCGCTGGCGCCCGACAGCGTCCACCAGGGCGCCGCGCTGGAGGTGAAGCCCCTGAAATGGGGCGGGCTCAGCGATGTCGTCCTGCGCGAAGCCCCCGGCGAACGTCGCCCGCTGCTGGTGGCGCTGGACCGCGTGACCGATCCCCACAACATCGGCGCCATCCTGCGCTCGGCCGAGGTGTTCGGCGCCCGCGCGGTGATCGCCCCCGCCCGCCATTCCGCGCCCGAAACCGGCGCCCTGGCCAAGACCGCCTCGGGCGCGCTGGAACGCCAGCCCTATCTGCGCGTGCCGAACCTTGCCGAGGCGCTGGCGCAACTGAAGAACATGGGCTTTGTCCTGATCGGGCTGGACGGAACGGGCGAGGCCCCCTTGCCCGACCTGCTTGCCACCCTGCCCGGCCGGGCGGTCTGCCTGGTTCTGGGGGCCGAGGGGCCGGGGATGCGGGAACTGACCCTGAAAAGCTGCAACCATGTCGCGCGGATCCCCTTTGCGGCGGATTTCGGGTCGCTGAACGTGTCCAACGCGGCGGCGGTGGCGCTTTATGCCGCCAGCATGGCATAAGGGTCACATCAGCGCGACAATGCGCGCCGCGCGGTTGAGAATCGGGGCGGCGGCTGCCAATTAGGCGTCCTGCCGCCGCCATTGCCCGTTCCATGAAACCGCTGCTTCTTTCGCTGATCCTGTTGTCGGTCCCCGCCCTGCCCGTTCTTGCCGAGAACTGGGCCATGGACGGATTCGACGCGGTGGGCCTTTTGCAAAGCGGACGGCCCGTTCCGGGGCGCGGCGACATCGCGACCACCTGGAAAGGCAAGGTCTGGCACTTTGCCAGCGAGGAGAACCGCAGCCGCTTCGAATCCGATCCGCGCAGCTTCGCGCCCGCATTTGGCGGTCTGTGCCCCGTCGCCCTGGCCGAGGGGCGGCGCGTGCCGGGCGACCCGCGGCATTTCGTGATCATCGGAGACCGGCTTTATCTGCTGCGATCGGACCGGTCTGCGCAGAAGCTGCGCCGCATGCCGCAGGAAATCCTGTCGCGCGCCCGCCGCATCTGGGAACAGTGAAGCCCGGCGGACCGCCACACAATCACGACTTCGCGATTGCCCTGGAACTTTTCGCGCCTGTTGCACATTTACCGTTTGGAACATGACCTCGGAACCGTCATGTTCAGATCACTGTCCCTCGTTCCGCGACTTGCGCCCGGCCAGCAAACTGGACCGGGCGCCTTTTCTATGTAATTGTACGTACAACTTTTGGATGAGGAGGGGAGGCCCGTCATGGAAGTCGATTTCGAG
This sequence comes from Paracoccus angustae, assembly GCF_042648745.1. NCBI lineage: Bacteria > Pseudomonadati > Pseudomonadota > Alphaproteobacteria > Rhodobacterales > Paracoccaceae > Paracoccus > Paracoccus angustae. The sequence goes on from NZ_JBHRXY010000002.1 coordinate 52,105, forward strand.
GACGACGAGGACATCGCCCGCATCGCGCGCACCATGAAGGTGATCGCGGTCGTGGGATTGTCGCCGAACGAAGCCCGCCCCAGCTGGGGTGTGGCGCGCTATCTCCAGGCCAACGGTTTCCGAGTCATTCCCGTCAATCCCGGTCATGCCGGCAGCCGCATCCTGGGCGAGACGGTGTATGCCAGCCTGTCGGACATTCCCCGATCGGCCGGGGTGCAGATGGTGGACATCTTCCGCCGGGCCGAGGCCGTGGACTCCATCGTGGACGAGGCCCTTCGCCATCTTCCCGACCTCAGGTCGATCTGGCTGCAACTGGGGATCCGCAACGACGGGGCGGCGGCGCGGGCGCGGGCGCGGGGCATCACCGTGATCCAGGACCGCTGCCCGAAAATAGAGTTTCCCCGGCATTTGTGATTGACACCATCCGAGATCGACACCGCCGCGAAAAGGCCCCGGCGCTGCCGGGGCCTTTCCCGTGTCATTGCGCTTCCGCGGTTTGCAGCAGGTCGGTGATCCGCCTGACCGCGGCCCGGCGGTTTTCGCGCACGTCGCCGTCCTGGCGCACCTGTGGGAACTGCTCGCCATAGCCTTGCACCACCAGGTTTTCCGGCGGCACCTGGAAATATTCGGTCAGCGCCAGCGCGACCGATTCGGCACGGCGGTCGGACAGCGCCAGGTTGGCCGCGTCCGATCCGACAAGATCGGTATGACCTTCGATCAGGAACACCTCGCGCGGGTTTTCGGCGATGGCGTCCTGGATGACGCCGCCCAGCGTGGACAGCTGCCGCGCCTGGTCGGGCGAGATTGCGGCCGAACCGGAATCGAAGGTGATCGCGTCGATATTGACGGGCGCGACCAGAGAGCGGACCTCGGGGATGCTGCGGATCTGGCCCAGGGTGAAGCGGCGGTCGATGTCGACCTCGCGCCGCAGCGCCTCCCGCAGGGCGGCCTCGTCGTCGGCGACGCCCGAATCGTAGACCGGGGCCGGGGCGGGCAGCGTGGCGATGTCCACGGGTTCGACCTCGGCGGTGTCGTCGATCAGGCGCGTCTGCGTGCCGTCGGGCGAGATCAGCGTGCGGCGCAGGACGCGCAGGTCGGCGTCGCGGATGGTCACCACGCGGCTGCCATCGGCGCGCGTCACCACCGTCCGGGACGATCCGTCGTCGAAATTCTCGGTCGCAACGGTTGATCCCGGCTGGCGCAGCAGCGCCGTGTCGTCCTTGATCAGCTCCTGGCTGCCATCGGCGCGGGTCACGACCACCCGGTCGGGCGCGGACAGCGCGACTTGGCGGTTGTTGTTCAGATAGGTGCCGACCGCGACCGCCCCCAGGCCCAGCAGCAGCGCCTTGGCCAGGTCGTTGTCGCTGTCGTCGTCACCGTCCTGCGCCTGCTGCCGGTCCTGCTGCGGGCTGTCCGGTTGCAGGGCTTCGCGCAGGCTGGTCGCGAAGTCCTCGTCCGAGGAACGGCTGTTTTCCTCGGTGATCCGCTGTTCGACCACTTCGCCCTGGCTGTCCTCGTTCAGCGCGGCGGCGCGGGCGGCACGTCTTTCCCTGGCGGCCTGGCGCGCGGCCTCGCTCCGGGGGGCGTCCGCCTCGGGTGCGCGGGTCTGTTCCGAGGCGGGCCGGCCGGCGCGTTGCGGCCTGCCTTCGCCTTCGGCCGCCGTGTCGCGCTGCTGCTGGTCGCGCCGGAGTCTTTCCCGCACGGCCTGTTCGTCCGGCGCGTCGTCTGCCCGCGCGGGCGGCTGGTCCGCCTGCCGGCGCGGGGCATTGTCCCCGTCCCTGGGGGCCCCGGGCCGCTCTGCCTGCTGTTCCCGTTCCAGCGCCCGCTCCAGCGGATCGTCGCCCTCCGCGCGCTGCGGGCGCCTGTCTTCGTTGCGGTCCGGGTCAGGCTCGGCTTGCTGCCGACGCGGCGCGGGGCGGTCGGCCTGCTGTTCGCGCGCGGCCTCGGCTGGACGGTCCTGGTTTTGCTGACGCGCCGCCTGCTCGGGACGGTCGCGGTTCTGCCGGCGGGCGGGCTCCTCGGGGCGCTCGGCCTGGCCGCGTTGCGTGGCTTCCTCCTCGGCGGACTGGCGGGCCGCCCGTTCCCGGGCGCGCTGCGGCTTTTCCTCCTGCTGGGCGGCGCGGCCTTCGGCGCCGTCGGCGGGACGCTCGCGCTGCTGTTCCCTGGCCGCCTGTGCCGGGCGTTCCGCCTGGGGCGCGCGCTCGGTCCCCTGGCGTTCCGGCTGCCGCTGGCGTTCGGCCCGCTGCGGGGCGTCAGGTTCGTCAGGCTGGGCCGGTTCGGCGCGCTGGCGCCGCGGCTTCGGCTCGTCGGGCTGTTCTTCCGCGGCGTCGCGCTGCGCCTGGCCCGCACGGACCGGCTTCTGCTCCCGCTCGGCCTGCGCCAGAACCAGCGGCGCGGCGCCCGGAACGCCGTCGGCCGCGCGATCGCCGGGGGCGGCGGCGATCTGCGCCTGCGCAAGCTGGGGCACCAGCAGCGACAGGCAGGCCGCGATGGCGGTGGTGTTGTGGATGATCCGGCGCATGGAAACTCCTTTCGCTCGGACGGTTTTTGCGTTGTCACCTTAACAGGCGGACAAACAGCCTAGTTCCAAACACCTGCGTGACCCTGCCGTGATCGGCGGAAAGGCCCGGAACGGCAAAGAGCGCGGTTCCTGCCGCGCCCTTGCCAAGTGGCCCGTCGCCGCGAAGAATCAGACCCCGTCGCCGACGAAGGCCTTTTCCACCACGAATTCGCGCGGTTCGGAATTGGCCCCTTCGCGCAGGCCAAAGCCTTCCAGGACCGCCTTCACGTCCACGTTGAAGGCCAGGCTGCCGCAAACCATCGCGCGGTCGGCTGTCGGGCTGATCGGCGGCAGGCCGAGATCGGCAAACACCTTGCCCGAGGTCAGGTTGTCGGTGATCCGGCCCATCCGCGGCGAGTCCTCGCGCGTGGTGGTGGGGTAATAAACCAGGCGGTTGGCGAAATCCTCGCCGTAAATCTCGCCCAGCAGGGGATCGTGCTTCAGGTTCTCGACCAGGTCGCGGCCATAGGTCAGCTCGTCCGCCGTGCGGCAGGTGTGCATCATGATCACCTGCTCGTAACGCTCGTAGGTCTCGGGGTCGCGCATCAGGCTGGCGAAGGGCGCGATGCCGGTGCCGGTCGCCAGGAACCACAGCCGCTTGCCCGGCAGCAGCGCGTCCAGAACCAGCGTGCCCACCGGCTTGGGGCGCAGGATGATCTGGTCGCCCGGCTGGATGTGCTGCAATTTCGACGTCAAGGGCCCGTCCGGCACCTTGATGGAATAGAATTCCAGTTCCTCGTCCCAATTGGGCGAGGCGATGGAATAAGCCCGCAGCAACGGCTTGCCGTTGTCGCCCGGAAGGCCGATCATCACGAATTCGCCCGACCGGAAGCGCAGGGAGGCGGGGCGCGTCACGCGAAAGGAAAACAGGCTGTCGGTCCAGTGATTGACCGCCGTCACGGTTTGCGCGTCGGGAAGCGTCTTGGAAGCGGTCTGCGGGTCGGTCTGGGGGGCGGCGTCGGCCACGGGAATGTCCAGGGTCATGGGAAGTCCTGCGTGTTCTAGTCCATCGGGCGGCGGGGGGAAACCCCTTCAGCCGGCCAGCTTGGCGCGGTGGTCGAAGGCCTGCCAGTCGGCCCGCGCGATCCATTGTTCGGCGGGCTGGCGCGCGGCGATGTCGGGGGCGACCTCGACTTCGTCGAAGCCGACGCGGCGGGCCATGGCGTATTGGTCGGCGATCAGCCGCCCCGAGGCGCGAAGGCGGCCCTTGAAGCCCATCTCGCGCAGCCGCCGGGCCAGCGAAAAACCGCGGCCGTCGGTAAAGGACGGAAAGTCGATGGCGATCAGCGCGCGGTCCAGATGCTGCGCCAGATCGGCCAAAGGCGTGTCGGGGGCCAGCGTTTCCTCGGCTTCCTGGGTCAGAGGGTGGAATCCGTCGTCGCGCGCCAGAACGCGTTCGCTGTTCAGTCGTTCGGTCATGCCGGAACCTTTCCGCGGACGATCTTGCCGCCAATGAAGTGGATGCCGCATTCGGTCTTGTCGCTGCCCCGCCAGCGGCCCGCGCGCGGATCCTCGCCAGGGCGGACGGGGGACGTGCAGGGCGCGCAGCCGATGGAGGGATAGCCGCGCGCGACCAGCGGGTGTCGCGGCAGATTGTTCTCGACCATGTAGTCCTGCACGTCCTCGGCCCGCCAATGGGCCAGCGGGTTGATGCGCAGGCGCGACGGCGGCTCGGGCTCGAAGAACTCCAGCGCGGCGCGGTCGCTGTTCTGGAACCGCTTGCGGCCGGTGATCCAGGCGTCATAACCCGACAACGCCTGTTCCAGCGGCACGGTCTTGCGCAGGTCGCAGCAGGCATTGGCGTCGGACCGGTGCAGCGCCCCGTCGGGATCGTGGCGGGCGACCTGGGCCGGATCGGCGCGGATCACCTGGACGTTGGTCAGGCCCAGCTTTGCCGAAACCTCCTGCTGATAGGCCAGCGTTTCGGCAAACAGCATCTGCGTATCGATGAACAGAACCGGCAGGCCCGGCGCGGCGCGGCTGACCATGTGCAGCAGCACCACGGATTCCGCGCCGAAGGACGACACCAGCGCCACCCGCCCCAGGTCGGGATCGCCGACGGCGCGGCGCAGAACCTCGGTCGCGGCATGGTGGCGATAGCGGTCGTTCAGCCGCGCGGCGCGGCCGTCCAATGTGTCGTCAAGCATGGGCGGGCTCGGGGTAGAGCGCGGCCTTGAACGGCGCCGGACCAAGCCTGCGATAGGCGTCGATGAAGCGTTCCGAGGCGTCCGCCCGGACCTCCAGATAGGCGCGCAGCAGGCGGTCGATGGCGGGCACGACTTCCTCGGCCGGGAAACCCGCGCCGGCGCGCTCGCCGATGGCCGGAATGTCGTAGCCGTCGCCGCCCAGCGTGATCTGATAGTTCTCCACCCCCGCGCGGTCCAGGCCCAGGATGCCGATATGGCCCAGGTGGTGATGCCCGCAGGCGTTGATGCAGCCCGAGATGCGGATGTTCAGCTTGCCGATCTCGGCTTCCAGACCGTTGTTCTTGACATGCGTGGCGATGTCCTGCGCGATGGGGATCGACCGGGCGGTCGCCAGGGTGCAGTAATCCATTCCCGGGCAGGCGATGATGTCGCTGGTCAGCCCGGCATTGGCGGTTGCCAGCCCCGCCCCATGCAGGGCGGCGTAAACGGCGGGCAGATCCGACTTGTGGACATGGGGCAGCACGACGTTCTGGTCGTGGCTGATGCGCAGGTCGGCGTGTCCGTACCGGTCCGCCAAATCCGCCAACAGGCGCATCTGATCGGCGCTGGCATCGCCCGGCGTCGCGCCATGCGTCTTGAAGGTGACGATGACGCTGGCATAGCCGTCGATCTTGTGGGGATGCAGGATGGTGTCGGTCCAGCTGCGGAAGGCGCCGTTCTTGGCACGCTCTGCCTCATAGCCGTCGGTCGGGCCATTGCGGAAGGCCGGGGCAGCGAAGCGGTCGCGGAAGATCGCCAGCGCCTCGCGGTCGGCACCGTGGAAGTCGCGGCGACGGTTCAGGAACTCCTCCTCGACCTCGGCCTTGAAGACATCCAGGCCGCGCTCGGACACGGTGATCTTGATGCGCGCCTTGTACTTGTTGTCGCGGCGGCCCGACAGGTTGTAGGTCGAGATGATCGCCTCGATATAGGCCAGCAGATCGGCTTCCGGCAGGAAGTCGCGGATCACCTTGCCCAGCATGGGGGTGCGGCCCAGGCCGCCGCCGACCCAGACCTCGAAGCCGGTCTGGCCGTCCCTCTGGATCAGGCGCAGCCCGATGTCATGGGCGGCGACCAGCGCGCGGTCGTTTGCTGCGCCGGTGATGGCGATCTTGAACTTGCGCGGCAGGAACTGGAATTCCGCGTGGTCGGTGGACCAGCTGCGCAGCAGTTCCGCATAGGGACGCGGATCCATGTATTCGTCGGCCGCCGCGCCTGCGAAGGCGTCGGTCGTCACGTTGCGGATCGTGTTGCCCGAGGTCTGGATGGCGTGCATCCCGACCGAGGCCAGGTTGTCCAGCATGTCGGGGATGTCCACCAGCCTGGGCCAGTTGAACTGGATGTTCTGGCGGGTGGTCCAGTGGCCGTAGCCCTTGTCATAGGTCTCGGCCAGATGGGCCAGCATGCGCATCTGGTCGGGACTGATGGTGCCATAGGGAATGGCGATCCGCAGCATATAGGCGTGCAGCTGCAGGTAGACGCCGTTCATCAGGCGCAGGGGCCGGAATTCGTCTTCCGTCAGGCTGCCATCCAGACGGCGCTCCACCTGGGCGCGGAACTGGGCCGCACGGTGGCGCACATAGTCGGTATCGACGGGACGGACATCAAACATTGCTGGCCTCGGTCTGCTTTGCGGTGGCTTGCTTTGCGGCTTGGATGCCGTGGAAATAGTTGGACGGGCCGCGCTGGCGGAAAGCCTCGCGGAAATGGGTGGGCTCGGGGCCGTCGGGGCCGCGACGGGCTTCCACCAGATAGGGGCCGACAACGATGTTCGACTGGCCGACGGCCTTCAGCAGCGCCAGATCGGCGATGGCCTCGTCCTCGAAAATGGTCGCGCGCGCGGGATCGGCGGTCCAGCCGTCCTCGCACATCCAGACGTTATGGCCTTCGCGCAGGTCGTTTGCGGTGATGACGCCGGGTTTTGCGGCCGTCGGGACGAAGGCTTTGCTCATGGTCGGACCCTCTCGGATTGATACTGACAATATAGAATTTTGTTCTGGAATTTTGCGATAGGCTAAGGAAAATAAGGACATTCAGCCACAACGGACGATCATGTCGGAACAGCTTCCACAGAATGCAGGTGCAGCGAAAACAAATTTCCGGCTGGACGAGGTGGATCGCAAAATCCTGTCCTTGTTGCAAGAGGATGCGAGCCTGTCCCTGGACCAGATCGCCGACCGCGTGGGGGCATCGAAGACCCCCGTCTGGAACCGGATCCGCAAGTTGCGCGAGGCCGGCGTGATCCGCCGGCAGGTGGCGATTCTGGACCCCGAGGCGCTTGGGCTGGAGGCCTGCTTCTTCGTGCTGATCCGCACCAGCGAGCATGACAAGGACTGGGCCGCGCGCTTCCTCAAGGCGCTGCGCGACCGCCCCGAGGTGATCGAGGCGCACCGGCTGGCCGGCGACATCGACTATATCCTCAAGGTGCAGGTCCGCAACGCCCGGGCCTATGACCGCTTCTACCAGTCGCTGATCGGCGAGGTGAAGATCCACAACGTCACCGCCCTGCTGTCGATGGAGGAAATCAAGGCGACCAGCGCGCTTCCCATTCCCGACATCGCGCGCTAGGGCTGCGCCCATGGCTGTCTTTACCATCTGGCACAATCCCAAATGCGCGACCTCGCGATTTGTGCTGCACGCCTTGCGGGACGCGGGGGCGGACGTGACGGTGCGCGACTATCAGGCGCAGCCGCCGACGGCGGACGAGCTGCGGGCGGCCCTGGGCCGGCTGGGCATGACCCCGCGCGGCCTGCTGCGGCGCAGGAACACCCCCCACGACGCGCTTGGCCTGGGCGATCCGTCCCTGACCGACGACGCGCTGATCGCGGCCATGGCGGAACATCCCGCCCTGATCGAACGCCCGGTTGTCTTCGGCCCCTCGGGCGCGCGGCTGTGCCGCCCGAAGGAAACCGTTTTCGACATGCTGGCGGGCTGACCGGAATGGCCGCGCCAAGCCTGCTGATCCTGGCCCAGCAGGGACGGCTTGAATTCGAGGCGATCATCTTCGCCGCCAGCCTGCGCCATTGCGCGCCGGATTTCACGGGCCGCCTGATCATAGCCGAACCGCAGCCCGAGGGCGCCTGGTCGGGCCACGGCACGCGGATCGGCGACGACACCCGCGCCCTGCTGGACAGCCTGGGGGCGGCCATCGCGCCCTTCACCGCCCGCCATTTCGGCGCGGCCTATCCCTACGGCAACAAGATCGAGGCGCTGTCGGTCCTGCCCCCGGGACAGCCCTTCGTCTTTTTCGACACCGACACGCTGATCACCGGCCCGCTGGATCTTGTGCCCTTTGACAAGGCCCGCCCGGCGGCCTCGATGCGGCGCAAGGGGACATGGCCCGTTCCGCCGCTTTACGGCCCCGGCTACGCGGGGATCTGGAAGTCGCTTTACGACCGCTTCGGGCTGGATTTCCCGTCCTCCCTGGATCTGTCCCAGCCGGACGAGCATTGGGAGCGGTATCTGTATTTCAACGCGGGCTGGTTCCTCGGTCCCGACCCGGCGGTGTTCGGGCAGCGGTTCCTCGACTGGGCGCTGTCCGTGCGCCACGACCCGCCCGAGGAACTGGCCTGCCAAACCCTCGACCCCTGGCTGGACCAGGTGATCCTGCCCCTGGTCATCCACAGCCTGGGCGGCGGCCGTCCCGGTTCCGGCCTGGCGGGACTGGATGGCGACGTGACCTGCCATTACCGCAACCTGCCGCTGCTTTACGCCCGCGAATCCGACCGGGTGCTGGAGGTTCTGGAGGCCGCCGTCGCCCCCAACCGCATCAAAAGGCGCCTGCGCGAATGGGAACCGGCGAAAAGGCTGATCTACCAGGGCAAGGGCCGCAGCAAGGTCCGCCCGCTGTTCGCGGACGGGCTGCCGTCCAGGGAAAAGCCGATCCGCCAGGCGCTGAAGAAGAACGGCTGGTGGTGGGACTAGCCGCCCTGCCCCGCCGACACCCGCACCGGAATCCCGCGCGGCAGGGAACAGCCCACCATGGAGCTTTCCCTGGCCTCGTCGATCAGGGGCTGCGGGTCCGATCCGTCCTCCAGGTTGCATTGCACCGCCATCTCGGCCCCTGTGGCGATCAGCGGCTCGCCTTCCATCGTCAGATGCACCTTGACCGCGATCGAGGCGACCGCGACCCCGCGCCTGTGCGCGATATAGCGCAGGTCGTTGCAAAAGCAGCCGCCGATGGCCAGCGCCAGCAGCTGCGCCCCGTTGAAGCCCAGGCCCATGCCGCCGGCCTTGCCCTCGGGCCGGTCGGCGATCAGGCAATGGGCGCCCGCCCAGCCAAGCGCGGCCTCGGTTTCCGGCAGGTTCATCAGGCTGACGCTGACAACAGGCATGGCGGCCTCCGCTGACTGAGATCAGCCTAGCACGATCAAGGGGCGCTGTCTGTCACCCCTCGTCCGCGCCGTCGGGCCGTGCAGGATGCCCATCTCGCCGCCCGCCGCCAGCCCACCGATCGCGAGGGCCTGAAATCCGGCCCGTCCGGCGCGCGCAGTCCAACGCCCGACAAGGGCGCAGGGCGCCGGAGCATGTCGTCGGTCGGCCAATCCCGCGCCGGCGCCGTGAGGACGATACTTCCCCGCTTCCTCTGACGCGTCCGGAAGCCTGCCGCGTTCGATGCCGCGGCCGGCAAGTTGCACAAGGGCCGGCGGATCGGCAAGGCGCGCCGGGCGCCATGCCCTTATCGAAGGCCGTGCGGCAGATCTCCGCCTGGCGTCATGCGGCGCGGCATGGCCGTGACCGTAACCGTGCGCAGCCCGGGCTGCCCGCAGCGGCGGCAACCCCCTGCGGCCGCAACGCTGAGGGGGGGGGGGCGGGGCTGCGCGTCACGATCCTGCCGGTCGTTCAGGACAGAACGTCGTCGCAGCGACCGCAGACGCCGGGATGCTTGTGCGTGCCCACATCGGGCAGGATTTTCCAGCACCGCTGGCATTTCTCGCCCTCGGCCGCCTCGAAGACCACGCCGATGCCGGGGGTTTCTGCCATCCGGAAAGCCTCGGCCGGCGCGGGATCCAGGGTCAGCGACAGATCCGAGGTGATGCACACATCCGCGAAATCCACCGACTTCAGCGCGGCCAGCATGTCCCGGTCCTCGACATGGACGACCGGCGCGGCCTCCAGGCTGGCGCCGATGGTCTTGTCGCTGCGCTTGACCTCCAGGGCCGCCGTCACCACGCGGCGGGCGCGGCGGATATGGTCCCATTTCACGGCCAAGGGCTCGTTCAGCCAGTCGGCCGGGGTCGCGGGGAAGTCATGCAGATGCACGCTGTCGTCGTATGACGGAAAGCGCGACAGCCACACGTCCTCGGTCGTGAAGGGCAGGATCGGGGCCAGCCAGGTGACAAGCCGGTGGAACAGGATGTCCAGCACCGTCCGCGCGGCGCGCCTGCGCGGGCTGTCCGGGGCGTCGCAATAAAGCGCATCCTTGCGGATGTCGAAATAGAAGGCCGACAAATCCACCGTGCAGAACTGGAACAGCGTCTGGAACACGCCCTGGAAGTCGAACTGGTCGTAGCCCTTGCGCACCGCGTGATCCAGTTGCGCCAGACGGTGCAGCACCCACTGCTCCAGTTCCGGCATCCGGGCCGGATCCAGCTTCTCGGCATCCGTGAAACCGTCCAGCGCGCCCAGCAGGAAGCGCAGCGTGTTGCGCAACCGGCGATAGCTGTCGGCGGTGCCCTTCAGGATCTCGGGCCCGATCCGCTGGTCGGCGGTGTAATCCGCCTGCGCCACCCACAGCCGCAGGATGTCGGCACCGTATTGCTCGATCACCTTTGCCGGGACAACGGTGTTGCCCAGCGACTTGGACATCTTCATGCCCTTCTCGTCCAGGGTAAAGCCATGCGTGACCACGTTGCGGTAAGGCGCCCGCCCCTTGGTCGCGCAGCCTTGCAGCAAGGACGACTGGAACCAGCCGCGATGCTGGTCGGTGCCTTCCAGATAAACGTCGGCGATCCCGTCCGGCGCCCCGTCCGCCCGGTCGCGCAGCACGAAGGCATGGGTCGAGCCGCTGTCGAACCACACGTCCAGCACGTCCATCACCTGGTCGTAGTCTTCGGGGTTCACGATGCCGTCCAGCACCCGCGCCTTGAAGCCGTCGCGGTACCAGACATCGGCGCCCTCGGCTTCAAAGGCGGCGATGATTCGGTCGTTCACCCGCTGGTCGCGCAGCAGGAAGTCGCCGTCGGTCGGTTTCGCGCCGCGCCGCACGAAGCAGGTCAGCGGCACGCCCCAGGCCCGTTGGCGCGACAGCACCCAGTCGGGGCGGTTTTCCACCATCGCGTGGATGCGGTTGCGTCCGGTCTGCGGCCACCATTTCACCAGCTTGTCGATGCTGTTCAGCGCCCGCGTGCGGATCGTGTCGCCATGCGCGCCCATGCCGTCGGCCAAGGGCTTGTCGATGGCCGCGAACCATTGCGGCGTGTTGCGATAGATCAGCGGCGCCTTGGACCGCCAGCTGTGCGGGTAGGAGTGCTTGATCTTCCCCTTGGCCAGCAGCGCGCCCGCATAGGCCAGCTGCCTGATGACGCTGACATTGGCCGGGCCGTCCTTGCCGTCCGTCTGGATGATCGCCTCGCCGCCGAAGATCGGCAGATCCTTGCGGTAGCTGCCGTCGGGTTCGACATTGTAGGTCATCGGCAGCCTGTATTTCAGGCCAAGCTGATAGTCGTCGTCGCCGTGGCTGGGGGCGGTATGGACAAAGCCGGTGCCCGCGTCGTCCGTGACGTGATCGCCGGGCAGCAAAGGCACGTCATAGTCCCATTCGCCATTGCCGCCCTCGATGCCGCGAAGGGGGTGGCACAGCACGGCCCCCTCAAGCTCGGATGCGGGAACATCGGCCACGCGCTGCCAATCCTCGATCCTGGCGGCCTTCATCACGCCGTCCGACAGGGCATCGGCCAGCACCAGCAACTCGCCCCGCTGCGCGGTCGCGCCCTCGGCCACCGCGCCCACCTGATACAGGCCATAGGCGATGCCCGGATTGAACGCGACGGCCCGGTTCTGCGGAATGGTCCAGGGCGTCGTGGTCCAGATGACCACGCTTGCGGGCTTCTTCTTTGCCCAAATACCCTGCGACGATCCCACCCGGAACCGCACCCAGATGGTATGGCTGGTGTGGTCCTTGTATTCCACCTCGGCCTCGGCCAGGGCCGTCTTTTCCACCGGCGACCACATCACGGGCTTGCTGCCCTGATACAGCGATCCGTTCATCACCAGCTTCATGAACTCGGCCGCGATCACCGCCTCGGCGTGGAAATCCATCGTCAGGTAGGGATCGTCCCATTTCCCGGTGATGCCCAGACGCTTGAACTCGTCGCGCTGGATGCCGATCCAGTCGGCGGCGAAGCGGCGGCATTCCTGGCGGAATTCGACCACGTCCACGGCGTCCTTGTCGCGGCCCTCGGCGCGGTATTTCTCCTCGATCTTCCATTCGATCGGCAGGCCGTGGCAGTCCCAGCCGGGGACATAGCGCGCGTCGCGGCCCATCATCTGGTGGCTGCGCACCACGATGTCCTTGATCGTCTTGTTCAGCGCGTGGCCGATATGCAGGTGCCCGTTCGCATAAGGAGGGCCGTCGTGCAGGATAAAGGGCGCGCGGCCTTCCGCACGTTCGCGCAGGCGGTCGTAGATGCCGATGCGGTCCCAGCGGGCCAGCCATTCGGGCTCGCGCTGCGGAAGGCCCGCGCGCATCGGGAACTCGGTCTGCGGCAGGAAAACGGTGTCGCGGTAGTCGGGGGCGTCGGTCGCGAGGGTGGTATCGGCGGGCGTATCGGCGGCCATGGGGGCATCCTTCGGGGGACAGGTTCGGACATGCGGCGACCCGGCGGCGCGAAACCTCACGCCGCCGGGTTGCTAATTCGGGGTCCGAACGCCAGAAATTCCATGCCGCCCTCTATAGAAAGCCGCCCGCGTGCCCGCAACCCTGACCGACGATGCCCTGAGCCGCCGCCGCAGCGCCGTGTCGCGCTTCGTCCGCGACCGATACGGCCCGCGCGGCACCCTGCGCCTGCACCGCGCGGCGCTTGGGCTGGACCTGCTGCGCGCGCCGGTCAACGTGATGCTGTCGCCGGTCTTCCTGCTGACCCGGCTGGGGGCCTGGCTGCTGTCGCGGCTTGGGGCGAAACGCGCGGGCGGCTGGCTGGCAAGGCGACGGGTGTTCCTTCCCTCGGACATGGGCCGGGTGATCGAGGCCGATCTGCTGGTTCTGATCGCCGACCTGGACGCCCGGGGCATCGGCCCCGGCGCCCCGCCTGATGCCGTCCGCCGCGAAGCCGCGGCCCTGGCCGAAACCCGCAACGCCGTGTCCGAGATCACCACCTCGCTGATCGTGCTGGCCGGGGGCTGGCTGCTGTTCAACCGCGCCACGCCGGGCATCATCTCGCTGGCCGGGCCGCTGGCCGAGATCCGCGCCCATTCCACCGCGGTCGGCGACTTCCTGCTGGGCGACCGCCTGGGCCGGGCCTGGTACTGGGCCTTCCCCGTCGAGTTGTCCCCCTGGGAGGTGATCGGCACCGGCATCGCCCTGGCCGTGGCCGGGTCGCTGGTCACGACCTTCGCCGGGCTGATCGCCGACCCCCTCCAGCTTTGGGCCGGCACCCATCGCCGCCGCATCCTGCGCCTGCTGGACCGCCTGGACCGGGCCGCGCCCGCCGGGGGGATCGAGCGCGAGCACCTGCTGGCCCGCGCGGGCGACCTGTCGGACGCCGTGCTGATGCTGTGGCGGAACTTGCGCTAGCCCCTGTTCAGCCGCGCCCGCGATACCCCGCCACGCCTTGGTCCGGCAGCCACAATCCCGCAGGCGCCGCGCCCGTCTGCCAGAACACGTCGATGGGCATCCCGCCGCGCGGATACCAGTATCCCCCGATCCGCAGCCATTGCGGCGCGATCGCCTGAACCAGCCGTTTGCCGATGCCCACCGTGCAGTCCTCGTGAAAGGCGCCGTGGTTGCGGAAGCTGCCCAGGAACAGCTTCAGCGATTTCGACTCCACCAGCCAGTCGCCCGGAACATAGTCGATCACCAGATGCGCGAAATCCGGCTGGCCGGTGATCGGGCACAGGCTGGTGAACTCGGGCTGCGTGAAGCGGACGGCATAGGTTTCGCCCGCCTGGGGGTTCGGAACGCGCTCCAGCACGGCCCGGTCGGGGCTGGCGGGCAGATCGGTCTTGGCGCCAAGCTGGGTCAGCGCATCGGTGTAGTGGGACATGGGGCATCCTTTCAAGCGGCGCGTGGCGATAGCAGCCGCCGCCCCCTGCGTCAAACCGCGCCTTGCGCCCTGCCCGCCCCCGCGCCACATAGGCGCCATGATCCCGCCCCGCTTCGATGTCAGCGCAGACCAGATCGGCCAGGTCGTCGCCGTCTTCTACGGCGCCGTTCGCCGGCACGAGGTGCTGGGCCCGGTCTTCGCCAACCACGTTTCCGACTGGCCCGCGCACGAGGCCAGGATCGCCGCCTTCTGGCGCAACGCGATCCTTTACGAACGCAGCTACGACGGCAGTCCGATGCGCGCGCACATGCGGGCGGGCGACGTGCGCGCCGATCACTTTCCCGTCTGGCTGGCGCTGTTCGACGAAACCCTGCGCCGCACCCTGCCCCCGGACGCGGCCCGCGCCTGGTCCGCCCTGGCCCACCGGATCGGCCAGGGCCTGCGCATGGGGGTCGAGGACATCCGCCCCACCCCCGGCGGCCCGCCTGTCCTGCGATGATGGCCTGCGCTAGCGCCGCGGCGGGCGCGCCTTGTAGGTCGGCAGGCTCCAGCCCAGCAGCAGGCTGCCCGCGCGCAGGGCGATAACCACCAGCCCGCAGAAGATCAGCGCAACCGGCCGGGGCATCCCGACCCCGATCAGCGCCACGGCCACAACCGCGCCCCCGAAGGTCGCGGTGACGTAAAGCTCCTTCTGCTTCAGGACCAGGGGCAACTCGTTGCCCACCACGTCGCGGATCAGCCCGCCGAAGGTGCCGGTGACAACGCCCATGGCGACAACCACCACCGGGCTTGCCCCGGTTTCCAGCGCCAGGCCGACACCCGCAGGCACGGCCACCGCCAGGGCGAAGGCGTCCAGCCAGACGATCAGGCGATAGCGGCTTTCGAACAGATGGGCGGTGAAGAACACCAGCACCGCGGCCCCCGCCGTCAGCAGGACCAGTTCGGGCCGCTGCACCCAGAACACCGGATCGCGGCCCAGAACAAGGTCGCGCACGGTGCCGCCGCCGATGCCGGTCAGCGTGGCGAAGAAGATGAAGCCCACCAGATCAAGCTGCGCCCGGCTGGCCACCAGCGCCCCGGTCAGCGCGAAAACCAGCACGCTGGCGTGATCCAGCCACGGGACAAGCCCCGCCAGCGTCACCCCGCGGCCTTCGCGGGCTTGAAGGGCGCCATGCCGCCGCGCGCCAGTTCGTCGGCGCGTTCGTTCTCGGGGTGCCCGGCATGGCCCTTGATCCAGGCCCATGTGACCTTGTGTCGCCGCTGCGCCTCGTCCAGGCGCTGCCACAGTTCGGCGTTCTTGACGGGCTTCCTGTCGGCGGTCTTCCAGCCGTTCCGCTTCCAGCCGTGGATCCACTGGGTCACGCCGTTCTTCACATAGGCGCTGTCGGTGGTGATGGTGATCGCGCTTGGCCGCGCCAGCACCTCCAGCGCCGAGATCGCCGCCATCAGCTCCATCCGGTTGTTGGTGGTCAGCGCCTCGCCGCCCGCCAGCTCGCGCTCCTTGACAACGGTGTCGCCGTCCATCGCGCGCATCAGCACGCCCCACCCGCCGGGGCCGGGATTGCCGCTGCACGCGCCGTCGGTCCAGGCGAAAAGCTCAGCCATCCAGCCCCACATATCCCGGCAGCGCCGCGATCCGGTCCAGCCAGCGGCCAACCGCCGGAAACCGCGCCATGTCGAAGCCGCCCCGCGCTCCCGCCGTGTGGGTATAGGCGTAAAGGCAGATGTCGGCCAGGCTGACCGCGTCGCCCGCCAGCCAGTCGCGATCCGCCAGCCGGTTCTCCATCACCCGCAGAACGGCATGTCCCCGCTCCAACAGGTCGGCAAGGCGTTCCGGCGTCGCCTGCGCGGCGCGGTCGGGATACCACAGCAGCGCGGCGCGGACGGCGACAACGGGTTCGTGGCTGTATTGTTCCCAGAACATCCAGCCCAGCATCTGCGCGCGGGCCACGGGGTCGGCGGGGATGAAATCCGTCCCCTCGCCCAGATACCACAGGATCGCGTCGGATTCGGCCAACATCGTCCCGTCGTCCAGGCGCAAGGCGGGCAGCTTGCCATAAGGCAGCAGGGGCTTCACCTGGGCCAGGGCGGCCGATCCGTGCTCGCAATCGACCAGATCGACCGCGCGCCCCAGCAGCGCCAGCAGCAGCCGCAGCTTGTAGCTGTTGCCCGACGAGGGCATGGAATAAAGCCGCATCAAGCCTCTTTCACCTTTGTCCAAATATCCCGGGGGTCCGGGGGCTGGCCCCCGGTCTGCCTGTCAGGCGGTTTCCCGCAGCACTTTCGGCACCTTGAACTCGACATTCTCCTGCGCCGTCTCGACGATTTCCACCGTCACGTCGTAGCGGCCGCGAAAGGCGTCGATCACCTCGTTGACCAGCACCTCGGGGGCGGACGCGCCTGCGGTGACGCCCACCGCGCGGGCGCCCTCGATGGCCCGCCAGTCGATCTGGTCCGCGCGCATCACCAGCTGCGAATAAGCGCAGCCCGCCGCCCGCCCCACCTCGACCAGGCGCCTGGAGTTCGAGGAATTCGGCGCCCCGATCACCAGCAGCGCGTCGATCTTGGGCGCCACCGCCTTGACCGCCGCCTGGCGGTTGGTGGTGGCATAGCAGATGTCCTCGCGCGCGGGACCGGCGATGGCGGGAAAACGCGCCCTCAGGGCCTCGACGATCTCGGCGGTGTCGTCGACCGACAGGGTGGTCTGGGTGATAAAGGCCAGCCGGTCGGGATCGCGCGGGCTGATGCGGGCCACATCGGCGGCCGTCTCGACCAGGATCACCTCGCCCGGGGGCAGCTGGCCCATGGTGCCCAGAACCTCGGGATGGCCTTCGTGGCCGATCATCACCATCTGCAACCCTTCGCCATGATGGCGCGCGGCCTCGTTGTGGACCTTGGTCACAAGGGGGCAGGTCGCGTCCACATGGATCATGTTGCGCCGCCGCGCCTCGGCGGGCACCGCCTTGGGTACGCCGTGGGCGGAAAAGATCACCGGACGGTCGTCGGGCACCTGGTCCAGTTCCTCGACAAAGACCGCGCCCTGGTCGCGCAGACTGTCCACCACGAACTTGTTGTGGACGATCTCGTGGCGGACATAAACGGGGGCGCCCCATTTCTGCAACGCCATCTCGACGATCTTGATCGCACGGTCCACGCCCGCGCAGAACCCGCGCGGCGCGGCCAGATAAAGCATCAGGGGTGGTTTCGCGTGTTCCATGCCACCGAGGTAGCGCGCCGGGACCGTTTCGTCCAGCCGCCAGGCCGTCACGAACCGGCAACCGCCAGCAGCCCCTCGACATCCAGATGCGCTTCCAGGTGATCCGCCAGACCGTCCAGCGCCTGATCCACGCCCGCCGCGTATCCCGGTTGCGAGCGCGCGCCCAACCGGGCAAGGAAAGCCGCGCGGAACCCGTCGTCCGAGAACAGGCCGTGCAGATACGTCCCCGCGATCCGGCCATCGGCGCTGATCGCGCCGTCGGGTCCGGGGACATGGGCGAAGGGCCGCGCGCAGTCGGGGCCGAAGCTGCGGCCCATGTGGATCTCGTATCCCGTGACCGGCTGGCCCAGGGCGGTGCCGGTGACGCGTTCCAGCCGCTTGTCGCGGGCCATCGCGGTGTCCACGTCCAGAAGGCCCAGGCCCGCGACCTCGCCCGGCGCGCCGTCGCAACCCAGAGGATCGCGGATCGCCCGGCCCAGCATCTGGAACCCGCCGCAAAGGCCCAGAACGTGCCCGCCGCGCCGGACATGGGCGGCCAGATCGACATCCCATCCCTGCGCCCGCAGAAAGGCCAGATCCCCCAGGGTCGATTTGGTGCCGGGCAGAACCACCAGATCGGCATCGCCGGGAACGGCCCTGCCCGGCTCCAGCATGGTCAGCCGCACGCCCGGTTCGGCGGCCAGCGGATCCAGATCGTCGAAATTCGCGATCCGCGACAGGCACAGGCAGACCACATGCAGCCCCTCGCCCCGCGAGGCGCGCAGGTCCACCGCGTCTTCGGCGGGCAGGCGGTGCGCGCCGGAAAACCACGGCACCACGCCGAAGCCGCGCCAGCCGGTGCGCCGTTCGATCATCTCGTATCCGTCGTCGAACAGGCGCGGATCGCCCCGGAACTTGTTGACCAGAAAGCCCCGGATCATGGCCGCGTCGCCCGGGTCCAGAACCGCCCGGGTGCCGACGATCTGCGCGATCACCCCGCCCCGGTCGATGTCGCCCGCCAGCACCACCGGCACCCCAGCCGCGCGGGCAAAGCCCATGTTGGCGATGTCGCGGGGGCGCAGGTTGACCTCGGCCGGGCTGCCCGCGCCCTCCACGATCACCAGGTCATGGGCGGCGGACAGCCGTCCGAAGCTCTCCAGAACCCCCGCCAGCAGCCGCGGGCGCAAGGCGGCGTAATCGCGCGCCTCGGCCCGGGCCACCGCGCGCCCGTGCAGGATCACCTGCGCGCCGGTGTCGGTTTCGGGCTTCAGCAGCACGGGGTTCATGTCGACCAGCGGCTCCAGCCCGCAGGCCTGCGCCTGCAACGCCTGCGCCCGGCCGATTTCCCCGCCGTCCGCCGTCACCGCGGCGTTGTTCGACATGTTCTGCGGCTTGAAGGGCGCGACCGACAGGCCGCGCCGCCGCGCGGCCCGGCACAATCCCGCCACCAGCAGCGACTTTCCGACATTCGATCCGGTGCCCTGGACCATCAGCGCGGGCATGGGTTTCTCTTGCTTGCCATCATCAACCCGGATGACTAGATAGGCGCGTCCGAAAGCGAAAGGCCCCAAGCCGTGGAAAACGTCGTCCTGACCATCCATCTGATCCTCGCGGTGCTGCTCACCGGGGTGGTGCTGCTGCAACGATCCGAGGGCGGCGGGCTTGGCATGGGCGGCGGCGGCGTGATGACCGGCCGTCAGGCGGCCAACGCCCTGACGCGGCTGACCTGGATCTTCGGTATCGCGCTGTTTGTGACCTCGATCGCGCTGACCATCATCGCCGCGCGGCAGGTGTCGAACAGTTCCATCATGGACCAGTTGGGCGTGCCCGAAAGCCGTCAGGATTCGACCCTGCCGCAGGTGCCGGCCTATGTGCCGCCGCCCTCGACCGGGACGGCTGGCGATCCGCTGACCCCGCCCGCGCCGGAAGCCGCCGACACGCCCGCGCCCCAAGCGGCCCCGGCCCCGGCCCCGGTTCCTGCCGCGGAACCCGCGATCCCGCCCGCGGCCGAGACCCCGGCGGCAACCGCCGCGCCCGAGACCCCGGCGGCACCCGCAGCGCCCGCGCCGGCGAACTGACCCGCACTACAAATTGGGGCGGCTGAACCCGCCCCCACATCAACTTGCGGTTCCTTGCGGCCACGGGGCGAATCGGCTATAGCTTGACTCCCGTGATGCTGGCCGCCGGACGGTCCGCAATCAGACAGACTTTGCGAAATCACGGGGGCCTCATGGCGCGTTACATCTTCATCACCGGCGGCGTCGTGTCCTCGCTCGGCAAGGGCCTGGCCTCGGCGGCACTGGGCGCGCTGTTGCAGGCACGGGGCTTCACCGTGCGGCTGCGCAAGCTGGACCCGTACCTGAACGTCGATCCCGGCACCATGTCGCCCTTCGAGCATGGCGAGGTCTTCGTGACCGACGACGGCGCGGAAACCGACCTGGACCTGGGCCATTACGAACGCTTCACCGGGGTCGCGGCGCGGCGCACGGACAGCGTGTCCTCGGGGCGCATCTATTCCAACGTGCTGGAAAAGGAACGCCGGGGCGAATACCTGGGCAAGACCATCCAGGTCATTCCGCACGTCACCAACGAGATCAAGGACTTCATCTCGATCGGCGACGACGAGGTCGATTTCATGCTGTGCGAGATCGGCGGCACGGTGGGCGACATCGAGGGCCTGCCCTTCTTCGAGGCGATCCGCCAGTTCATCCACGAACGCCCGCGCGGCCAGTGCATCCTGATGCATCTGACGTTGCTGCCCTATCTGTCGGCCAGCGGAGAACTGAAGACCAAGCCCACCCAGCACAGCGTCAAGGAACTGCAATCCATCGGCCTGGCCCCCGACGTGCTGGTTTGCCGCAGCGAACACCCGATCCCGGAAAAGGAACGCGCCAAGATCGCGCTGTTCTGCAACGTCCGCCCCGATGCCGTGATCCCCGCCTATGACCTGAAGACGATCTACGAGGCGCCCTTGGCCTATCACCGCGCGGGCCTGGACCGCGCGGTGCTGGACGCCTTCCAGATCAGCCCCGCCCCGCGTCCCGACCTGTCGAAATGGGAAGACGTGATGGATCGGCTGGAAAACGCCGAGGGCCAGGTGAACATCGCCGTGGTGGGCAAGTACACCCAGCTCGAGGATGCCTACAAATCCATCGCCGAGGCGCTGACCCATGGCGGCATGGCCAACCGCGTCCGCGTGCGCGCAGACTGGGTGGACAGCGAGAAGCTGGAAGGCGAGGGCGCGCATCTGCTGGACGGCTACCACGGCATCATCGTGCCCGGCGGTTTCGGCGAAAGGGGCACCGAGGGGATGCTGGCCGCCGCGAAATACGCGCGCGAGAAGAAGGTGCCCTACCTGGGCATCTGCCTGGGGATGCAGATGGCCGTGATCGAGGCCGCGCGCAACCTGGCCGGAATGCCCGACGCGGGGTCCGAGGAGTTCGACCACGAGGCGGGCAAGACGCGCTTCACGCCCGTGGTTTATCACCTCAAGGAATGGGTGCAGGGCAACTATACCGTCCAGCGCAAGGTGACGGACGACAAGGGCGGCACCATGCGGCTTGGCGCCTATACCGCCGTGCTGGCGCCGAATTCGAGGATCAGCGAGGTTTATGGCGGCGCGACCGAGATCGAGGACCGCCACCGCCACCGCTACGAGGTCGATGCGACCTACCGCGAGGCCCTGGAACGGGCCGGCCTGTGCTTTTCCGGCATGTCGCCCGACGGCAAGCTGCCCGAGGTGATCGAATATGCCGACCACCCCTGGTTCATCGGCGTGCAGTCCCACCCCGAACTGAAGTCGAAGCCCTTCGACCCCGCGCCGCTGTTCGCGGGTTTCGTGCGCGCCGCGATGCAGGAAGGGCGGCTGGTGTGAACGCGTGAAAACCCCTTGATTTCGGCGAACGGCTGGCGACTGTTGTTTGCAGTGTCATCAAGGGGATCGCAGGTGGCGGTCAATACGAGTACCTGGGTCTGGTATGACCCCAAGGACCGCTATGTCCTGGCAAGCGGGTCGCCCACGAATTTCAGCCGCAGCGTTCAGAACGGCCCCGGCGTCCATCTGGACCGCCTGACGGAAAACGCCTTCTGGACCGAGGTGAACGGCGACAACCGGATCGAGGACCGCGACGGGCAGGATGGCGGCGGCGGCGCCTTCAACGCCCCCATCGGCGAGGGGCTGACCATCGACGGCAGGTTCAGCCAGCTGTCGACCTATGCGGTGTTTCCGGCCACGGTGACGGCGGCGGACGGCCGAACCATCGCCAACCTGGCGCTTGCGGCCTATCAGTTCCCCGACACGACCATCGCCTTTCGCCTGGAGGACACCGCGATCCAGGCCCTGAGCCTGGCGGGGATCGGCCGCGGCGCGATCCAGGCCGTGACGATCACCGGGGGTCCGGTTCATTCCCGCGGCGTCACGCCCTCGGGCCATGACGACGCCTTTCCCTGCTACACCCCCGGCACGCTGATCGAGACCGATGCCGGTCCGCGCCCGGTTGAATCGCTTCGCGCGGGCGACAGGGTGTGGACGCGAGACCACGGATTCCAGCCGGTCCTGTGGGCGGGCATCCGGCGCATCGCCCTGCCCGCCGATGGCAGCCGCGACCACCTGCGCCCGGTGCGCATCGCCCCGGGGATCCTGGACCGCGCCGGGGGCGGGCTGCTGGTCTCGCCCCAGCACCGGATCCTGCTGCATTCGCGGATCGCGCAGCGGATGTTCGGAACGATGCAGGTGCTGGTGCCTGCCAAGGCCCTGCTGGATCTGCCCGGGGTCACGCTGGCGACCGGCATCGCCTGCGTCACCTATGTCCACTTCGCCTGCGCCAGCCACCAGATCGTGCGCGCCAACGGCGTTCTGAGCGAAAGCCTGTATCTGGGCAGCCAAGCCCTGCTCACGCTGGGCGCGGCGGCCCGGGCCGAGATCGCGGCGATCTTTCCCGGCCTGGACAGCCCCGTTCCCGCCGCGCGGCTGGTGGGCGTCGCGCAGGCCCGCAGCCTGATCGCCCGTCACCGGCGCAACGGGCGGCCGGTCCTGGCCGCCTGACCGGGGCGGGACCGGCGGCTTCTAGGCCTCGGCCGACTGCTGTTCCCGCGGCGGGCGGCCCACGATGTCGCGCAGGGCGTCCAGTTCGATGAAGTTGTCGGCCTGGCGGCGCAGGTCGTCGGCGATCATCGGCGGCTGGCTGCGGATGGTCGAGACAACCGAGACGCGCACCCCCTGGCGCTGCAAGGCCTCGATCAGGGGGCGGAAATCGCCGTCGCCGGAAAACAGCACCACATGGTCCAGCCGGGGGGCAAGCTGCATGGCGTCGATGGTCAGTTCGATGTCCATGTTGCCCTTGACCTTCCGGCGGCCCATCGTGTCGGTGTATTCCTTGGCGGGCTTCGTCACCACGCAATAGCCGTTGTAGTGCAGCCAATCGACCAGCGGGCGGATCGGGGAATAATCCTCGCCCTCCATCAGGGCGGTATAGTAGTAGGCGCGCATCAGCTTGCCGCGTCGGTCGAACTCCTGGCGCAGCAGCTTGTAGTCGATGTCAAAGCCCAGCGCCTTTGCCGAGGCGTAAAGATTGGCTCCGTCGATGAAGATCGCCAGGCGATCATCCTTGTAAAACATTATGGTTGCCTTCAATGGGACTGCTCGTCGGACAAGCACCCGCCGAGAACGAGGTCAGGGGTATCGGTCCATCCGCCCCCATTCATAGAACGAACCCGTACCCATGCAAAACTTGTCTTTCGGTATCATTGCCTTAGGCGCCAATCTGCCGTCGGGTGCGGGCGATCCCGTGCAGGCGCTGCGCAGGGCCATGGAAATCCTGCACGATCAGCCCGGCATTTCAATGGCCTCGGCCAGCCGCATCTGGCGCACGCCGGCCTTCCCGCCGGGGTCGGGGCCGGACTATGCCAACGCCGCGGCGGTGATTCGCACCACCCTGGCGGGGCCCGGCCTGCTGGCCCGCCTGCACGGGATCGAGGCGGATTTCGGCCGCGACCGCCGCGCCGGGCGCTGGTCCGCGCGGGTGCTGGATCTGGACCTGATCGCGCTGGACGGCCTGATTCTGCCCGACCCGGACACGCTGCGCCGCTGGATCGCCCTGCCGCCCGACCGCCAGCGTGTCGAAACGCCCGGCGCGCTGATCCTGCCCCATCCCCGCTTGCAGGACCGCGGCTTCGTGCTGGCCCCCTTGGCGGAAATCGCGCCCGGCTGGCGTCACCCCTTGACCGGCAAGCCCGTGTCGCGGATGCTGGCGGAGCTTGGTCCCGACGGGTTGTCGGGGATGACGCCGCTTGCGCCCGGCAGCGGTGTGCGCCATGCTTGACAATTCCGCATCTGGCGTCCAGAACCTCGGTTTCGCCCCGGATATCCGATTCGCAACTGCACAGGTGAGTATATGGCCCGCGTAACGGTTGAAGACTGCGTTGACAAAGTCCCGAACCGCTTTGATCTGGTGATGCTGGCCTCGCATCGCGCACGGGAAATCGCCGCCGGCAGCCCGCCCACCGTGGACCGCGACAACGACAAGAACCCGGTCGTCGCCCTGCGCGAGATCGCCGAGGAAACGCAGCCCGTGGACGAGCTGCGCGAACGCATGATCGAATCGACCCAGACCCAGATCGAGGTCGACGAGCCCGAGGAAGACGCGATGGCCCTGCTGCTGGGCGCCGAGGTGGACCGTCCCAAGCCCGCCGACGAGGAATCCGAGGAGCGGATGCTGCGCATGATGCTGGAAGCCAACCAGCGTTGACGCCCTGAGGAACGAGGTCTTCGGCAGGACATGATCGACGTCGAAGACCTTCTTGCGCTGGTCCGCAACTACAACCCGCGCAGCAACGCCACCCTGATCCGCGACGCCTACGAATACGGGATGCGGATGCACGAGGGGCAGTTCCGCCATTCCGGCGAGCCTTATTTCACCCATCCGATCGCCGTTGCCGCCATTCTGACGGAAATGCGGCTGGACGACGCGACCATCGTGACCGCGCTTCTGCACGACACGGTCGAGGATACCCGCTCCACCAAGGATGACCTGGCCAAGACCTTCGGCCCCGAGATCGCCGAACTGGTCGATGGCGTGACCAAGCTGACCAACCTGGAACTGTCCTCGGCGCAGTCCAAGCAGGCCGAGAATTTCCGCAAGCTGTTCATGGCCATGTCGCGCGACCTGCGCGTGATCCTGGTCAAGCTGGCCGACCGGCTGCACAACATGCGCACCATCCGGTCGATGCGCCCCGAAAAGCAGGTCAAGAAGGCGCGCGAGACGATGGACATCTATGCGCCCCTAGCCGGCCGCATGGGCATGCAGTGGATGCGCGAGGAGCTGGAGGATCTGGCCTTCAAGGTCATCAATCCCGAAGCGCGCAATTCCATCATCCGCCGCTTTGTCAGCCTTCAGCGCGACGGGGGCGACATCATCGGCCAGATCACCGCCGACATCCGCGTCGAGATGGAAAAGGCGGGGGTCGAGGCCGATGTCTTCGGCCGCGCCAAGAAGCCCTTTTCGGTCTGGCGCAAGATGCAGGAAAAGCAGCTCGCGTTTTCGCGGCTGTCCGACATCTATGGCTTCCGCATCATCACCCGGTCGGAAATGGACTGCTATCGCGCGCTTGGCGTGATCCATCACCGCTGGCGGGCCGTGCCGGGGCGCTTCAAGGATTACATCAGCCAGCCCAAGTCGAACGGCTACCGGTCCATCCACACCACCGTGTCGGGCCGCGACGGCAAGCGGGTCGAGGTGCAGATCCGCACCCGGCAGATGCACGAGGTGGCCGAATCCGGGGTTGCGGCCCATTGGGCCTATCGCGACGGCACCCGCACCAAGAACCCCTTCGCGGTCGATCCCGCCGAATGGATCGACAGCCTGACCGACCGCTTCGAGGGCGAGGACCACAACGAGTTCCTGGAAGCCGTCAAGCTGGAAATGTATCAGGATCAGGTCTTCTGCTTCACGCCCAAGGGCGACGTGATCCAGTTGCCCAAGGGCGCCACGCCCATCGACTTCGCCTATGCGATCCACACCCGGCTGGGCAATTCCTGCGTCGGCGCCAAGGTGGACGGGATCCGCGTGCCCTTGTGGACGCGGCTGAAGAACGGCCAGTCGGTAGACATCATCGCCGCCTCGGGTCAGCGCCCGCAATCGACCTGGCTGGACATCGTGGTCACCGGCCGCGCCAAGGCCGCGATCCGGCGATCCCTGCGCGAGGAAGACCGCGACCGCTTCATCCGCCTGGGCCGCGAACTGGTCCGCGTCAGCTTCGAACATGTGGGCCGCAAGGTCACCGACAAGGCGCTGCGCACCGCCGCCAGGCAGATGGGCCTGGCCGATGGCGACGAGCTGCTGGCCCGGATCGGCAGCGCGGAAAACTCCGCCAAGGAGGTGCTGCAAGTCCTTTGGCCCGACCTGGCGGCCCACCAGGACGAGATCGACGGCGCCCGCCCCTTCGCGGGGGTCGAGGCCGATGCCGATTTCAAGCGCGCGCCGTGCTGCAACCCGCTGCCGGGCGAACGCATCGTCGGCATCACCTATCGCGGCAAGGGCGTGGTGATCCATGCCATCGACTGCCCGGTGCTTGCCGAATTCGAGGACAGCCCCGACCGCTGGGTCGATGTCCAGTGGCGCGCGGGCCGCCATCCGGCAGCCTATTCCACGCTGCTGAGCCTGACGATCCGCCACGACGCGGGCGTCTTGGGCCGCATTTGCAGCCTGATCGGCGCGCAAGGCGCCAATATCTCGAACCTTGAATTCATCGACCGCAAGCCCGATTTCTACCGCATCGAGATCGAGGTCGAGTTGCGCGATCAGGAACATCTGCACAATCTTTTGACCGCGCTGGAGGCGGAAAGCGACGTGGCCCAAGTTGCGCGCATCCGCGACATCGGCATGAAACCCTGATACGGGCCTGGGCATTCGGTCAGCGGGGGATTGCAACGGTGTTCAAGCGCAGCAAGCCGCGCACATACGGCCAGATGATCACCGAACTGGTTTATCCCCGAGGCGGCATCCGCCGGGGGACCACCTATCTGTGGCACCGCCTGCGCCGCCTGCCCGACCAGCCGCACCGGATCGCCCGCGGCATCGCGGCGGGGGTGTTTCTGTCATTTTCGCCGCTGCACGGCTTTCACTTCATTGTCGCCGCGCTTCTTTGCCTGGCGATCCGGGGCAACGTGCTGGCGGCGTTCGTGGGCACCTTCGCGGGCAATCCGCTGACGACGCCCTTTATCGCCCTTGGCGCGGTCGGACTGGGGCGGACGCTTCTGGGCCTGCCGGGCGACATGTCGCCTCAGCGGATCTTTCGTGAATTCGCCCATGCCACGTCCGAGACATGGCACAACATCATGTCCGCCATCGGACCCGGCCCGACCAGTTGGAGCGGCTTGTCCGAGTTCTGGCACGAGATCTTCCTGCCCTATGCCGTCGGCGGAGCGGTGCTGGGCGGGGTGGCCGCGGCCTTGTCCTATTACCTGACGATTCCCCTGGTGCGCCGCTATCACCGGCGCAAGTCGCAGGCGATGGCCAAGCGCATCGCGCGCGTGCAGGGCGCGGACCGGGACCGGCGTCCCTAGCGGCGTCTTGCGCCTGCCACATCCCCGCTGCACGGCTGTCACCTTGGCCGGTTAAGGGGTCGGTTCGTGTCGAAACGAGGGACCACCACCCATGCGCCTTGTTCTTGCCCTGCTGGCCTGCTCGGCCGCCGCCCCCGCCCTGTCCGAGGAGACGTTTCCCGCCACCCTGGCGGGCCACGCCATCCTGCCCGCCTTCACCATGGTGACGCCGCCCTCCGACGCGCCGCGCGACCTGTGGGTGTCGGGCAAGTTCACCGGCGCGCGGCGCAACGAAGATCCGATGACGGTCGAGGGCGACGTGGGCAAGGCTTACGGCGGCCACAAGACGGGCATCTCGCTGCCCTTCATCGGCCAGCCGGTGCAGGGCATGTCGGGTCTGGCGATGAACCGGGACAACGACGGCAGCTGGTTCGCCCTGACCGACAACGGCTTCGGCAGCAAGGCCAACAGTCCCGACGCGATGCTGTTCTTTCACCGCATCCAGCCCGATTTCGCCGGCGGCCGCGTGACGCGGCGGGAAACCGTGTTCCTGCGCGATCCCGACCGCAAGGTGCCCTTCCGCATCGCCAACGAGGGCACCGACGGCCGTTATCTGACCGGCGCCGACTTCGATCCCGAAAGCATCCAGTTCCTGAACGGCGAACTGTGGATCGGGGACGAGTTCGGCCCCTTCGTTCTGCGCGTCGCGCGAGACGGGCGGGTGTTGTCCGTCCACCGGACCATGCTGGACGGCAAGGCGCTGTCCGGGCCGGACACGCCCGGCGTCGTGGTTCCCGCGCAGCCCGGCGCGGATTTCCAGGTCCAGCGGTCCGGCGGCTATGAAGGCATGGCCCTTCAACCGGGAACGAACCTGCTTTGGGCCATGCTGGAAAAGCCCCTGCTGGGCGAGGGCGGCCGGCCCGAGGGCGATTTCCTGCGCGTGATGACCTTTGACACGAGGGCAGGCGGCTGGACCGGCGACAGCTTCCGCTTGCGCCTGTCCGAAGGCGCGACGGCCATCGGCGACTTCAACTTCATCGACGAGACCCGCGCCCTGGTGATCGAGCGCGACAACGGCGAAGGCGACGCCGCCCGCGCCTGCGCCGAGGGCGCGGCGGACCAGTCCGCCTGCTATCCGCAGCCCGCGCGGGTCAAGAACGTGGTGCTGGTCGATACCGCAGGCCTCGACGCCGAAGGCTTCATCCGCCGCATCGGCCATGTGGACCTGCTGGACATCGCCGATCCCGACGGCAAGGCGGCCCGGGGTCTTGCCACGAACGGCCGCTTCGCCTTTCCCTTTTTCACCATCGAGGACGTGGCCCGCGTGGACGGCACGCATATCCTGGTCGCCAACGACAACAACCTGCCCTTTTCCGGCGGGCGAGAGATCGGCCGGGCGGCGGACAACGAATTCATCCTGCTGTCGGTGCCCGAACTGCTGGCGGCGCGCTGACATGGCCCGCGGGGGACTTCACGTTCCCTGCGGGCCGCATGGCGGCAGGCGTTCGTCGCTGAACAGGCGCCACCGGACGTTTTTCCCGGCGCGCGCCGCCCTGCGGGAATGTTCGGGCGGATGAAAGGTCAGGTCCGGGCCTGCGCCAAGGCCTCCAGATAGGCCGCCGACCACCAGCCCACGTCGCGCTCCACCACGCAGCGCAGCAGGGCGGCGTGGCGGGCCTGGCGTTCCTCCAGCGGCATGTCGATGGCCTGCTGCATGGCCTGGGCCATTTCGCTGGGGTCATGGGGATTGATGATCAGCGCCTCGGGCATCTGTTCGGCGGCACCGGCGAAGCGGGACAAGATCAGCACGCCCGGATCGGACGGATCCTGGGCGGCGACGTATTCCTTGGCCACCAGGTTCATGCCATCGGCAAGCGGCGTGACCAGCCCGATCCGCGCCTGGCGGAACAGGCCCGCCAGCTCGTTGCGCGGGATCGGGCGGTGGATAAAGCGGATCGGGGTCCAGTTGACGGTCGCGAACTGGCCGTTGATGCGGCCCGCCAGATGTTCGGTTTCCTCGCGGATCTGCTGATAGGCATCGACCGATTCCCGCGTCGGCGGCGCGATCTGCAACAGCATCACCTGTTCGGTCAGGGAAGGATTGCCGTCCAGCAGCGCCTGAAAGGCCCGGAACCGCTGCGGAATGCCCTTGGAGTAATCCAGCCGGTCCACCCCGATCATGATCTGCGCGCCGGTCAGGCTGCGCATCCGGTCTTCCTCGCGGGCGCGCTCGGCCTCGGCGATGAAGGCCCGGGCGTCGATGCCGATGGGAAAGACGCCCGCCCGCATGTCGCGCCCGGCGATGCGGAAGCGGTCGTCGGACAGTTGCGCGAAATCCGACAGGCTGCGGGCGCTGGCGGCGAAGTTGTCCAGGTCGCGCTGCGCCTGGAAGCCCGCCAGGTCGTAATGGGACAGCCATTCGAACAGCTCGTCCGGGTTGGGCAGGGTCGCGCAATCGGTCGGCCCGGGAAAGGGAATATGCAGGAAATGCCCGATCGGGGCGGTCACGCCCAGCTTGCGCAGTTCCTGCGCCAGGGGGAACAGCTGATAATCCTGCACCCAGATCCGGTCGTCGGGCCTCAGATGCGGGACCAGCAGCCGGGCGATGCGTTCGTTCACCCGGCGATAACCTTCCAGGTATTCCGGCAGGATCCGCATCAGATCCGCGCGGCCATGGCAGACCGGCCACAGGACCGAATTGGAATAGCCCAGGTAGTATTCTTCGTGATCCTGCGGCGTCAGGTCGAAGGACGCCCGCCCAAAGGCCGCGCCTTCGTGAAACGCCAGGTCGTCGGCGGGATTCTCGACCGTTTCGCCGGAAAAGCCGACCCACAGCCCGCCCGAGCTTCGCAGCGCGTCCTCCAGCGCGACGACCAGCCCGCCCGAGGGATTGTCGCCCAGCGGAATGCGGTTCGACACGGCAACCAGGCGCGCCATCAGCGGGCCTCCGCCAGGGCATCGTCCAGCCAGCGCGCCAGCGCGGCGGGATCGTTCAGGCGATAACGGGCCACCGTCTCGCCCGCGCCGATCTTGATGCCGAAGCCGCCGCGGGACTGGGCATGCGCCATCGCGGCTTCGTCCGTCAGGTCGTCGCCCGCGTAAACGGGCACCCGCCCGGCAAACGGGGCCACGGCCATCAGCCGGTCCAGCGCGCCGTCCTTGCCGGTGCCCGACGGGCGCAGCTCGACCGCCATCTTGGCGGGTTGCAGGACCATGCCGGGATGGGCATCGGCCAGTTGCCGCATCACCTCCTCGACCACCGGGCGCAGCGACGGGTCGGCGCGGTAATGCAGCGCGACCCCGTGGGGCTTGGGTTCGACCAGGATCGCCGGGCTGCCCGACACGGCCTTGGCGGCGGCGCGGTGCAGGGCCTCCAGGTCCAGATCGACCGCATGCGTCGTTTCGATCAACTGCCCGTCCAGCGACAGTTCCGCCCCGTGGCTGCCCGCGATGGCGCCGGGGAAATCAGGCAGGAAGCCCCGCAGATCGGCGATGTCGCGGCCCGATACCAGCGCCACCGCGCCGCCCAGCCGGTCATGCAGCCGCGCCAGGCGCCGGGCCAGGCCGGGCGGGATCGCCACCGCGTCGGGACGCGGCGCGATATCGACCAAGCAGCCGTCGAAGTCCAGAAACAGGGCTGCGTCGGCAGGCAGATCGGGAAGGGACGGGTCGGGCGGCTGCATCGGCGCGCATTCTCCTTTGCAACGGATTCGCAACCCAACCCCCCAACCCCCCGATGGGTTCGCCACGGCGCGCGTTTTTCCGCCGCGTCAGGGTTGCTCCGCTTTGGCGCCCGCGCCATCGTCGCGCCAAAGCCGGAGGAATTCATGCTGCCGCCCATCCTGTCCGCCCTGCGCATTCCCGTTGTCGCCTCGCCCATGTTCATCGTTTCGGGGCCGGAACTGGTCATCGCGCAGTGCAAGGCGGGCATCGTCGGCAGCTTTCCGGCGCTGAACGCACGCGAGAAGGACGGCGAGCCCCCCCTGCTGGACGCCTGGCTGACCCGCATCGCCGAGGAGCTGGACCGCCACAACCAGGCCAATCCCGACCGTCCCGCCGCGCCCTTCGCCGTGAACCAGATCGTCCATCGCTCCAACGCCCGGCTGGAGCGCGACATCGAGATCTGCCACCGCCACCGCGTGCCGATCTGGATCACCAGCCTGGGCGCGCGGGCCGAGGTGAACCATGCCGCCCATGACTGCGGCGGCATCGCGCTCCATGACGTGATCAACGACGTGTTTGCCCGGAAGGCCATCGACAAGGGCGCGGACGGGCTGATCGCGGTGGCGGCGGGCGCGGGCGGCCATGCCGGGCCGCTGTCGCCCTTTGCGCTGGTTCAGGAAATCCGCGACTGGTTCGACGGGCCCCTGCTGCTGTCGGGCGCCATCGCCACGGGGCGCGCGGTGCTGGCGGCGCAGGCCATGGGCGCGGATCTGGCCTATGTCGGCAGCCCCTTCATCGCTACGGCCGAGGCCAACGCGCCGGAAGACTACAAGCGGATGATCGTGGACAGCGGGGCGATGGACATCGTCACCTCGTCGCTGTTCACGGGGGTGTCGGGAAATTATCTCGCGCCTTCGATCCGGGCGGCGGGGATGGACCCGGACAAGCTGGACAGCGCCGATCCCTCGTCCATGAATTTCGGCGGCAATGCGGCCAAGGCCAAGGCCTGGAGCCAGATCTGGGGGTCGGGCCAGGGCATCGGGGCGGTGCGCGACATCGTGCCTGCGGCCACCCGGATCGACCGGCTGGCCGCCGAATACGCGGCAGCCAGGGCGGCAATCTGCGGCTGACCTTTGCGAAACCGCCGCGGCCTTCCCATATGGGGTCGGACAAAGGACCAGCGGAGGACAAGCATGGCCTATGAAAAGACCGCCGACGCCCTGGCGCGGCTGACGCCCGAGCAGTATCGCGTCACCCAGGAAAACGGCACCGAACGCGCCTTCACCGGCGAATACGACCACCATTTCGAACCGGGCATCTACGTGGACGTGGTGTCGGGCGAGCCGCTGTTCGCCTCGTCGGCCAAATACAACTCGGGCTGCGGCTGGCCCGCCTTTACCAAGCCCATCGACGGCAACGTGACCGAACACCGCGACGTGTCCTACGGCATGGTCCGCACCGAGGTGCGGTCGAAGCACGGCGACAGCCATCTGGGCCATGTCTTTCCCGACGGCCCGCGCGAGGCGGGCGGGCTGCGCTACTGCATCAACTCGGCCGCGCTGCGCTTCGTGCCCCGCGACCAAATGGAGGCCGAGGGTTACGGTCAATACCTGAACCAGGTCGAGGAGACGGCACGATGAGCGAACGCGCGGTTCTTGCGGGCGGCTGCTTCTGGGGCATGCAGGATCTGATCCGCCGCCTGCCCGGCGTGATTTCCACGCGGGTGGGCTATACCGGGGGCGAGGTCGCGAATGCCACCTACCGCAACCACGGCAACCACGCCGAGGCGATCGAGGTGATCTTCGACCCCTCCATCCTCAGCTATCGCAAGCTGTTGGAGGTGTTCTTCCAGATCCACGATCCCACCACGCCGAACCGGCAAGGCAACGACATCGGGCCCAGCTACCGGTCGGCCATCTATCACGTCAACGACGAGCAAAAGCGCGTGGCCACCCAGACCATCGCCGACGTGGACGCATCCGGCCTGTGGCCGGGGCGCGTGGTGACCGAAGTCGAACCGGTCGGCGATTTCTGGGAAGCCGAGCCGGAGCACCAGGACTATCTGGAACGCTTCCCCAACGGCTATACGTGCCATTTCCCGCGCCCGAACTGGGTGCTGCCCAAAAAGCGCGCGACGGTGTAAGGCCTCAGGCCCGGCCCGACGCGGCGGACAGCAGCGACGGGTCGATGCCCTGAGCGCGCAGGGCGCTTTGCCATTTGTCGTGATGGGCCGCACCGAAGATCAGATCCTCGGCGCCGTCGCCCGTCAGCCAGCCGTTCTGCATCATCTCGGCCTCGAGCTGGCCCGGCCCCCAGCCGGCATAGCCGAGCGCCAGAACGGCGGATGCCGGACCGTGGCCATGGGCCAGGTCCTCCAGGATGTCGCGGGTCGTGGTCATGGCCAGCGTCCGGCCGATGCGCAGCCGGCCTTCCGGGTCGTCGCCATGTTCGGGAACGTTGTGCAGAACAAAGCCGCGCCCGGGTTCCACGGGGCCGCCAAAGCGCACCTCGATCCGCCGGGCCGAGCCATCGGTGGGGATGCCAAGCTGTTCCAGCAGGTCGCCGAAGTCGATTTCCGGCAGGGGGCGGTTCAGCACCAGACCCATGGCGCCCTCGTCCGTATGGGCGCAGATCAGGACCACCGAGCGTTCAAAGCGCGGATCGGCCATGCCCGGCATGGCGATCAGAACCTTGCCGGTCAGGTTGGTCTGCCCGCCCTCGTCGGAAAGACGGCGTTCGGGACTGCGGCCGCGCGGTTCGGGGATGCTGTTCATCGGGTCTCCTTTCCGTGTTAGATCGGACCTTGGGCGCGTTGTTGCAAGTGCCGCGCGGCATTGTGACTTCATCCCGCCGCCGACAGCCGCTAGCCATGACCCATGATCCGCATCGTTCTTTCCCTTGCCTGTCTTGGCCTGTCGGCCCTGCCCCTGGCCGCCGAAGGCCCGCCGGGCCTCGTGGCCGCCCGCATCCTGCCCGGCTGGACCCAGCCAGACGGAAGCCGCGTGGCCGCCATCGAGTTCCAGTTGCAGCCCGGATGGAAAACCTATTGGCGCAGCCCGGGCGACAGCGGCTTGCCGCCGGTCTTCGACTGGTCGGGGTCGGCCAATCTGGGCGATGTGGCGCTGCACTGGCCCGCGCCGCAGGCCGTCTCGTCGGGCGACGGCCTGGCGCTTGGCTATCACGACCGGCTGGTGCTGCCCTTCACGGCCAGCCCCGCCGATCCCGGCCGGCCGGTCGATCTGGCCGTGGCGGTGGATTTCGGCCTGTGCAAGAACATCTGCGTTCCCGCCCATGTCGCGCTGCGGGCGGATGCGGCGGGCGCCGCGCCCGACCCCGCGATCCTGTCCGCCCTGGACCGGGTGCCCGATCCCGCCCCCGACCGCCCCGATTGCGATCTCCGGCCGATCGCGGACGGAATGCGCGTCACCGCCACCCTGCCCCGTTCCGTCACCCTGGCCGCCATTGAGCTGGCGGACGGCGATGCCTGGGTGTCGAGCACCCGCCTGGACGCAAAGCCCGGCGGGTCGGTCCTGACCGCCGATATCGTCCCCCCCGAGGCCGCGCCCTTCGATCTGCGCCCCGACCGGCTGGTCTTCACCGTGATCGGCGAGGGCGGCGCGGTCGAGATGCGGGGCTGCGCCGGATAGGCGCGTGTTCGCACGCACCTTGCCGTTCTTGCGGTCCGTCAGCGCCCGCCCTGTCCTTCCAGCCGCGCCGACAGCGACAGCAGATCGGCCCAGGCTTCGCGCTTGGCCGGAGGGTTGCGCAGCAGATAGGCGGGGTGCGTCATCGGCAGGGCGGGACGATCAAAGGCGGTGGTCCAGTTCCCCCGCAGCCTCAGGATGCCGCGCCGGCCCAGTCCCGCGTCGCAGGCGATGTTGCCCATCAGCACCACCAGGTCGGGCGCGGCCAGTTCGATGTGGCGGCGCACGAAGGGCAGGCTCATCGCGATCTCGTCGGGCTGCGGGTCGCGGTTTCCGGGCGGCCGCCAGGTCAGGACGTTGGTGATATACAGCGCCTTTTCCGCATCGACCGCCCGGCGCGACAGGCCGATGGCGTCGAACATTCGGTCCAGCAGCAGCCCCGCGCGGCCCACGAAGGGGCGGCCCTGGCGGTCTTCCTCGTCCCCCGGGGCCTCGCCCAGGATCAGCAGGCGGGCCGCCGGGTTGCCGTCGGCGAAGCAGAAATTCCGCGCGCCCTTTTTCAGCTCGATCCCGTCAAAGGACTCCTGCGCGGCGGCCAGCGCGTCCAGCGTGTCGGCCCCGGCCGCAAGGGCTTCGGCCTGGGCCACGCGGGCGGGCAGGTCGTCGCCTTCCGGCTCCAGGCGCAGGACGGCGGCAGCGGCGGTGGCGGCGGCGGGCGGCGGGGAAACATCCGGCCGCGCCGCCAGGTCGAAGCGGTCCACGGGGGCGTCCCCCACGGGTTCGTCCACGCCCATCTCGGCCTGCCATTCCAGCAGGGCCAGGGCGGTTTCCGCGTCAAGCGCGATGCCGTGCCAGTTCAGGGGATCCACGCGCTAATCCACCACCAGCATGTAGCCCGTGCCGCGCACGGTTTGCAGGAACCGCGGCTCCCTCGGGTCGGGTTCGATCTTGCGGCGCAGCCGGGTGATCTGCACGTCGATGGCCCGTTCGCTGTTCTCGGGCTCGTCTCCCGCGCCGCCCCGGCCCAGATCCTCGATCAGGTCGGCGCGGCTGACCGGCTCGCCCCGGCTGGCGGCCAGACGGCGCAGCAGCGCCTGTTCGGTGCCGGTCAGGCGCAGGTGATTCTCTCCCTGCCACAATTCGCCCTTGTCGATGTCGTAGCGCAGCGGGCCAAGCGTCAGGAACTTGGGCTGATGCATCTCGGGCGCGGGGATGCGGCGCAGGATCGCATTGATGCGCAGCAGCAGTTCGCGCGGCTCGAAGGGCTTGGGCAGGTAATCGTCGGCCCCGACCTCCAGCCCGGTGATGCGGTCTTCGGTGTCGCCGCGCGCCGTCAGCAGCAGGATCGGCGTCGCCAGGGTTTCGCGCAAGGACCGGGTCAGCGCGAAGCCATCCTCGCCCGGCATCATCACGTCCAGCACGATCAGGTCGAATTCCAGCCCCGCCAGCAGGCGGCGGGCCTGCGCGGCGTCGCGGGCCTGCGTCACCAGAAAGCCGTTCTTGCGCAAAAACCGGCCCAAAAGCGCGCGGATGCGTTCGTCGTCGTCGACGATCAGCAGATGGGCGTCAGTCTGGCTCATGGCGGGCCTTTATTCGGGCAGATCCTTCATGGACTGATACTGCGCCCGCGTCTCGGGGTCCATCATCGCCTCCAGCACCTGACGAAAGCCCGCCACCGCCTGCGGCCCCGCCGCGCGGTAAGCCTGGCGCATCCGCGCCCGCTGCGCCTCGGACAGGCGGCGTTCCAGGGCGGCGCCCTTGTCGGTCAGGAACAGCAGCCGTTCGCGCCGGTCGCGGCGGCCCACGCGGCTTTCAACCAGCCCGTCCTCGATCAGCGTGCGCAGCACCCGGTTCAGCGACTGCTTGGTCACGCCCAGCACCGCCAGCAAGGACGTGACCGTCAGCCCCGGATCGCGGTGGATGAAATGCAGCGCCCGGTGATGGGCGCGGCCGTAATCCAAGTCGGCCAGGATCAGGTCGGGATCGGCGGTGAAGGCGCGATAGGCAAAGAACATCGCCTCGATCCCGCGACGCAGCTTCTCGTCGGTCAGGAACAGCAGATCCTCGCCCATCATGCTGTGAACGCGCAGCGTCTCGGCCATCATGTCACCCTTTGTCCAATCGCCTCCCTGATAGGGCAGCGATGTTGACTTTCCAAGATTCGATTGCTAGCCGTCAAGGGCTTCGCGCAACAAACGGGCCGGCACCGGGCAGGCCCGCGCAAGAAACGAAAAGCCCGGTCCTGAATTGGAGAGAACGATGACGGGCGCATATGACGATCGCGACGGCAAGATCTGGATGGATGGCGAACTGGTCGACTGGCGCGACGCGAACGTGCATATCCTGACCCATGCCCTGCATTACGCCAGTTCGGTCTTCGAAGGCGAGCGGTGCTATGACGGCAAGATCTTCAAGGGTCACGAGCATTCGCTGCGGCTGATCGAATCGGCCCGGCTGCTGGACATGGACTCGCCCTATGCCGCCGCCGAGATCGACGCCGCGAAGGACGCCGTGCTGAAGGCCAACGGCTTCACCAACGCCTATGTCCGGGCGGTGATGTGGCGCGGGTCGGGCCCCGACATGGGCGTGTCGGCGGCGCGCAACCCGGTGCGCATGGCGGTGGCCTGCTGGGAATGGGGCAGCTATTACGGCGACGCCAAATGGCAGGGCGCGAAACTGGACGTGGCCAAGTGGAAGCGTCCCTCGCCCGAAACGATCCCGACCGCCGCGAAGGCCGCAGGTCTTTACATGATCTGCACCATGTCCAAGCACGCGGCCGAGGCCAAGGGCTGCTCGGACGCGCTGTTCATGGACTGGGAAGGCTTTGTGGCCGAGGCGACCGGCGCCAACATCTTCTTCATCAAGGACGGCGAGGTCCACACCCCGCTGGCCGACCGCTTCCTGAACGGCATCACGCGCCAAACGATCATCCAGATGCTGAAGGACAACGGCACCGCCGTCCACGAACGCCGCATCAAGCCCGAGGAGCTGGCGGATTTCCAGGAATGCTTCCTGACCGGAACGGCCGCCGAGGTGACGCCGGTCGGCCAGATCGGCGACTGGCATTTCCAGGTGGGTCCGACGACCCGCAAGGTGGCCGAGGATTACGAGCGGCTGGTGCGGGCCTGAGGAAACGGGAGGCTGCCCCGACGGGGCGCCCCTTGCCTCACGCGGTTCCAGGGTGCGTGCAGGCACGCATCCTGCTGGCCGGGGGCGGGGGCGTTCACGGCGAACCTGTCCCAGGCGGCAGAGGCGGCCGGAAGCACGCCCGGCAACAAAAAAAACCGCCGCCCTTGTCGGACCCGAGGCCAGGACCGACGCGCGCGGCATGGGTTTTGGATCAGTGCCGCCGGTTCTGGCCGCGGGGGCCGACGCTTAAGCCTGCCCGGGCGGAACGGACTATCCGCCCGATGTCCAAGCCGCTGGTCCGAACGGGCCGAACACGCCGGTCGCGGCGCCCTTGCAGCACTTGCCGCAGGAACTCGCGCCGGCCCGGCGGCAAAGCTTCGTTTTCGGCATCGGGACGCCAGCGCATGTGGTGGTCGCGCGATTCATGGCAGCGGTTGCCGCCTGGAAGGGGGCACGGCACGGCCAGGACCGCGCCGGAATGGCCCGGGCCGCGTTCCGGTCCTGGAAGCGGCGCTTGTTCCGGCGGATGGTCGTCCCGCCCCTGTCGAAAGGCCGCCCTTTCCCGGACGGCCCCAGGTTCTGCCTAACCTTGGAACTCTCAACTCATCTGCCCGCGCTCGATGCGCGCATACTCCATGACCCTGCGGTTCTCCTCGCTCCGCATCTGCGGGCGCGACCGCAAGGCCTCGATGGCGGGATGCGTGCCCGATTCCCGCTCGTGGCGGGTGAACTCGCGCAGGCGGGTGGTTCCCTTGTCTTGGGGCTTGTCGCTGATCTTCTTGGTCATCTTGGGCCTCCTTCAACAGGTGGAGGCCCTATATAGGGCCGAATCGGCCCAAACCCAAAGCCTTTAAGCGGCCTTGATGCCCTGGGCGGCGGCCAGAACGGCGTGCAGCGCCACCGGGTCGTCGTTGGCGCGCAATTTCGCGCGCAGGTCCGTGTCGCGCAGGGTGCGGGACACCAGCGCCAGGGCCTTGAGGTGATCGACGCCGCTGGATTCGGGCGCCAGAAGGCCAAAGATCAGATCGACCGGCTGACGGTCCACCGCGTCGAAATCCAGCGGCTTTTCCAGCCGCACGAACAGCCCCACCACGCGGTCCAGCCCGTGCAGGCGCGCATGGGGCAGCGCCACGCCCTGGCCGACGCCGGTGGGACCCAGGCTTTCGCGTTCTTGCAGGGCGTCCAGAACCTCGGTGGCGTTCAGGCCGTATTCTGCATGGGCCAGTTCCGCCAGTTCCTGAAA
This sequence comes from Paracoccus angustae, assembly GCF_042648745.1. Lineage (NCBI taxonomy): Bacteria > Pseudomonadati > Pseudomonadota > Alphaproteobacteria > Rhodobacterales > Paracoccaceae > Paracoccus > Paracoccus angustae. The sequence continues at coordinate 90,470 of NZ_JBHRXY010000002.1, forward strand.
CAGCCGCTTCTTCGAGGTCACCTGACCCAGGGAACGAACCGCGCCGGGTTTGAGGATTTCGGTCAGCAGCATGGCTTTCGTCTTTCCAATGTTCAAGCGCCCCCGCGCAGGATGCCGGGGGCGGTCTGGGTTTTCCGGTCAGGCGTCCTGTCGGGCGGCGTCAGCCGTTCCCGCGCGGGTCGATCCATCCCACATTGCCGTCTTCGCGGCGATGGACGACATTGACGCCCCCGTGCTTTTCGTTCCGGAACACAAGCAGCGGCGTTCCGGCAAGTTCCATCTGCATCACCGCGTCGCCGACCGACAGGGTCGGCACGCGGGTTTCCATTTCCGCGATGATGATCGGTTGCAGGCCGCTGTCCTGCGCTTCCCATTCATCCTCGTCAGCGGCCAGCACATACATGCCCGCCTGGGCGAATTCAACCGGCCCGGTTCGGTCCTTGTGGTGATCCTTCAGGCGGCGCTTGTAGCGGCGAAGCTGCTTGTCCATCTTTTCGCGGCAGGCCTCGAAGGCGGCATAGATCTCGGTGGCGGAACCGCGCGCGGTCACGTTCAGGCCGGTGGACAGATGCACCACGGCGTCGCACAGGAACTGGTGGGCGTCCTTCGAGAAGGTGACCGTGGCATCGGTCGGGCGCTGCGAATACTTGTCGACCGTTTCGCCCAGTTCCGTCTTCACATGCGTCGAAAGCGCATCGCCGATGTCGATCTGTTTTCCGCTGATGGTGTAGCGCATCGTCTTTCCTCTCGATTGCCCGTTCTCGCATGCGCCGGCCCGTTCATAGCAGCCGGCATGCGGCGGAAACGGGGTTGGCGGAATGCGGTTCCTGCCGCACCCGCATGAGTCAATTTGGTGACAGCCGATCGGTTCTGTCAACGGGGCGCACATCCGCGTGAGACGATTTCGCCCAACCCGTCAGTTCAGGCGGAAACCCTCGCCCAGGTACACCTCGCGCACGCGGGCGTCGGCGACGATCTGGTCGGTGCTGCCCGACATCAGGACATGGCCGTCGTGCAGGATATAGGCGCGGTCGACGATGCCCAGGGTTTCGCGCACGTTGTGGTCGGTGATCAGCACGCCGATGCCGCGCGATTTCAGGTCATGGACCAGGCCGCGGATCTCGCCCACGGCGATGGGATCCACGCCTGCGAAGGGTTCGTCCAGCAGCAGAAAGCTGGGATCAGAGGCGAGACAGCGCGCGATCTCGACCCGGCGGCGCTCGCCCCCCGACAGCGCCAGGGCGGGGGCCGCGCGCAGGTGTTCGATGGAAAAGTCGCCCAGCAGCTCCTCAAGCCGGTCGCGGCGGTGGCGGGGATCCTCGTGGACGACCTCAAGGACGGCCATGATGTTCTGCTCCACCGTGAGGCCGCGAAAGATCGACATTTCCTGCGGCAGATAGCCGATGCCCATCCGCGCGCGGCGGAACATCGGCAGGCGGGTGGCGTCCTGGCCGTCGATCAGCACCTGCCCAGCATCGGGCGGCACCAGCCCCGCGATGCAGTAGAAGCAGGTGGTCTTGCCCGACCCGTTCGGACCCAGCAGGGCCACGACCTCGCCCCGCGCCAGATCAACCGAAACATCGCGGATCACCGGCCGGTTGCGGTAAGCCTTGCGCAAGCCCCGGACCTTCAAACCGTCGCCCGTGCGCCCCGCGGCCCCTCGCATCAATTGCCGCCCGGTTGCAGCACCGACCGCACCCGGCCCTGGACCCGCGCGGTGCCCGATCCCAGGTTCACCTCCATGCGGTCGCCGGTCAGCACGTTCTGCCCCTGGGTCAGCACCACGTCGCCCGTCAGCGTGACATTGCCCGATTCCACGTCATAGGTCGCCGCCTGCGCCTCGGCCGCGTCGGCGCCGGACACCAGCGTCACGTTGCCCGTGGCGTCCAGGGACCGGATGCGGTTCCGCCCGCCTTCGGCATAGATCACCCTCACGCGGTCGGCGGACAGCCGCATCTCGCCCTGGCCGATCACGACATTGCCGGTGAAAACCGCGCTGCCGTCGGCCTGGTTCACGGACAGGTCGTCCGCCGCGACCTCGACCGGGGCTTTGATGTCGGCGCGGATTCCCCCAAAGGTCACGTTCTGCGCGACAGCCGGCGGGGCGGCCAGGATCAGGGCTGTCAGCAGAGGGCGCAGCATCGGCATGTCCTTTGGTGGTCAGGGCTGGTATATCAGACGGACATCGCCCGAGAAATTCAAGATCAAAGCATCCTCGCCCTTGCCCGGCGCAAGCTCCATCCGCTGCGCCGAAAGGGTTCCGAAGGGCCCCTCGGCCTTTACCCCGTTCCCGGCGGCGATGCGGGACCGGTCCGTTTCCGCCTCGACGCTGCGGGCGTCCAGAACCCAGCCGGACGAGGTCGTCATGCGCACCCCCCCGTCCAGCCGGATCGCGCCGTCCGCAAGCCCCGCCCGGGGCGCGGTCAGGTCGGCGCGCAAGCCGTCTGGACGCTGCCAGTCCAGCCGCAGGTCCTGCGCTTGGCCGCCGCCCGGGCCAGGGGCGGCCTCGGTGGCGCGCAGGATCAGCCGGGCGCCGTCATCCGTCACGCCCGCGTATTCGGGCGCCACCAGGCGCGGATCGCGGGCCATCGCCTCGGCATCCACATCGGCATAGGGGATCTGCGATTCGCTGTCGCCCCCGCGAGAGAACAGGAACAGCGTGGACAGCATCGCCAAGGCGGCCAGCGGCAGCAGGACGCGCAGCCAGCGAACGATGCGGGTCCGGTTCATCGCCTAGACGATCCCGGCGCGAAGGCAGTCGTGGATATGCAGGATCCCCTGCGGCATCCCCTCCGCCACCGCGAACAGGCAGGTGATCTTGCGGTCCTGCATCTGCGCCAGGGCGGATTCGGCCAGGGCGTCCGGCGCGATCACGCGAGGGTCCGGGGTCATCACCTCGGCCGCGCGGTGATCCAGCAGCCCCTGCATGTGGCGGCGCAGGTCGCCGTCGGTGATGATGCCCGCCAGACGCCCCGCCGCATCGGTCACGCCGGTCACGCCGTAACCCTTCTGGCTGATGACCAGCAGCGCCTCGGTCATGGGCGCATCCTCGGCCACCAGGGGCATGTCGCGGTGCATCAGGTCGGCCACCTTTGTCAACCGCGCGCCCAGCTTGCCGCCAGGATGAAAGGTGCGGAAATGCTCGGGCGTGAACTGCCGGTGCTCCATCAGCGCGACCGCCAGGGCATCGCCCAGGGCCAGCGTCATGGTGGTCGAGGTCGTGGGCACGATGCCGTTGCCGCAGGCCTCGGGCGCGGCGGGCAGCACCAGCGCCACGTCCGCCTGCCGCAGCAGGGTCGATCCGGGCCGCGATGCGACCCCGATCAGCGGAATCTCGAAACGTCGGGTATGGGCGATCAGGTCCGCCAGTTCCGGGGTTTCGCCGCTGTTCGACAGCACCAAGGCCACATCGGCCTGCGTCACCATGCCCAGGTCGCCATGGCTCGCCTCGGCCGGATGAACGAACTGCGCGGGCGTCCCCGTCGAGGCCAGCGTGGCCGCGATCTTGCGCCCGACATGGCCCGACTTGCCCATCCCGGACACGATCACCCGCCCCCGCGCCTGCACGATCAGATCGACCGCACGGGAGAAATCCCCGTTCAAGCCCTCGGCCAGGACCGCAAGCCCTTGCGCCTCGGTCAGAATCACCTTTCGCGCCGTCTCCAGATAGTCGCTCACGCTGCTGCCTTCACCTTTGTCCAAATATCCTCGGGGGGTCCGGGGGGCGAAGCGCCCCCGGCTTGCCCGCCTAATGCTGGAAGATGTCGTTTTCATTTCCCCAGCCCAGCAGGTCCAGATGCGCGCGGGCGGGCAGAAAGTCGAAACAGGCCTGCGCCAGGCCCATGCGGTTTTCCCGCCGCAGCCGTTCCTCCAGCGCATCCTTCAGCCTGTGCAGGTGCAGCACGTCGGATGCCGCGTATTCCAGCTGCGCATCCGTCAGATCCGCGGCCCCCCAGTCGCTGGTCTGCTGCTGCTTGCTGACATCGACGCCCACCAGTTCGTTCAGCAGGTATTTCAGCCCGTGCCGGTCGGTATAGGTGCGCACCAGCTTCGAGGCGATCTTGGTGCACCAGACGGGCGCGGTCACGACGCCAAAGGCGTTTTCCAGCGCGGCGATGTCGAAGCGGCCGAAATGGAACAGCTTCAGCACCTTGGGGTCGGTCAGCATCCGGCACAGATTCGGCGCCTCGGTCTGGCCGCGCTCGATCTGGACCAGATGGGCGTCCCCGTCGCCCAAGGACAGCTGCACCAGGCACAGCCGGTCGCGGCGCGGATCAAGGCCCATCGTTTCGGTGTCGATGGCCACCACCGGGCCAAGAACCAGACCTTCGGGAAGGTCGTTGGGATAAAGATGTATGCTCATCGCGATTGTACGTCCGGGCCAAGCTGCGCTGGCGCCTCTCTCACCAGAAAGCGGCGCGGCATTCCAGTCTTATTCGCTTGAACCGGGCCAAAGCGGCAGAATGGCCGGGGGGATCCCCCCGGCCCGATCGGGGCGTCAGGACGATTGCGCGGCCTCGACGGCCATCATGCAGGCATCCTCGTCCCCTGCGGCAAGCGCGTCGCGCGCGGCCTGGATATGGGCCTCGCGGGCCGAGGGATCGGCGCCGGCGGACCCGGCCGCCTGTTCGGCCGCGGTCGGCTGGCCTTCCTGTTGGGCCTGGGCATCGGCCCCCGACATCGCCACGCCCGGCTGCTGGCCACCCGCGGCTTCCAGGGGCGTGTGGGAACCGTCCTTGGCGATCCCCTCATTCCCCTCGGCCGCGGCGGTGTCCGTGGCCGCAGCGCCCGATGCCGCCCCGCTCGACGAGGCGGTGTCCGTAGCCGCAGCGCCTGATGCCGCCCCGCCCGACGAGGCGGTGTCCGTGACCGCCGCGCCCGATGCCGCGCTGTCGGTCGATGCCGCGCTGTCGGTCGGGGCCGCGCTGTCGGTCGGGGCCGCGCTGTCGGTCGGGGCCGCGCTGGTCATGCCTGCCGCCTCCGCCGTGTCCGCGGCCTGCGAAGCCGCCGCATCCGCGCCCGCCGCGGCATCCGGGGCGCTTTCCAGCGGCGCCAGCGATCCGTCCTTGGAAATGCCCTCGGCCGCGGCGCCGCCTTCGGTCAGCCGCGCCAGTTCGGCGGCGCAGTCGGCCTGGGCGGAAACGGTTGTCAGCGCCAGAAAGGCCGCGCCGACAAGCCCTGTGGATATGGGTTTCATCTGATCCTCCCGGATGATGTGAGCGCCTTCCCCTTGCGGCGCATGGCCCGAAACGCATCGCCGTCGGCAATGTTCCCTATCCGGCAGGCCCCATGACTTAAGTCATGGGGCGCAAGGCCCGCCAGGCCGCCATGAAGTCCCGCGCCCGCTGCCCGGTCGTTGCCGCATCCTGCCCGGGCCTGTAGAGCGCCGATCCCAGTCCGAACCCGTCCGCCCCGGCCTGGACATAGTCCGCCATGGCGGCCGGGCCGATGCCCCCCACCGGCAGCAGACGCGCCCCGCGCGGCAGAACCGCGCGCATGGCCTTGACGGCGGCGGGGGGAATCATCTCGGCCGGAAACAGCTTCAGCGCGGCGGCCCCGGCCTCCAGTGCCGCAAAGGCCTCGCTGACGGTGCCCACGCCGGGGCAATAGGCCAGGGACAGCCGCCGGGCCTCGGCGGCGACGCGGGGGTCGAAGTTCGGGGCGATAACGATGCGGCCCCCGGCATCGGCCACGGCGCGCACCTGATCGGGGGTCAGGACGGTGCCCGCTCCGACGATCGCATCAGGGGCTGCGGCAACCATGCGCCCGATGCTGTCCAGCGGATCGGGCGAGTTCAGCGGCACCTCCAGGACCGTGAAGCCCGCGCCGGTCAGGGCGGCGGCGGTATCGGCGGCCTCGTCGGGGCGCAGGCCCCGCAGGATGGCGATCAGCGGATTGGCGGCGAAGGCCGTGTCGAAGTCGATCATAACAGTTTCCCCATTCGGGCGATTTCCCAAAGCCCTCGCCGCGCCATGCCCGGAGGCGCGATCCGCGCGTCGATGCCCAGCACCGCGAAGGCCGTCCGATAGCGCAGCGCCAGATCGCCCCGCCCGATGATCGTGACCGGCCCGGCGGCGGCGCGCGCGCCCTGGGCGACCTCGTCCCCGATCAGCAGGCCTGACAGGTAATCCGCGATGTCCCCGGGGGCCAGCCGGTTCATCAGGGCCAGCGTTCGGGCGCTGAAGATGCGTCCCAGCAGCGCCCCGTCCTGCCGACCGGCCTCGACCCCGCGGCGGAAGGCATCGGCGCTGCCCGCGCCCGGCCGGATCAACCGGCCCAGGATGGTGTGGTCGCGCAAGGCCGCGAAGACCTCGCCGGTCATCACGGTGCGAAAGGCGGTCAGCTGGCCGCCCCCCGCCTGCGCCCATTTGCTGTGGGTGCCGGGCAGAACGAACAGGCCGTCCGTGCCGCCACCCGCCAGATGGCCGATGATCTCGGTTTCTTCGCCGCGCATCACGTCGGGGGCGGGGCCGTCGGGGCCGCTGACGGCTCCGGTGACGAAGTGGATGCCCTGGTGCAGGGTCAGGCTGGCGGCCAGGGCGCGCGCATCCAGCGGCAGGGGCAGATAGGGCGTCTCGACCCAGCCGTTGCGGCTGGTGATCATGCCGGACGCGATGATCGGCGCGGCTCCCAGCCAAGGGCCGATGCTGTCGTCGATCGCCTGCCGGAAGCCGCCCGGCAAGGCGGCCGCCGCCAGGATGCCGGGGCCGTCCTCGACGGTTTCCAGAACCTCGCCCCCCGCGCCCATGCGCCAGGCCCGAAAGGACGTGGTGCCCCAGTCGATGCCGATCAGCGCGGTCATCGGGAAAACCTGTAGGCCGTGCGGTGGCGGTAAACCTGCCCGGGGCGCAGGATCGCATCCGGGAAATCCGGCCGGTTCGGCGCGTCGGGCCAGCCCTGGGTTTCCAGCGCCACGCCCGCAAAGCGGCCGTAGCGGCGTCCATCCAGCCCCGCCACCCCGTCGAAATGCGCGCCGTCATAAACCTGCAAGCCCGGCTGGTCGGTCTCGATCCCCATGCGGATGCCCGATCGCCCGGTCAGCTCGGCCACCACGCGAGGCGCGGCGGGACCGTCCGACAGGCAGAAGTTGTGGTCGTATTCCCCCGGCATGATCGCGCGCGCCTGCCGGAAATCGAAGCGCGTGCCCGCCACCGGCGCGGTTCCCGGCAGCGGGATCAGGTCGTCGTCCACGGGCAGATAGCGGTCCGCCGCGACGCGCAGCCGGTGCCCGCGCACATCGCCCCCGCCGTCGAGGTCGAAATACCCGTGATGCGCCAGGTTGCAGGGCGTCGCGGCGTCGCTCCGGGCCGACAGATCGAAGATCAGCGCGCCGTCCCGCAGGGCGATGCCGGCGCGGACGGTCAGGGTGCCCGGAAAGCCCATGTCCCCATCGGGCAGCACCAGCAAGAAGGCCGCGCGGTCGTCCCGCGCCTCCTCCACGGTCCACAGATGCCAGAACGTTCCCCGCGATCCGCCGTGCAGGGTGTGGCGGTCCCGGAAATTCGCATCGGTGCGGTATTCCCGCCCGTCCAGCGCGAACCGCGCCCCCCCGATGCGATTGGCGAAGCGGCCCACCACGGCACCCATGTAAAGCCCGTCGCCCAGATAGTCCGCCGGGTCGGGGCAGCCCAGGACCAGGGGATGATCCACCCCCTCCATCCGCAGGTCCTGCACGGTCGCGCCCAGGGTCAAGACCTGCGCCGTCAACCCGCCGCCGCGCAGCGTCAGGCGATCCATGCGGCGACCATCGGGAAGCGTCCAGATCACAGGATCACCCGGGGCTCGGGCAATCCGGCCAGGCCGGTGTCCAGCAGATAGGTCATGCCCTGCGCCTCGTCGGGATCCTCGATCCCGTCCAGGGCGGTTGTCACCAGAAGCTGCGACAGGCCCGGGCCGCCGAAGGCCGGGCAGGACGAATGCTGCCCGCCGACCTTCCATTCATGGGTCCGCTTGCCGTCGGGATCGAACCGCATCACCGCCCCCTGCCCCCAGATAGCGCAGCAGAACCCGCCGTCCGCGTCGATCACCGCGCCGTCGGGCGACCAGCCTTGGGCGGAAAGATCCAGAAACACCCGCGGTTCGCCCGCCGGCCAGCCATCCGCGTCCAGCCCCTGCCGCCAGACGATGCCGCGGTCGGTGTCGGAATAATGGACCGTCCGCCCGTCCGGCGAAAAGCAGATCGAGTTCGGGATGGTGATGGGATCCACCAGCTTGCGGACCTCGCCGCGGCAGAACCGATAAACCGCCCCCGACCCGGCTTCGCCGTTCCGCCCCATGGTGCCGAACCAGAACCCCCCCTGCCGGTCGGCGCGCCCGTCGTTGGACCGGGTGGCGGGGTTCTCGGCCTCGACCGCCGCCACTTCGGTCAGCGACCCGTCCGCCAGCGACAAAACCGCCAGCCCCGTCTCGGTCGCGACCAGCAGCCGGTCCCGGTCGATCCAGCCCGCGGCCGAGGCCATGCGGTCGAGGCGCCATTCGACGGGCCTGCCATCGTCCTGCGACAGCAGACGCCTGCCCAGGATGTCGAACCAGAAGAACTGCCGGCGCTCGGGATGCCAGAAGGCGCCCTCGCCCAGCCGGCATTGACGGGTGTCGTGGATCATCGTGCCCCCTTGGCAAGCCGCATCTGCGACAGTTTCAGCAGTCCCTTTTGCAGAAGGATGAAGGCCAGCAAAAGGATCCCGATGACGATCTTGGTCCACCAGGACGACAGGCTGCCGTCGAAAACGATATAGGTCTGGATCAATCCCATGGTCAGCACCCCCACAAGCGTGCCGAACATGTAGCCCGCGCCTCCGGTCAGCAGCGTGCCGCCGATCACCACGGCGGCGATGGCGGTCAGTTCCGTCCCCACCGCCGCCAGCGAATAGCCCGATCCGGTGTAGATCGAAAACACGATCCCCGCCAATCCGGCCATGGCGCCGGAAAAGGCGTAAACCAGCACCGTGGTGCGGCCCTGGCGCACGCCCATCAGCCGCGCTGCGGCCTCGCCCCCGCCCAGGGCATAGACCGACGCGCCGAAGCGCGTCTTGTGCGCGACGATCATGCCAAGGGCGAAGGTCAGCACCATCACGACGCCGATCAGCGTCAGCCGCCCCTTGCCGGGCATCAGCCAATAGGCCCCTTGCAGCGCCTGGTAGAACGGATGCTGGATGGGAACCGAGTCGATCGACAGGATATAGGCCGCCCCCCGCGCCAGGAACATGCCCGCCAGCGTGACGATAAAGGCGGGCATGGCCAGCCGGTCGATCAGAAAGCCCATGCCCGCGCCGAAGGCGGTGGTCAGCGCCAGCAGCAGAACGAAGACCGCCAGCGGATGCAGCCCGGTGTCGCGCAGCAGGACCGCGATGAAGACGCCGGAAAAGGCGATCACCGATCCCACCGACAGGTCGATGCCCCCCGACAGGATCACCAGGGTCATGCCGACCGCGACGATGCCCAGATAGGCGTTGTCCGTCAGCAGGTTGCCCGCGACCCGCGTGGACAGGATGTTCGGGAATTGCAGCCAGAAGACCGCATAGGCCAGCAGGAAGATCCCGATCGTGACATACAGCGGCAGCGCGCGGGTGTTCATGCCTGCCCCTGCTGCGTGGCCTCGCGCTGCGCGCGGTGGCTGTCGCGCCACAGCCGCCATTCGGCGCCGATGCGCGGCGATTGCAGGACCAGGATCGTCAGGACCAGCCCGGCCTTGATGATCAGGTTGTATTCGGACGGAAAGCCGATCAGGCGGATGCCGATGCTGATGGTGGTGATGATCAGCGCGCCGATCACCGATGCGGCGATGGAAAACCGCCCGCCCAGCAGCGAATTGCCGCCGATCACCACGGCCAGGATCGCGTCCAGCTCCAGCCACAGCCCGGCATTGTTGGCGTCCGCCCCGCGGATGTCGGCGGTGACGATCAGCCCGGCAAGGGCGGCGCAAAGACCCGAGGCCGCATAAACCGCCATCAGCAGCACGGCGGCATCGACCCCGGCCAGGGTGCTGGCGCGGCGGTTGACGCCGACGGCCTCGACCAGCAGGCCAAGCGCGGTGCGGCGCATCAGGACCGCAACGGCGACGGCGGTGGCGATCCAGATCGCCGTCGGGACCGGCAGACCCGCGACCGTGCCCGACCCGATCCAGCCGAAACCGGGATCGGTAAAGGTGAGGATCCGGCCTTCGGTGATCAGCTGCGCCACGCCGCGGCCCATGGTCATCAGGATCAGCGTGGCGACAAAGGGCTGGATGCCGACAATGGCGACAAGCGCGCCGTTCCACAGGCCCGCAAGCACGCCCGCCCCAAGCGCCAGGATCAGCGCGGCGGGCAAGCCCCACCCGGCGGCCACGGCCGCTGCCGCGACCGCGCCGCAGATCGCCATGATCGTGCCGACCGACAGGTCGATGCCGCGCGTGGCGATGACCAGAGTCATGCCGACGGCCAGAAGGGCCACGGGGGCGGACCGCTTCAGCACGTCGATGACCGGCCCGACCAGGCGGCCATCGTTCATCTGGATGTTCAGAAAGCCCGGATAAAGGACCGTGACCACCGCGACCAGGGCGGCAAGGGCGATCAGTTGCGGGGCAAGGCGCTTCAGCATCCCGATCATGCGGCCTCCGTCGCGGCGATGGCCTGCATGATGCGGCGGGGCGCGATCTCCTCTCCCGCCAGTTCGGCCACATGGCGGCGGTCGCGCAGCACGATCACGCGGTCGGACACGGCGATCAGCTCGTCGATCTCGCTGCTGATGACCAGCAGCGACATGCCCTGTTCCGTCAGCTGGCGGATCAGCCGGACGATTTCCGCATGGGCCCCCACGTCGATGCCGCGCGTGGGTTCGTCCAGGATCAGGAAGCGGGGGTTCATCGCCAGCCAGCGGGCCAGAACCACCTTTTGCTGATTGCCGCCCGACAACTCGCCGACGCGCTTGTCCCGGCCCGCCGTGCGGATGTCCAGCCGCTTGACATAGTCGTCGGCCAGCCGGTTCTGCTCGGCTCGCGCAATGGGCCGCGCCCAGCCTCGCCGGGCCTGAAGGCCCAGGATGATGTTTTCGCGCACCGAAAGGTCGGCCACGATGCCGTCGGTCTTGCGCTCTTCGGGAACAAGGCCGAAGCCCGCCGCGATGGCCGCGCGCGGGCTGCGCAGGTCCAGCGGACCGTTCCGGTCGCGCGCCGCGCCCGAATGGGCGCCCAGCAGGCCGAACAGCAGTTCGGCGGTCTCGGTCCGGCCCGATCCCAGCAGGCCGGCCAGGCCCACGGTCTCGCCCTGCCCCACGGCCAGGTCGAAAGGCTCGATCACGCCGCGACGGCCCAGGCCGCGGAAATCGAGCATCGGCGGGCGGGAACCGCGCGCCGGAACCCGATGGCCGGCCGAGGCCTCCAACTCGCGGCCCAGCATGTGTTCGATCAGCCGCACGCGGTCCAGGCTGGCGGTTCCGGCGGTGACGATCCTGCGGCCGTTGCGCAGAACCGTCACCCGGTCGGTCAGATCGAACACCTGGTCCAGGAAATGCGACACGAAGACGATGCCCAGACCGCGTTCCCGCAGCCTTCGCACCACGTCGAAGACCATCCGCACCTCGGCCGCGTCGAGGCTGGCGGTCGGCTCGTCCAGGATCAGCACCTTGCCCGACAGGGCGACCGCGCGCGCGATGGCGATGATCTGCTGGATGGCGACGGAACAGGTGCCAAGATCGCGGTCCACGTCCAGCGACAGCCCGTATTCGGACAGCATTGCACGGGCCTGGCGGCGCATCGCGCGGCCGTCGATCAGGCCCCAGCGGCGCGGTTCGCGCCCGAACAGCAGATTCTGCGCGACGGTCAGGTTCGGCAGCAGGTTCACTTCCTGGTACACGGTGCCGATGCCCAGTTCCTGCGCATGGGCGGTGGAACGGGGGTCGATGGGGGCGCCGTCCAGCGTCACCGTGCCGCCGTTGCGGCGATAGGCGCCCGTCAGGCACTTGATCAGCGTGGACTTGCCCGCGCCGTTCTCGCCCAGCAGGGCATGGACCTCGCCCGCGCGCAGGTCGAAGTCCACCGCGTCCAGCGCGCGGGTGCCCGGAAATGTCTTGGTCAGCGACCGGATGGACAGCAGCATGACGCCCCCTTCGTCACGGAAGCCGGGCCGCGAAACGGCCCGGCACCGGATCAGTAGCCCAGGCCCTTGCGGCGCTCGTATTCGCCCGCCGGATCGTCGGCCTGCGTGAACAGCCTCGATTCGGTCTGGATGAACTTTTCGGGCATGGTGCCGTCGGCCCAGTAGGCCGCCAGCGCGTCAAAGGCGGGACCGGCCATGTTCGGCGTCAGTTCCACCGTGGCGTTCGCCTCGCCGTTGGCCATGGCCTGGAACAGGTCCGGCACGCCGTCGATGGACACGACCAGGATGTCGCTGCCCGGCTTCAGCCCGGCCTCCTTGATGGCCTGGATCGCGCCCACGGCCATGTCGTCGTTGTGGGCATAAAGCGCGCAGATGTCCTTGCCGCCGTTTTCGGCCTGAAGAAAGCTTTCCATCACCTCCTTGCCCAGGGCGCGGGTGAAATCGCCGGTCTGGCTGCGCACGATGGACAGGTTCGGGTGGTCCTTGATGGCGTTTTCGAAGCCGGTCTTGCGGTCGATGGCGGGGCTTGATCCGGTGGTGCCCTGCAATTCCACGATGCGGCATTCGCGGTCGCCGACCTCTTGGGCCAGCCATTCGCCCGCGACCTCGCCCTCGTGGACCAGGTTCGATCCCACGGCGGTCAGATACAGGTCGTCGGAACTGTCCACCTGCCGGTCCAGCAGGACAACGGGGATCTCGGCCTCCTTGGCTTCTTGGAGGACGGAATCCCAGCCGGTGGCGACAACCGGGGCCAGCAGGATCGCGTCAACGCCCTGCGCGATGAAGGACCGGATCGCGGCGATCTGGTTTTCCTGCTTCTGCTGCGCGTCCGAGAACTGCAACTGAATGCCGCGCTCCTCGGCCTGCTGCCGGGTCAGCGTGGTTTCCGCCGCGCGCCAGCCGGATTCAGATCCGATCTGCGCGAATCCGACGGTTTCGCCTTCGGCCTGGGCGCCGGTGGCGGCCAGCGCCAGAAACGCCGCCGTGCCCAGCAGGGTCTTGATGGTCATGGTTCTTCCTCCCTTTCGAATGAACGGGGCCGATCCTCCACCGGCCGATCGGTGCGGGGCGCTAGAAGCCCCGCAAATCCTCGGGCAACAGCGCCTCGGGGATGTTCTGGTAGCAGACCGGGCGCAGGAAGCGGCGGATCGCCATGGTTCCCACGCTGGTCGCGCCGAAATTGGTGGATGCGGGATAAGGGCCGCCATGAACCATGGCATCGGCCACTTCGACCCCGGTGGGCCAGCCGTTCGCCAGGATGCGGCCCGCCTTGCGTTCCAGGACCGGCATCAGGCGGCGGGCCAGTTCCATGTCGCCGTCGTCCAGGTGCAGGGTGGCGGTCAGCTGGCCTTCCATCGCGCAGGCCACGTCCAGCATCTGGTCCTCGCCCGTGACGGTGACGATCACGCCAAGCGGGCCGAACACCTCCTCGGCCAGGGTGTGGTCGCGCAGGAACTCCTCGGCCGTGGTCTTGTAGACGGCGGGCAGGGCATTGCGGCCCTGGCTTTCGCCTTCGAAGACCGGCGTCGCCACCCCCGCCGCGCGGTTGGCGCCGGCGCGATAGGCCTCGGCGATGCCGTCGGACAACATCGTCTGCGGCCCGATCTTCGCCAGGGCATCGCCCGCCGCCTTGGCGAAGGCCTCGGCCAGCACGCCCTTGGGCATCACGATCAGGCCCGGATTGGTGCAGAACTGGCCCGCGCCCATGGTCAGGCTGCCCGCCCAGCCTTCGGCCAGCCTGGCCCCGCGCGCGGCCAGGGCCTGCGGCAGGACGAAGCCGGGATTGATGCTGCCGAGTTCGCCGAAGAAGGGGATCGGCTCGGGGCGGGCGGCGCACAGGTCGAACAGCGCGCGTCCCCCCCGCAGGCTGCCGGTGAAGCCCACGGCCTTGATCAGAGGATGCTGCACCAGCGCCGCGCCGACATGGTGCGTGTGGCCGTGGATGAAGTTGAAGACGCCGGCGGGCATTCCGGTGGCCTGAACGGCGGCATGGACGGCCTCGGCCACGATCTCGCCCGTGGCGGGATGGGCGGGGTGGCCCTTGACGACGACCGGACAGCCCGCCGCCAGGGCGGAGGCGGTGTCCCCGCCCGCCGTGGAAAAGGCCAGCGGAAAGTTCGACGCGCCGAACACCCCCACCGGGCCGACGGGCCGCTGGATCAGCCGCAGGTCGGGGCGCGGCACGGGCTGGCGGTCGGGCAGCGCGGGATCGTGGCGGCGGTCCAGGTAATCGCCCTTGCGGATGTGATCCGCGAACAGCCGCAACTGGCCGGTGGTGCGGCCCCGTTCGCCGTCGAGCCGCGCTTCGGGCAGGCCGGTTTCGGCCGTCCCGGTGGCGGTGATCGCCTCGGCCCGCGCCTCGATTTCATCGGCGATGGTGTCCAGAAAGCGCGCCCGGTCTTCGCGGCTGGTGACGCCAAAGGCGGCAAAGGCATCCTCGGCGGCTTGCGCCGCGCGGTTGACCAGATCGACCGTGCCCGCGCTGAACTCGTGCGCCGTGCCTTGGGCGGGGGCGGACCGGAAGGTCCCCTCGCCCGTCAGCCATTCGCCTGCGATCAGATGTTTGCCGTGCGGGGTGAAGGTCATCGTCATGTCCTCAGAAATGAAAGTCCGCGACGGTGTTCCGCCGCCCGAGGGTGAAGGCATCGGCCACAAGCACCATGGGCGCAAGGTCCGCGTCCGACTGTCCGCCGCGCACCAGGTCCGCCATGCGGGCGTAAAGCGCGGGGTATTCGCCCATGATGTCGTCGGCGCCCCGCACATGCCGGCCGCCGATTTCCAGCCGGTTGCCGCCCATGCGCAGCGCCATCGGCCCGGCCCCGGTCTGGAACTCCATGTCCCAGGTCTGCGTGCCTTGCTGGCGGAAGTCGAAATCCGCGCTGATCGCCTGGCTGAACTGAAGGCGCGCGGCGATCGGGGCCTGCCGGTTCGCCGGAACATCCAGGTCGGCGGACAGCAGCCGCACCGGGTCGGGCAGGATGGCGGTGAGGATCGACAGGGCGTTGATGCCGGGGTCGAAGACGCCCATGCCACCCGCCTCGAAAATCCAGTCCTGCCCGGGATGCCATTTGCGCACGTCCTCGCGCCAGGTGATCCGGCCTTCGTGGACGGTCTTGCCCGCCAGCCAGTCGCGCGCGGCGGCCACGGCCAGCGCCATGCGCGAATGCCAGGTGGCATAGATCGTGACGCCTTGTCGTTCGGCCAGATCGCACAGCGCATGAACCTCGGCCAGGGTCGCGCCGGGGGGCTTTTCCAGCATCAGGTGGCGGCCCGCGCGCAGCACGGCTTCGGCCACGGCATAGCGCGGAACGGGCGGCAGGCACAGGCTGACCGCGCCGATGTCGGGCCGCGCGTCCAGCATGGCGGCGATGCCGGTGAAGGCCTCGACGCCTTCCACGGTGCCGTGGCGGCTGACGGTCGCGGCCAGTTCCCAGTCGGGGCTGGCCTCCAGCGCGGGAACGTGCTGGTCCAGCGCAATCTTCCCGATGCCGACAAGCGCGATCTTCATCAGTGGCTGTCCCTTCCGACCGGATTGCCCCGGCAGCCTTTCAGGAAGTCCAGATCCGCGCCGGTGTCCGCGCCTTCCACATGGGCCTGGTGCAGCCAGGCATAGCCGCCGGTCGGAACCTCGTGCGTGGGGCGCCACGCGGCCAGGCGCGCGGCCAGTTCCGCTTCGGGGATGTCCAGGTGCAGCCGCCGGTTCGGCACGTCCAGTTCGATGAAATCGCCGTCGCGGACCACGGCCAGGGGGCCGCCCGCCGCCGCCTCGGGACTGGTGTGCAGGACCACCGTGCCATAGGCCGTGCCCGACATGCGGGCGTCGGAGATCCGCACCATGTCGGTGATGCCCCGGCGCAGCACCTTGGGCGGCAGGCCCATGTTGCCCACCTCGGCCATGCCGGGATAGCCCTTGGGGCCGCAGTTCTTCATCACCATCACGCAGGTCTCGTCGATGTCGAGATCCTCGTCGTTGATGCGGGCCTTGTAGTCGTCGATGTCCTCGAACACGACCGCGCGGCCGCGATGGACCAGCAGATGCGGGCTGGCGGCCGACGGCTTCAGCACCGCCCCCCTGGGCGCAAGGTTGCCGCGCAGCACCGCGATGCCGCCCTGGGCCATCAGCGGGCGGTCGGCGGGCAGGATCACGTCCTCGTTCCAGTTCACGGCGTCCTTGACCTCGGACCAGATCGTGCCGCCGCTGACGGTCAGCGCGTCCTTGTGCAGCAGCCCGGCGTCGCCCAGCCGTTTCAGCACGACCGGCAACCCGCCCGCGTAAAAGAACTCCTCCATCAGGTATTGCCCCGACGGCATCAGGTTCACGATGGTGGACACGTCGCGGCCGCAGCGGTCCCAGTCGTCCAGGGTGATGTCTACGCCCACCCGGCCCGCGATGGCCAGCAGGTGGATCACGGCGTTGGTTGACCCGCCGATGGCGCCGTTTGTGCGGATGGCGTTCTCGAACGCCTCGCGGGTCAGGATGTCGGACGGTTTCAGGTCGTCCTTGACCATCTGCACGATCCTGCGGCCCGACAGTTGCGCCATGACGCGGCGGCGGCTGTCAACGGCAGGGATCGCGGCATTGCCCGACAGCGCCATGCCAAGCGCCTCGGCCATCGACGCCATGGTCGAGGCCGTGCCCATGGTGTTGCAGGTGCCGGTGGAGCGGGACATCGAGGCCTCGGCCTCCAGGAATTCCTCCTGCGTCATCTCTCCGGCCTTCACGGCTTCGGAGAATTTCCACAGATGCGTGCCCGACCCGACCCGCTCGCCCCGGAAGTATCCGTTCAGCATCGGCCCGCCGGTGACGACGATGGACGGAATGTCGGTCGAGGCCGCGCCCATCAAGAGCGACGGCGTGGTCTTGTCGCAGCCGACCAGCAGCACCGCGCCGTCGATGGGCTGGCCGCGCATGGTTTCCTCGACCGCCAAGGCAGCAAGGTTGCGGAACATCATCGCGGTCGGGCGGAAGGTGTTTTCGGACGCCGAGAACACCGGAACCTCGACCGGAAAGCCGCCCGCCTCCCACACGCCCGCCTTCACCTTTTCGGCCAGTTCGCGCAGGTGGCCGTTGCAGGGCGTCAGATCCGCCCAGGTGTTCAGGATGCCGATCACCGGGCGGCCGTCGAACAGGTCGTGGGGCCAGCCCTGGTTCTTCATCCAGCCGCGATGATAGATCGTGTCGCGCGAGGTGCCCCCATACCAATGCTGGGAACGGAGCTGGCGGGGCCAGGGGGCGGGTTTGAAGGTCATGGCAGCCTCTAGAGAGTGGCGACGGCGACAGGGGTTTCGCCGTTCCGCTGGTCGAGCGGGTTCGAAAGCGGCAGTCCGAAAGCCGGGGATTCGATCTGGAACACGTCGCCCGCCTGCACCTTGATGCCGTCGGCGAATGACAGGGTGGCGGTGCCGAAGAAATGCACGTGCACATCGCCCGGCTGGCGGAACAGGGCGTATTTGAAATGGTGATGTTCCAGGTTCGCCAGGGAATGCGACATGTTGGATTCGCCCGACAGGAAGGGCTTTTCCCAGATCGCGCGGCCGCCCCGCAGGATGCGGCTGGTGCCCTCGACATGCGGGGGCAGATCGCCCACCAGCATCTCGGGGCCGTAGCTGGCGGGCCGCAGCTTGGAATGGGCCAGCCACAGGTAGTTACCACGTTCGGTCACGTGGTCCGAGAATTCGTTGGCCAGCGCGAAGCCCAGGCGGAAGGGCGTGCCGTCCGGGCCGATCAGGTAAAGGCCCGCGATCTCGGGCTCCTCGCCCGCGTCCAGCGCGAAGCCAGGGGACACCAGCGCCCCGCCGGGGGCGACCGCGTTGACGCCGTTGCCCTTGTAGAACCATTCGGGCTGCACGCCGACCGACCCGCCCTGGGGCTTGCCGCCTTCCAGGCCCATGCGGAACATCTTCATGCTGTCGGTCAGCGATTCCGCGTCCGATTTGGCGTGCATCGAATTGCGCGTGGCGGCGCTGCCCAGATGCGTCAGCCCGGTGCCGGTCAGGTGCAGATGCGCCGGGTCGTCGTGATCCAGCGGCAGCAGGACGCGCCCGTCCGCCAGGGCGGCGGCCAGATCCACCGCCTCGCCCTGCCCGCGCGCCTTGACCTCATCGGCCAACCTGCGGCCGGCGGCGATGGCGGCCTGCGCCAGGTCGCGGGTGGATGCCGCGCCGGGCACGATCCAGGCCCTGTCGCCAGTCCGCGCGGCGACAGCCCGGTCCCCGCCGGGGCTTTTCAGTTGCGACAGAAACATGGCTCAGCCTTGCTTGTTCTTGTTGTAAACGTCGAAAATCACGGCGGCGAGCAGCACCAGCCCCTTGATGACCTGCTGGTAGTCGATGCCGATGCCCATGATCGACATGCCGTTGTTCATCACGCCCATGATCAGCGCGCCGACCACGACCCCGATGATGCGTCCCGATCCCCCCGCCATCGAGGCGCCGCCGATGAACACCGCCGCGATCACATCCAGTTCGAAGCCCACGCCCGCCTTGGGCGTGGCGCTGTTCAGGCGCGCGGTGACGATCATCCCCGCCAGCGAGGCCAGCACGCCCATGTTGACAAAGGTGAAGAACACCAGCCGCTCGGTCTTGATGCCCGACAGCTTCGCCGCCTTCTCGTTTCCGCCCAGGGCATAGATGCGCCGCCCGGTTGTCGTGCTTTCCGTGAAGAACGCATACAGCACGATCAGCACCGACATGATCAAGAGCACGTTCGGCAGGCCCCGGAAGCTGGCCAGCTTCCAGCCCACGAACAGCAGCGCGATCACCACCACCGCGTTGCGCGCCCAGAAGAAGCCCGAGGGTTCGGGGGCGATGCCGAACTCGGCCTCGCGCGCGCGGCCCCGGATGCCCGCCCAGACGATGGCGGCGGCGGCCACGGCGACCAGGATCAGCGCGGTGTAGTTCGGCTTGTCCGCCCCGAACAGGTCGGGGATGAAGCCGGTGGACAGCGCCTGGAACGAGCGTTCGAACGGGCCGATGTTCTGGCCGCCCAGCAGCCACAGCGTCAGGCCCCGGAACACCAGCATCCCCGCCAGCGTCACGATAAAGGACGGGATGCGCCAATAAGCGATCCAGTAGCCCTGCGCGGCGCCGATCACCCCGCCCACAACCAGCACCATGGGGATCACCAGCAGCACCGGCAGGTCGTATTGAACCAGCAGCATGGACGCCACCGCCCCGGTGAAGGCCGCGACGGACCCCACCGACAGGTCGATATGGCCCGCGACGATCACCAGCAGCATCCCCAAGGCCATGATGATGACGTAGCTGTTTTGCAGGAACAGGTTGGTGATGTTCTGCGCCGACAGGAAATCCACGCCCTGAACGGCGCGCACGATGATGAAGAAGAACAGGACGATGGCGATCAGCGCCAGCATCATCCCGTTCTCGCGCAGGTGGCTGCCCAGATGGGCGCCGATGCCCGTCGCGGCGGGCTTGTTGGTCTCGGCGGTGCTCATGCGGCCTCCCCCTTCATTCCGTCTTGCAGGATCAGGGCCATGATCCGTTCCTGGCTGGCCTCGGCGCGGGTCAGTTCGCCGGCGATCCGGCCCTCGTTCATGACATAGATGCGGTCGCACATGCCCAGCAGCTCGGGCATCTCGGAACTGATCATCACGACGCCGTGGCCCTGCCCCGCCAGTTCGTTCATGATGTTGTAGATCTCGAACTTGGCGCCCACGTCGATGCCGCGCGTGGGTTCGTCCAGGATCAGCACCTTGGGGTCGGTGAACAGCCACTTGGACAGCACCACCTTCTGCTGGTTGCCGCCCGACAGGTTCACGACCCGCTGGAACACCGTGGGCGTGCGGATGTTCATGGCCTTGCGGTATCGCTCGGCCACCTGCTGTTCGCGGCCCCGCGACAGCACCGCGCCCTTGGCGATGCCTTCAAGGTTGGCCAGCGAGATGTTGCGCAGGATCGGCTCGTCCAGGATCAGGCCCAGGGCCTTGCGGTCCTCGGTGACGTAGGCCAGGCCGGCGTCAATGGCCTTGGACACGGTGGACAGGTCGGGCCTGGCGCCCGCCAGGCTCACCTCGCCCTTGATGTCGCGGCCATAGGAGCGGCCGAACAGGCTCATGGCGAATTCGGTGCGACCCGACCCCATCAGGCCCGCGATGCCCACGATCTCGCCCTTGCGCACGGACAGCGACACGTCTCGGATCACCTGGCGCGGCTGGTCGGGGTGCATCACGGACCAGTTGCGCACCTCCATCAGCACCTCGCCGATCTTCGGCGCGCGGTCGGGATAGCGATGCGCCATGTCGCGGCCCACCATGTCGCGGATGATGCGGTCCTCGGTGATCTCGCTGCGGTCCAGGGTGGATACGGTGGACCCGTCGCGGATCACCGTCACGCGGTCGGCGACGCGGCGGATCTCGTTCAGCTTGTGGCTGATGATGATCTGGGTGACGCCCTGGCTTTTCAGTTCCAGCATCAGGTCCAACAGCTTCTGGCTGTCGTTTTCCTGAAGCGCGGCGGTGGGTTCGTCCAGGATCAGCAGGCGCACGTTCTTGGCCAGCGCCTTGGCGATCTCGACCAGCTGCTGCTTGCCCACGCCCAGCTTTTCGACCCTGGTGGTCGGCGCCTCGGTCAGGCCGACCTTTTTCAGCAGCGCCTCGGTCTTCTGATAGGCCAGCGGCCAGTTGATCACGCCGCCGGTGGCGACCTCGTTGCCCAGAAACAGGTTCTCGGCCACCGACAACAGCGGCACCAGCGCCAGTTCCTGATGGATGATGACGATGCCCGCGTGTTCGCTGTCGCGGATGTCGCGGAACCGGGCGGGCTTGCCGTCGTAAAGGATCTCGCCGTCGTAGCTGCCATGGGGATAGACGCCCGACAGCACCTTCATCAGCGTCGATTTGCCCGCGCCGTTCTCGCCGCAGATGGCGTGGATCTCGCCTTCCCGGACCGACAGGTTCACGTTGCTCAGCGCCTTGACGCCGGGAAAGGTCTTGGTGATGCCCTGCATCTCGAGGATGGCCGTCATCGCGTTCCTCCCTTCGGAACGCGGCCCCGGGCAGCGCCGGGGCCGCGACGCATCACTTCAGCTGGTCTTCGGTGTAATAGCCCGAATCGACCAGAACCTCGCGCCAGTTCTCCTTTGTGACCGGCACCGGCTCCAGCAGATAGGACGGGACCACCTTGACGCCGTTGTCATAGGTTTCGGTGTCGTTGATCTCGGGCTCGGTCCCTTTCAGGACGGCATCCACCATGCCGACCGTCACGCGGGCCAGTTCGCGGGTATCCTTGAAGATGGTGGAATACTGCTCGCCCGCCTCGATGGATTTCACCGACTGCACCTCGGCGTCCTGGCCGGTGACGATGGGCATCTGCATGTCGCCCGACCCGTAGCCCACGCCCTTCAGCGACGACAGGATGCCGATCGACAGCCCGTCATAGGGCGACAGCACCCCGTGGACCTGCTTGTCGGCATAGTTCGAGGACAGCAGGTTGTCCATCCGCGCCTGCGCCACGGCCGGATCCCATCGCAGCGTGCCAACCGTTTCCATGCCGGTCTGGCCCGACCCGATCACGATGGAGCCGTCGTCGATCAGCGGCTGGATCACCGACATCGCCCCGTCATAGAAGAAGAAGGCATTGTTGTCGTCGGGGCTGCCGCCGAACAGTTCGACGTTCCAGGGCTTCGCGTCGGGGAAGCGTTCCTTCAAGCCGTCCACCAGCGTGGTCGCCTGCTGGACGCCGACCTTGAAGTTGTCGAAGGTCGCGTAATAGTCCACATGTTCCGACCCGCGGATCAGCCGGTCATAGGCGATCACCTTGATGTCGGCGGCGGCGGCGTTTTCCAGCGCGTTCGACAGGGTGGTGCCGTCGATGGCGGCGATCACCAGGACGTTCACGCCCTTGGTGATCATGTTCTCGACCTGGGCCAGCTGGTTCGGAATGTCGTCCTCGGCATATTGCAGGTCGGTCTCGTAGCCGGCTTCCTGCAATTGCTTGACCATGTTGTTGCCGTCGTCGATCCAGCGGGCCGAGGATTTCGTGGGCATCGCGATGCCGATGGTTTCGGCCATGGCGCCGGTCGCCAGCCAGGAAACCCCGATCGCCAGCGCGACCGCAGCGGTTCTGAACTTCATCTGTATCCTCCCCTGGCGCGGCGTCGCCGGCCGCGCATCCTCCATAGGTCAGAAAGATGTAGCGCAAGGTCTTCATGCCGGTAAAATGATAAAATCGGCAATCTGCATACCGGATCGGATATGTCCTTCCACGCCCTGAAACCGGCCCAGCTTCGGTTGATCCACGAAGTCGCCCTGCACGGCCAGTTGCAGCTGGCCGCCGAGTCGCTGGCGATGACCCAACCCGCCGCATCGCGCATGCTGGCCGAGGCCGAACGCCAGATCGGCGCGCCCTTGTTCATCCGCCAGCCCAAGGGCATGGAGCCGACCGAGATCGGCACAACCGTTCTGCGCCGCGCCCGTGTGATCCTGCGCGAGATGGCCAGCATCGAGGCCGACGTGCGCGCGCTGCGCGGCGGCTATGCCGGGACGGTGCGGGTGGGCGCGGTGACGGGCCCGGCGATCAGCTATCTTGTCAGCGCGATCCGCCGCATCAAGGAGGAAAGCCCGGGGGCCGACATCACCGTGGACGTGATGCCGTCGCGCGACCTGCTGCTGCACCTGGCCGCCGGAGAGATGGATTTCGTTCTGGGCCGGATCCTGCCCGAATTCGACAGCGACAGCTTCAACATCCTGCCCATGGCGGATGAAAAGGTGGCGCTGATGGCCCGGGCCGACCATCCGCTGGCCCGCGCCCGGCTGGTCACGCTGACCGAACTGGTGGGCCAGCAATGGATCATGCAGCAGCGCGGCGCCCCCATCCGCGAGGCGACGCTGGCGGCCTTTGCCGGCGTCGGGCTGTCCGAGCCCGACAACATCGTCAACAGCCCCTCGCTTTTGCTGACCATCGCCTATCTGGCGCAGTCGAACGCGATCACGCCCGTGTCGCGCGAGGTCGCCGAACTGCTGATCCAGCCGCCGGTCGGGGCCGGGTTCACGATCCTGCCGACGCCTCGGCCGATCCGGGTGTCGCCTTATTTCCTGCTGGATCTGAAACGCCGCCCCTTGTCGCCCCTGGCGAAGCGGCTGCGGGACGCGGTGGCGCAGATGTCGCGCAGCCCCATCAGGAACGCGGCGGCGCTGTGACCTGCCTGCGCCGCGCGATCTCGTAGGCGATGGCGCCGATCACCGTGGCCGCGATGATGACCAGGGCCAGCGCGTTCACGGCAGGCGTCAGGCCGGTGCGGACCTTGGTGGCGATGAACACGGTCAAGGGCGTTTCAAAGCCGCGCACGAACAGGGTGGTGTTGTAGTTCTCCACCGATTGCAGCACCGCCAGCCCGCCCGAGGCCAGCAGCGCGGGCCGCAGAAAGGGCAGCAGCACGCGGCGGAACACCATGGGGCGGGACGCGCCCAGGCCAAGGGCCGCTTCCTCCTGCGTGCGGTCGAAGCGTTGCAGGCGGGCCATCACCATCAGCATCACATAGCAGATGATGAAGGTCGTCTGCGCCACCACGATCAGGGCGATGCCTCCGCCGACGCCCGCCTGCCGCCACAGGATCAGCGTGGAAATCCCGATCACCACCCCCGGCGTCAGCAGGGGCGAGACCATCACCGCATAGGCGAAGCCGCGCGCCCGCGCGTGCAGCGTGGTCAGCACCAATGCGGCGGCGGTGCCCACCGGCAGCGCCACCAGCACCACGAAAAACGCCACCACCGCCGAGGTCCGCAGCGACCGCCACATCGCCGCATCCGCCCACATGGCGAAAAACCAGTCCAGCGTCGTGCCCTGCCAGGGGATCACGGTCGGAAAGCGGCTTTCGTTGAAGGCCGCGATCCCCATGATGAGCAGCGGCGCGAACAGGTAAAGAACAAAGACCAGCAGATACAGGACGAACAATCCCCGGAAAATGCGGTCGGCGGTCACTTCGCCACATCCGTCAGGTTCACGCGGAACACCCGCAGCGTGACCAGCACCACGGCCAGGCACAAAACCAGCAGCGTCAGCGCATAGGCCGCGCCCCGGTTCCAGTCGCCGCCCTCGAAGAACCAGTTGTAGATGATCTCGGTGAACCAGCGGCTGCCGGGCGACCCCAGCAGCGCGGGCGCGACATAGGATCCAGCGGCCAGCATGAAGGTGAAGACGCAGCCCGTGGCGATGCCCGCCTTGGCATGGGGGATGACCACGCGCCGGTGGATGCGGACGGTTCCCGCGCCCAGGTCGCGCGCGGCCTCGAGCTGCGACTTGTCCAGGGATTCGATGGCGTTGTAGATCGGCAGCAGCATGAACAGGATATAGGCATAAACCATTCCCGCCAGCACGCCGCCGTCGCCCTGCCAGCGGACCGGCGCGTCGATCAGCCCGATCCCCTGCAACGCCGCGTTCAGCGGCCCGCGATAGGCCAGCAGGATGAACCAGGCCAGCGTCCGCAGCACCTCGTTGATGAAAAAGGGGATGATCACCAGCATCAGGGCCACGGACAACTGGCCCGGCGTCGCGCGCTGCGCCATCCAGAAGGCGACCGGATAGCAGACGGCCAGCGTCAGCGCCGCGACCAGCGCGCTGGCCCAGACCGTCTTGAAAAAGATCGCGCGATGCACGCCCTCGTTCGCCAGATACAGGAAGTTGTCCAGCGATCGCACGTCCCGCGGCCCGCCCTGCTGCAAGGGCGGCAGGTTCGGGCGCAGGGCATAGTCGATCATCATCAGGTTCGGCGCCAGCACCATCGCCGCCAGCCAGACCAGCACCAGCGCCAGGAAGACCGTTGCCAGCCCGCCCCCGAAGCGCGCGTAAAGATCACGCATCCGCCAGAACCACGGCATGTTCGGGGGCGAATGAAAAGCTGGCATCCGTTCCCGGCGCAGGCGCGTCGGCCAGCCGCGTGGACGGAACCGCCGCCGTCAGGGCCGCCCCGTCGGGAAACTGCCCGTGGACCAGGGCAAAGGCCCCTTCGAAATCCATGCGGCTGACGCGGGCGCGCAAGGTGTTGGGGCCGACGCCCGGCATCAGCGCCTCCGGGCGGACATAAAGGGTCGCGGCCTGCCCGATGGCGACCGCACCCTGCGCGCGCCCGTGCAGCGGACCCAGGGCGGTATCGACGCGGGCCATGCCCTCGCCCATGGCGCCGACGCGGCCCGGGATGGCGTTCGTCTCGCCCACGAAACGGGCCACGAAGGGGGTGGCGGGATTGTCGTAAAGCTCGCGCGGCGTGGCGACCTGTTGCAGCAAGCCGTTGCTCATCACCGCCACGCGGTCCGACATCGCCAAGGCCTCGGACTGGTCGTGGGTGATATAGATGAAGGTGACGCCCGTGCGCCTTTGCAGAGCGCGCAGTTCCGCCCGCATGTGCTGGCGCAGCTTCAGATCCAGCGCCGACAGCGGCTCGTCCAGCAGCAGCACGCCCGGTTCGACGGCCAGCGCGCGGGCAATGGCGACCCGCTGGCGCTGACCGCCCGACAGTTCGCCCGGCATCCGGTCGCCATAGCCCTCCAGCGCGATCAGGCGCAGCAACTCATCCGCCCGCTTGCGGCGCTCGGCCCGGCCCATGCCCCGCGCCTCCAGCCCGAAGGCGATGTTCTCCCAGACCGGCATCAGCGGGAACAGCGCCAGCGACTGGAAGATCATCGCGGTCGGCCGCTGGTTCGGGCCAAGCCCGCGCATGTCGCGCCCGCCGATCAGCACGCGGCCCTCGGTCGGCTCCAGAAAGCCCGCGATCATGCGCAGGATGGTGGTCTTGCCGCAGCCCGACGGCCCGAGGATGGAAAAGAACTCGCCCGCCTGAACGGCGAAGGACACGCCGCTGACCGCGCGCGTGGACCCGAAGCTCATCCCGATCCCGTCAAGCTCGACCGAATGCGACATCCGTCCCCCGTTGCGTCAAAGGCAGGGGGTCTGCCCCCTGCCCCGGTTTGTCAGGCCGACAGGAAACGGTCCTGGTATTCGTTGCGCTTGGTCACGTACCAGTTTTCCTGGATCGGCCACCACCACAGCTTGTCCAGCGCGTCGCCCGGATAGGCGGCGGCGAAAAAGGCCTTGGCCTGATCCGACAGCAGATCCGCCGATCCCACGGCGGTCGAGTTGATCGCCGTCGCGTTGGTGTACATCGCCCCGGCTTCCGGGGTCAGAAACCAGTTGATGAAGGCATAGGCGTTGTCCAGGTTCTCGGCCCCCGCCGGGATCGACAGCCCTTCCATCCAGGCCAGCGCGCCTTCCTTGGGCGCGACGAAGCCCACCGGCAGCCCTTCCCTGGACAGCGCGGCGGCGGTCGAATCCCAGGTCTGGCCGATCGCCGCGCCGTTGACGCGGAAGGCGCCCTGGGCCTCGTTCTCGTTGTTCCAGAACTGGATGATGTTGCCCTTGCGCGCCACGGCCTCGGCCAGGATCGCGTCGAAGATCTCGACCTGGGCTTCGGGCGTCTTGAAGGCGTCCAGCAGCGGGCGCGGCAGCTTGCCCTCGGCTTCCAGCCACAGGCCCAGGCCCACAAGCGCGGAATGGGCGCGCACCGTCGCCTTGCCCGCCGCCGATTCACCCCAGATGTCGCCATAGGAGGCGCTGCCGTATTCGAGCGGCATCTGGTCGCGGTCGAAAGCCACCGCCTCGGTCCCCCAGTCGGTCGGCACCTGATACCGCTTGCCGTCCACCACCGCGCCCAGATTGGTCGAGTTCTCCCAGGCCGAGGGCAGCACCTTCGCCACCTCGATCTTCGATTCGTCCAGGGGCTGGACCAGGCCGAACTCGACATAGTTCGGCACCCGGTCCACGGTCGGCCAGATCAGGTCGAAGCCCGCGCCGTTGTTGGCGCGAAGCTGGTTCAGCAGTTCGTCGTTGGTGCCATAGGGCGTGTAGTTCGGCTTGATCCCGGTGGCCTTTTCAAAGGCGCCCAGGATCTCGTCGTTCAGATAGCCCGCCCAGGCGAAGATGTTCACGGTGCCCGTCCCTTGGGCAAAGCCCGGCCGGGCGACCAGCGGCGCGGCCAGCGCGAGGCCCGCGGCGGCGCCCGCGCCCTTCAGAAGCCCGCGGCGATCAAGTCTGCTCATGTTTACCAACCCCCGATAGCGCCGCCCGGCCGGGCCTTGCCCGCAGGACGGCAGGATCCATGACCGGCCGCCCGGGGGCGCCGGTCAATCGGCGTGAAGCATATCCCGGCCATGTGACAGGTCAAAGACTCTTTGATCTTCCACCGGAAAAGCGGGCTGTTCTAGTGGCGCGACAGCAGGGCGGCGGGCCGGGACCGGGCCAGGGCCTGGGTGATCAGCCCGGTCAGCACCGCCTTGATGATGTCGCCGGGAACAAAGGCCACGACCAGCACGGCGCATTCGGCCAGGGTCTTGTCCAGCGCGATCGACATGCCGACGATGCCGAAGGCATAAAGCACGACAATGCCGCCGAGGATCGAGGCCAGGGCGACCGTCACCGCCAGCGACCCGCTGCGCAGCCGCTCGACGATCAACCCGGTCACGAAAGCCGCGACCGGCCAGCCCAGGAAAAAGCCCGAGGTCGGGGCGACGAATGCGCCAAGCCCGCCGCGCCCGCCCGCCAGAAGCGGCAGGCCAAGCGCCACCAGCGCCATGAACAGCAGCACCGCCAGCGCGCCGCGTTTCGCCCCCAGGATCGCGCCCGCCAGCATGACGCCCATGCTTTGCGCCGTGATCGGCACGCCAAAGGCCAGCGTCAGACTGGGAACCAGCCCAAGGGCCGCGATCAGCGCCGCGAACAGCGCGACCCGGGTCATGTTGCGTTCCATTCTCTCAGTCCCTCCCATCAGGAATGTCGTTCAGGATGCCGCCCCGCGCGCGCAGGGCCTCGGCCACGTGATCGGCGTCGTCCAAGGCCAGCGCCGCCATCGGCATCACGATCCGCCAGCCGGGCCTGCGCCGCGACCGGGCGCGCCAGGACAGGGCCAGCCGCTGGCCGTTTTCCACCAGCATCGGGGTAAAGCGCAGGACCATGGCGATGGCAAGCGTCACCGCGCGGGTGGGCAGGCCCAGGCGGCGCAGGGGCGCCAGCAGCCCCGTCAGCACGGCGATCATGTCGGTCAGCCGCGTGGTCATGGTCACGAAATTCGCCAGCGCCAGCGCGGCCAGCAGGCGCAGGGCGATAACGATGCCCGCCTGCGCCTGGCCGGTCAGCCCGTGCCACAGCCCGATCAGCAGCAGAAACGGCCAAAGCATCCGCAGATGCCGCAGCCCCTGCCGCAGGAAGGTCGGGCCTGCCGTCAGATACAGCGCCAGGATCGCCAGAAGGGCCATGGCCAGCACCCCGGGCCTGTCGGTCAGGAACAGCGCCACCGTCAAGGCCGACAGCGCCAGCAGCTTGCCCCCCGCCGGAATGCGGTGCGACCAGGTTTCAGCAGGCGAGGTGAGCGAGATCATCAAGGCCCCCCCAGTCCCGCATCTGCGCCTCGAACCGGGGCAGCACCGCGTCCGGCGGGCCGTCGGCGATCAGCCGCCCCCCGTCCAGCCATAAAATCCGGTCAAAGCCGCGAAGCTGGCCCGGATCGTGAGTGACCATCACCACCTGGGCCGCGATCCCGTCCAGATAGCGCATCAGTTGCAGCCGCGTCGGGATGTCCAGGCCCGAAAAGGGCTCGTCCATGACGATCACCCGGGGCTGCATCGCCAGCACGGACATCAGGCACAGAAGCTGTT
Organism: Paracoccus angustae; assembly: GCF_042648745.1. NCBI lineage: Bacteria > Pseudomonadati > Pseudomonadota > Alphaproteobacteria > Rhodobacterales > Paracoccaceae > Paracoccus > Paracoccus angustae. Next base: position 119,202 of record NZ_JBHRXY010000002.1, read on the forward strand.
TTTGCCCCTGCGACAGGCCGTGGGTGGCGGCGCTTTCCCAGTGGGCCTTGCCGAAGCGGTCCAGCATGGCCCGGGCCGCGGCCTCGGCATCGCGCTGACGCCGGCCCTGCTGGGTCAGGCCAAAGGCGATTTCCTCGAGAACGGTGGGAAAGATGATCTGGTGATCGGGATTCTGGAAAATGATTCCGACACTGGACAGCGCGGCGCGGCGGTCGGCGGCCATGTCGATCCCGCCGATCCGGGCCCGACCCGCATCCGGCGCGATCAGCCCGGCAATCACCCGCGCCAGCGTCGTCTTGCCCGAGCCGTTGCGCCCGACCACGCCCACGCGCGGTTCGTCCAGCCGGGCCGAGATCCCGTCCAGCACCGTCCGGCCCGCCATCGCCACGCCGATGGCCTGCAACTCCACACTCATCGCCCGCCGCTCCGGGCGGGCCGTTCTTCGGGTCGTGATCCCATCTGCCCAAGGCTTCCGCTGCGTCCACCCCGCGCATCTGCCCCGGAACGGGTCTTTCATGCAAGCCCGATGCCTTACTGATAGCTGCGCACCAGGGCCCCCGCGATCATCGACCAGCCGTCCACCGCGACAAAAAAGGCCAGCTTGAAGGGCAAGGACACGACCACCGGCGGCACCATCATCATGCCCATGGCCATCAGCACCGCCGAAACCACCAGGTCGATGATCAGGAAGGGCAGCGCGATCAGAAAGCCGATCTCGAAGGCGCGCTGGATTTCGGACAGCATGAAGGAGGGGATCAGGACCGACAGCTGCCCGCTGCGGTCGCCGCTGCCCGGCGCGATCTCGGCCAGGCCCGCCAGGGTGTCGGGATCGGTGCGCGCGGCCATGAAGTCCTGGAAAGGCACGATGCCGCGGCGGATCGCCTCGCCCAGGGTGATGGCGCCGTCCTGCAAGGGGGCGCCCGCGACGGACCAGGCCTCGCGCAGAACCGGGTCCATGATGAACCAGGTCAAAAACATCGCCAAGGCGACGATCAGCATGTTCGGGGGCGAGGATTGCAGCCCGATCGACTGGCGCAGGATCGACAGCACCGTGACGATAAAGGGAAAGCAGGTGATGGTGATGGCGATGCCCGGCGCCAGCGACAGCGCCGTCAGCGTGCCCACCAGCAGGATCGCGTTCTGGCCAAGGCCTTGACCCAGCTGCCCCGCGATCTGGCCCAGCCCGTCCTGCGCCAGGGCCGCGGCGGGCAGGAACCCCAGCCCCGCCGCCAAGGCGTATCTGCGGATCATGCGGCGCCGGGAACGGGCAGGATCCGCACGCAAAGCCGGTCCTCGGCCGAGCCGTCCGCCGTCAGCTCGCCCCGCGCGATAACCTTGTCGCCCACGCAGATCTCGACCCCCTCGTCGATGGACTGGTCCAGCAGAAGGATGTCGTCGGGCCGCAGCGCCGACAGCTGCGCGACGGTCTGGCGGGTGCGGCCAAGCCGCACGGTCACCTCCACCTGGATGGCGTCGGTGTCGATCAGGTGGTTCAATGCGTCCATGATGCTTCGTCTCCGTCCGGTTTGGGCCCGTTGATTTCGGCCATCAGCGCGCGGATGCCCTCGGCCACGCGCGCCGGTTCCAGTTCGATCCGGCCGCCTTGCAGCGACAAGGCGATGCGCTCGGATTCCGATTCGGCGACATCGATGCCCTCCAGCCCGCAATCGGCGAGGCAGCGCTCCACCATGGCGCGCAGCGACGGACCGCAGGCGATGGAGGCGCGCAGCGGGGACGCCAGGCGCGACAAGCGCAGCAGTTCGGCGCTCAGCGCCGCTTCCAGACGGCGCGATTCCGCGGCGGGGGCCAGGCAATCGAGGATCTGCGTCAGGATCGGGGCCAGCGCATCCACCGCCTCGCGGCGCAGCTCGGCCCGGCGCGTCTCGTCATCGGCAAGCGCCCGGGCCAGCCGGTCCAGCCCGGCGCTCAGGGTGCGGGCCTGTTCGTCCGCCTGGCGGGCGGCGCCTTCGGCCAGTCCGTCCGCATAGGCCTGGTCCAGCGCCTCGCGGCTGAAGGTCAGGGCCGCCCCCTGCGCCGCCACCGCGGCACCGAAGGATTCGAGTTTGAACACGGCAAGGGTCACAGCGCATTCTCCTTGTTGTCGATCCAGCCGGTCAGGATCTTGACGCTTTCGTCATGGCGTTCCTTCATCATGTTGCGCAGCCGGGCGACCGGATCGCCGGGGGGCAGCGCCAGCTGTTCGGGCGCGCGGGGGGCGGGCTGCGCGGCGGCCACGGGTTCCGCCACGGCCTCGGTTGCGGGCAGGATCGTGCCGGTCAGGGCGGGCGCGTCCAGCGCCGGGGGGCTGTTGTCCAGCGCGGGCCGGGCACGGCCCTTCAGAACCGGGCGCAGCACCAGGAACACCACCGCCAGCGCGAACAGGCCGATCATCAGGATCCGCGCCAGGCCGTTCAGCTCTAGCCGGTCCAGAAAGCCGGGCGCGGCGGCGGTTCCGGCCTCGCCCAGGCCCGCGAAGGGCAGCGACTTGACGGTGATCAGGTCGCCCCGCGCCTCGTCATAGCCCACCGCCGAGGCCACCAGTTCGCGCAGCACGTCCAGTTCGGCCTGCTGGCGCGGCACCATCTGCACCTCGCCTGCGGCGGTCTCCTCGGGGACGCCGTTGACCAGCACCGCAACCGTCAGCCGCCGCGTGGCTCCGGGCTGGCGCGACACCTCGCGCGTCACCCGCGTGACCTCGTAATTGGCCTGCTGGCGGGTTTCCTGGCGGTTCGCCTCGGACCGGTCGCCCTGGGCCTCGTTCCCGTCGGGCAGGTTCGAGGCCGCGGTCACCGCGCCCGATCCCGTGCTGTTGCTTTGATCCGTCGTTTCCTCGGTCACCTGCGAGATCATCGCCCGCCCTTCGGGATCGAAGCGCTGCTCGGTCAGCATCTCGGTCTCGGTCACCACGTCCAGGTTCAGCTCCACGATGGCGTTGCCGATGCCGACATGGGGTTCCAGGATGCGCTCGACATTGCGCTTCATCTCGGCCGCGCGGTCGGCGCCGGGCTCATCCTCCCCCGAGGCGACGATGCCGGTCCTGGTGTCGATCACCGTGACCGATTCGGGCGCCATGCCCGGCACGCCCGAGGAGATCAGGTATTTCAAGGCAGCCGCCTGGTCCCGGCTGACCGCCTGGCCGTTGGTGCCAATGGTGACGGAGGCGCTGCCCTTGCCGTCGCGGCGATAGCCGCGCCCCGATTCGATCGCCAGGTGGACGCGCGCGGTCTTCACGTTGGGCAGGGCCAGAATGGTCCGGGCCAGCTCGCCTTCCTTGGCGCGCCAATAGGCGGCGTCGAACATCTGCGAGGTCGTGCCGAAACCCGACATGCCGTCCAGCAGTTCGTATCCGGCGCCGCCCGCGGCGGGAAGGCCTTGCGCGGCCAGATCCATGCGCAGCTTGTCGCGGCTGGCGGCATCCACCCAGATCGCATCGCCGCGCACCTCGTAGGCCACGCCCGCGCGTTCGATCCCGGCCACCACCTCGCCCGCCTGGGCGGAATCCAGCCCGCCGTAAAGCAGGCTCATCGCCGGGCGGTTCGCCACCCAAGCAAAGCCCGCGACGGCCAGAAAGGTTGTCAGAAAGGCCGCCACCAGGATGGCCTTCTGTTGTGAGCTTCGCTCGTTCCAATAGTCCTGCAATTTTTGCAAAACCGGCCCCTTCGAATCAGCGTCAGGTTCTTTCGTCCCGCCTTTGATGACATGGCCCGCGTTAAGATTCGGTTAGTCGCGAAGTGCTAATTCCGTCTTGTCACGACGGAGAATCACCATGACCGATGCGACCGCCGCCGCCGATCCGCCCGCCAAGGCCTCCGGCAAGAAGAAGCTGATCCCGATCCTGGCCGCCGTGGCGCTGGCGGGGGGCGGCTTCGCCTCGACCTATCTGGGGCTGTGGTCGCCCGCCGCGATGCTGGCCCCCAAGCGGGAAGCCCCGGCCGTCCCCGCGACCGTGTTCGTCGCCGTTCCGGTGATCGAACTGGCCATTCCCGGCGGCTCGGGCCAGAGCCTCGTTCTTGCCGCCAGCATCGAGACCGACAGCGCCCACAAGGCCGAGGTCGTGCATCTGATGCCGCGCGTTCTGGACGCCTTCAACGCCTTCCTGTCGGGCATCGACCCGGCCGCCTACGACAAGCGCGGCGTGCTGGAGATCATCCGGGCCGAGCTGGTGACCCGGTCGCGCTATGTGCTGGGCAACGAGGCCCTCAAGGATTTGCTGATCACGGAGTTCCGCTTCAAATGACCCTGGACCATGCCTTTCAAGCCGCGCTTCTGGCGGCATCCCTGGGACTTGGCACCTTCTGCCTGATCCTGTCGCGCAGGTTGCGGCGGCTCAATGACCTGGAAACAGGCCTGGGCGGCGCCATCGCCGTGATGGCCTCCGAGGTGGACAGGCTGGAACGCGCCATCCGCAGCGCCAAGAGCGAGGCCACCGAGGCCGGCGAGACCCTGTCGCGCGAGATCGCCGCCGCCCGCAAGGAGCGGGCGCTGTGGGATCTGCGCCAGAAGATCACCCAGGCCCAGGCGGCGCCCGCCGTCCCCGCCCCGGTCGTGCCGCTGCGCCGGCTGCGCAAGCGCGTGGTGGCCGCCGATGCGTAGGCCCCTGCTGGCGCTGACCCTGGCCTTTGGCCTGCCCGCGGGCGCCGCGATCTGGCAAGGCGGGGACCTGTCGCGGTTCTTCGCGGCCCGGGCCAGTTCGGGCGATCTGCTGCAAGGCTGCACCGATGTCCCCGAGGCCGTGGCGCTGGCAACCGAACTGCGCGACCGCGCCCTGCGGATCGAGCGCTACATGGAGGCGCTGGAAACCAGAAAGGCCGAGATCGCCGCCGCCGAGGCCACGCTGCGCGCCCGTGCCGGCGAACTGCGTCAGCAGAAATCGGGACTCCAGTCGCGCCGCAACGGCGCGTCTCAGGCGGTGCGCGAGGACATCGACCGCCTGATCGCCGTGTACGACCAGATGAAGCCCGCCGAGGCGGCTGCCGTCCTGACCAACCTGCCCCCCGATTTCGCGGCCGAGATCCTGATGCGCGTCCAGCCGGAAACCGGCGCCCGCATCATCGCGGCGGTCGAGCCGCGCCAGGCCGCGCTGCTGACCGCCCAGATGGGCGCGCGCAGCGCCCGGAACGACTGAAGGAGAACGCCCATGTTCGGCATCGTAGGCATCGTCGTGACCTTTGCGATGGTTTTCGGCGGCTATATCCTCGCCGGGGGCAAGATGGGGGTGATCACGCATTCGCTGCCCTTCGAGATGATGATGATCGGGGGCTCGGCCGTCGGATCCTATCTGCTGACCAACGACAGCCACACGCTGAAGCATACGCCAAAGGGGATCATCCAGGCCTTCAAGGGCGCCAAGTGGACCGAATCCGACCACCAGGACGTGCTGTGCCTGATGTTCCAGCTGCTCAAGATCGCGCGCGAGAACCCCGTCGCGCTGGAACAGCATATCGAGAACCCGGCGGAATCGCCGATCTTCACCGCCTATCCCCGGCTTCTGGCCGATCACGACGTGGTGTCGCTGATCGCCGACACGCTGCGCTCGGCCAGCCTGAACTATGACGATCCCTACCAGGTCGAGGAGATCCTGGCCCGCCGCCTTGCCGGTCTGCGCGAGGATTCGATGCATGTCCCCCACGCGTTGCAGAACGTGGCGGACGCCCTGCCCGCGCTTGGCATCGTTGCCGCCGTTCTCGGCGTCATCAAGACCATGAGCGCGATCGACCAGCCCCCCGCCGTCCTGGGGGGCATGATCGGCGGCGCGCTGGTCGGCACCTTTCTGGGCGTGTTCCTGGCCTATGGCTTCGTGGCCCCGCTGGCAGGCCGGCTGGGCGGCGTCATCAAGCAGGATCTGGCCTTTTTCGACGTGATCAAGTCGGTGCTGATCGCGGGCCTTCACCAGCACGCCACCAACCTGTGCGTCGAGGTCGGCCGCCAGGCCGTGCCCGACCATGTGCGCCCCAGCTTCGACACGCTGGAAGCCGCGCTGCGCGACCTGAAGAAGGCCGCGTGATGATCGGGGCGCTGGTGATGGTGATGGGACTCGCGGGCACGGCGTCAGCCGATCCGGCCCTGCTGCCCCCTGCCGCGGCCCTGGCCGACGAGGCGACGGACTGGCTGCTCGAGGGCGAATCCCTGCCCCCCGACTATCGCACGCGCTTGATGCGCATGCCGCCCGAGGCGCGGCTTCAGGCGCTGGTCTTCCTGCGTCGCACGGGCCTTTTGACAACGGACCCCTGGACGCTGTCCGATGTGCTGGATCCCGCGCCCGCCGATACAGGTGACGAATGAGCGCCGCCTCCCGGCTCAGATCGCTCGACGCCTCGGTTCTCGTGACCGGGGGGCTGGTGCTGATCGTCATGTCGATGGTGATCCCGCTGCCGCCGGCGATCCTCGACTTCGGCTTCGCGCTGTCCATCGCGGCGGCAACGCTGATCCTGGTGATGGCCTCGCTGGTGGACCGGCCGACCGATTTCCAGGCCTTTCCCATGCTGCTGCTGGTCACGCTGGTGATCCGGCTGTCGCTGAACGTGTCGTCCACGCGGCTGATCCTGACCCAGGGCCAGACGGGCCCCGAGGCCGCGGGCCACATCATCAACGGCTTTGCCAGCTTTGTCGCGGGCGGGTCGCTGATGGTGGGGATCACGGTCTTCGCCGTGATCTCGATCGTGAACTTCGTGGTCATCACAAAGGGTTCGGGCCGCATGGCCGAGGTCGCGGCGCGCTTTGCGCTCGATTCGCTGCCGGGCAAGCAGCTGGCCATCGACGCGGATCTGAACGCCGGCGCCATCGACCACCAGGAAGCCAAGGCCCGCCGCCTGCGCGACCAGCAGGAGATCAACTTCTTCGGTTCGCTGGACGGAGCGTCGAAATTCGTCAAGGGCGACGCGGTGGCGGGCATCGTGATCACGCTGGTCAACCTGCTGGTGGGCCTGGGCATCGGCGTCGTGGCGCACGGAATGCCCGTGGGCGAGGCGATGGCCACATATTCCCACCTGACCATCGGCGACGGCCTGGTGGGCCAGATCCCCGCCGTGATCACCTCCATGGCGGCGGCGCTGCTGCTGTCGCGCGGGGGCGCGACCGAGACCACGGCGCGGCTTTTGTCCAGCCAGCTGATCCGGAGCTGGCAGCCTGCCGCCGTGGTCGGGGCGGCGATGCTGCTGATGTCCTTCGTGCCCGGCATGCCGCGCCTGCTGTTTCTGGCGATTGCCGGTGCGCTGGCGTTCAGCGCCTGGCGGCTTTACCGGAAAGGCATCCTTCCCGTTCTGCCCGAACCCGCGGCGGAAACCCCCGCCCCCCGCCCCGCCGCCCGCATCGGCGACGTGCTGGACACCGACGAGATCAGCGTCGAGATCGGCAGCGACCTGGTGCTGATCGCGCTGGACCAGGCGCGGGGCCTGGGCAGCCGGGTCACCAACCTGCGCATCCACATCGCCCGCGCCTACGGGCTGATCCTGCCCGACGTGCGCATCACCGACACGGACGACCTGCATCCCGGCGATTACCAGATCCGCATCCACGGCGTCGTGCGCGGACGCGGCAGCCTGCGACCGGGCGCGATCCTGGCGCTTGGCCCCGATCACGTGCTGCAAGGCCTGGCCGGCGATGCGGTGCGCGAGCCCGTTTATCTCAGCCCCGCGCGCTGGATCGACCGCAACGCCCAGGACGACGCCGCCACGCGCGGCGCCACCGTCGTGACCCCCATGGAGGTTCTGTCCACCCATCTGATGGAGGTCGTGAAGGCCAACCTGTCCGCGCTGCTGACGCTGGGCGCCATGCAGCGCCAGATCGAGGAGCTGAAGACCCTGTCCGACAGCGCGCGCGCCGAACGCAACCGGCGCTATTTCGACGGCATGATCCCCGACAAGGTCTCGCCCGAAACGCTGCTGGCGGTTCTGCGCGCGCTTCTGGACGAAAAGGTCTCGATCCGCAACCTGCCGCTGATCGTCGACGCCATGGCCGAGTTCCGCGGCATCGAGTCGATCGAAACGCTTTACGAACTGGTGCGCAAGCGGCTGCGCGGCCAGATCACCCAGCAATACAGCGATCCGGCGGGCGGCATCTCGGCCCTGCAACTGCACCCGGCGTGGGAGGCCGAGTTCGTCCGCGCCGACAGCGAGACCGGCCGCACGGGCGGCGGCGCGATGACCCCCGCCTTGTCGCGCAAGCTGCTGGAAGCCGCGCGCCGCGCCCTGGCGGCGGTGGAGCCGGCGCTGCAAACGGTGCTGGTCGCCCCCGACCACCGGCGCCGGATGCTGCGCGCGGTTCTGGGGTCGAACGGCATCGCCATCCCGGTGCTGGGGCTGGAGGAGATCGACCCCGGCGCGGAGCTGCGGCTGGTCGGCACCATCGAGGTCGGGTGATGGGGGACCAGCTTGCCCAACTGCTGCCGGGGTTCGGCTGGTCCTGGGTGCTGGTCTATCTGCGCGTGCAGGCGCTGGTGCTGGTGCTGCCCGGCCTGGGGGAACGCGCCATTCCTGTCCGCGTCCGCGCCGCCGCCGCCCTTGCCGTCACGCCGATGCTGGCCGGGCTGGTCCCGCCTGCCGCCGAGCCCGGCGGCCTGTTGCCGATCCTGGGCCAGGCCGCGGGGGAAACGCTGATCGGACTGGCCGCGGGCATGGGCCTGCGGCTGCTGGCCTTGTCGCTGGACATCGCGACCTCGGCTATCGCGGCCACCGCGTCCTTGTCGCAGCTGGTCGGCGGCCAGAACGAGGCCGCGCCCCATCCGATCGGCAATCTCGTCCACCTGGGGGGGCTGGCGGTCCTGATGGCGCTTGGCCTTCCGGTGATGCTGGTGCAGCTGATGGCCGACAGTTTCGCGGTCTGGCCCCCCGGCGGCTGGCCCGATGCGGAGGGCCTGGCGGCCGAGGCGATCCGCCTTGTCGCCCGCAGCTTCTGGATCGCCATGCTGCTGGCCGCGCCCTTCACGCTGGGCGGCTTCATGTTCCAGGCGTTGTCGGGCGTCATCAACCGGGTCATGCCCGCCCTGCCGGTGATCTTCATCGGCTCGCCCGCCGCGATCATGCTGGCCCTGGCGGCCCTGGCGCTGCTGGCGCCGGTGCTGGTCGGGCTCTGGGCCGACGCGATCCTGGGCCATGTCCTGCCGGGCGCGCCATGAGCGAGGAGAACGACGACAAGCCTTTCGAGGCTTCGGACCAGAAGCTGCGCAAGGCGCGCGAAAAGGGCGACATCCCCCGGTCGGCGGAACTGAATGTCGCCGCCATGTATCTGGGCGCCTGGCTGGCCTTCGCGGTGGGCGCGGGCCTTGCGGTCAGGGCCTGGCTGTCCATGGCGACCCGCGCCCTGGGGGCCGAGGGCTGGACGCCGGGCACCGCGGCGGCGACCGCAGCGGCTCTTGGCCAATACGCCGGATGGGCGGTTCTGGGGCTGGCGGCCGTGCCCGCGCTGGCGATCCTGGTGGCGCTGGTGGCGGTGCGCGGGCTGGTCTTCGCTCCGCAGAAGCTGGCCTTCGACCTGAACCGGATCAACCCGATGAAGACCGCCGCGCAGAAATTCGGCAAGTCGGGTCTGGTCAATTTCGCCATCTCGCTGGGCAAGGCGGCGCTGGTCTGCGCGGGCGGCTGGTTCCTGTTCCGCAGCCTTCTGGGGCATCTGGCGGCAAGCCCGCTGGCGGGCGACCGCTGGACCGCGGATCTGGGCGTCATTCTGGGGCGGGTGCTGGCCCTGGCGCTGGCGATCTCGGTCCTGTTCGCGGGGCTGGACATGGGCTGGCAGTGGTTCGACCACCGCCGCAAGAACCGCATGACCCGCAAGGAGATGGAGGACGAGTTCAAGGAGTCCGAGGGCGATCCGCATTTCAAGGCCGCCCGCCGCCAGCGCGCCGTGGACATCGCCACCAAGCAGATGCTGGCCGACGTGGCCCGGGCGGACGTGGTGATCGTGAACCCCACCCATTACGCCGTGGCGCTGGAATGGAAGCGCGGCAGCGGGCGCGCGCCGGTCTGCCTGGCCAAGGGCACCGACGAGGTCGCGGCCCGGATCCGCGAGCGTGCCCGGGAACACCGCGTGCCGATCTTCCCCGATCCGCCAAGCGCCCGCGCCATTCACGCCACCGTCGAGATCGGCCAGGAAATCCGCCGCGAACAGTTCGCCGCCGTCGCCGCCGCGATCCGCTTCGCCGAAAAGATGCGCGAAAAGGCGAAAGCCGGATGGTGAGAGGCACATGACAAAGGAAAGCGACAGGCTGGCGCAGCTCGAACGCATCGCTCGCATCAAGGCGGAACGCGAACTGAAACGCTTCGCGGCCTTCAGCCTGCACATGGCGCAGGCGCAGAACCACGCGGGCGCCATGCGCACCGCCCTGGACCAGAGCTATCGCAGCACCGCGCCCTTGTCGGTGGCCGAGGCGCGCATCGCCAACGCCCAGGCCGGCCGCAGCGCGCGCGAATTGCGCCAGGCCGAGGCCGAGGTCGCGCGGATGCTGCCGCGTTTCGACGCTGCCCGCCGCGACGCCGCCCGCGAATTCGGCCGGGCCGAGGTGCTGCTGTCCTTGTCGGCTTTGCGCCGCGCCGATGAAAAGGCGCCGCGCTACTGACCATGCCTTTCGCGGGGCGATGTTCGCATGGCGCGGTGCGGTGGCGTCGGGCGGGGCTTAACCCCCTTTCAGGCCCGGCGTGGCCGGACCAGGCAGCCCCGGGGGCGGCGAAAGCGGCTGCCCGGGCCGTCAGGCAGGGCGAGGCTCGACCCCATCATCGGCCGGCCGGGCGCAGCGGCACGGGCCGGCGAATGATCATTGATCGGCCTGCCCCGGGCCCATCGACTCCAGGTCGATGTCCACCCAGACCAGCCGGTGGTCCGAGGCAGCCTCGACCGCCGGCGCCAGCGGATCGCCCGGCGCGGGCCAGACCACGCCGCTGCCGGTGACGCGCAAGGTCTTGGCGGGCAGAATGTAGTCCACGCGCAGGTTGCCCGGGCCGGCGGGATCGAAGACGCCCGTGTCCAGCGCCGGATCGCCGCGATGCCCCGCGTTGACGCCGGTCTGTTCCGGCTGGAAAGCCCCCCTGGGCCGGGGATCCTGCGCGTGATCCAGCAGCGCCATCATCGCCTCGGGCCGTCCCTCGCCGTCGGCCAGATCCAGGTTCGGATTGCCCGCCAGCACAAAGGGTGCAGCGGGCAGGTGGCGCAGCCAGAAGGCGGCCTCGTCATGGTTGCGGCGGCCGTTGCGGTCCTCGGGGCCGTCGAAGACCGGAGGCGTGGCCGACCAGGCCAGCAGGTGCAGCGCGCCCCGTTCGGTCAGCACCGGCACGTCCCAATGCGCGGTCGAGGACAGGCGCTGGACCGCCGCCGCGTCGGGCGCCAGCGGGGGCATCAGTGCGCCGGGCAGGTCGCGCCACAGGACCGCCGAATGATCCGTCGCGGATCCCAGCGGCAGGCGCGACAGGATCGCCATGCCGTTCTGACCGGAAAACTGCCCGAAGCCCTGCGCGTCTTCGGCCCCGCCCCGCCGCCCATCGCCATTCGCGTCCAGGCCGGTCGGCATGCCGCTGTTCGGGCGGGCGGCAAAGCGGTGCGGCATGGGATGGCCCGCCTGTTCCAACGCCTCGGCAAAGGCGGCCAGCGCCAGCCCCTCGCCATCCCAGTCGATCCCGGTCAGCACGATCACGTCGGGCGCGGCGGCGGCGATCACCTGCGCCGCCGCCAGCACCTGCGGATCGGCCCGGCGGATGTCGCGCAGCAGCAGGCCCGGCCCCTTGCGGGTCAGGCCGGGGTCATAGGTCGCCACCCGCAGATCCTGCGCGGCGGCCCCGGTGGCCAGAAAGGCCGTCACGATCCAGACAAAGGCTTGCATCGCGCAGGAATTGCACGGGCCGCGCCCCGTGCCAAGCCCCGGACCGACATGCCTGCCGGCCCTTGCGCGTCGCGCCGGGCTTGCGGGCGTCCGCACCGCAAGCAGGCCCCGTCCAGATGCAGGACTGCGACGCCGCCGGGCAACAGGTGGCAACAGATTGCCCAAGGATCAAAGCCGGACTTGCATTTGCGCCAGAAGCAAACATGTGATGCCGCGCAAACGCCCCCTGGCCCCGAGTTCCCATGTCACCCCATCGTCCAAGCCGCCGTCACCTGTTGCAAGCCGCCCTGGGCAGCGGGGCGTTTCTCCTGCTGCCGCATCCGGCCCGGGCCCAGGGAACGGCAGGCGGCGAAAGCCTGCCCTTTTCCTTTGATCTGTTGCGCGGCATGGCGCGCGATCTGGCGGCCAAGCCCTATGCCGCCCCCGAAATCGCCGATCCCCAGATCCTCGATCAGGTGGACTACGACCGCCACAACCAGGTCCGCTTCCGCCCCGACCGCAGCCTGTGGCAGGGCCAGGGCGACATCTCGCCCGTGCAGGCCTTCTTTCCCGGCATGTATTTCCGCAATCCCGTGCGGATCCATACGGTTGAAAACGGCATGGCGACCGAGGTGCCCTTCTCGCTGGACCTGTTCGAGATCCCCGAGGGCAATCCGGCCCGCCAGCTGACCCGCACCAAGGGCTTTGCGGGCTTCCGGGTCCAGGACGCCAGAACCGGGATCGACTGGATGGCCTTTCTGGGCGCGTCCTACTGGCGCACCTCGGGATACAGCGGGCAGTTCGGCCTGTCGGCGCGGGGGCTGGCCATCGACACGGCGATCCCCGACGGACCCGAGGAGTTTCCGCTGTTCACCCAGTTCTGGCTGGAACCTGCCCGGAACGGCGACCTGACCGTTTATGCGCTGCTGGACAGCCCGCGCGCGACCGGCGCTTACCGGATCGAATCGCGCCGAGGCAACGGGGTCGCGCAGGATGTCACCGCCACGGTCTTTCTGCGCGACGCCGTGGAACGGCTGGGGATCGCGCCGCTGACCTCGATGTTCTGGTTCGGCAAGAACACGCCCCATGTTTCGCCCGACTGGCGGCCCGAGGTGCATGATTCCGACGGGCTGGAGATCCTGGCGGGCAACGGCGAACGCATCTGGCGGCCCTTGAACAACCCGCCGGGGACAATGGTGAACAGCTTCGCCGCGCCTTCGGTCAAGGGGTTCGGGCTGATGCAGCGGGAACGCGATTTCGCGCAATATCAGGACGACGGGGTGTTTTACGAGAAACGCGCCAGCGCTTGGATCACGCCCAAGGGCGATTGGGGCGACGGCGCGGTGGTGCTGGCGGAGCTGCGCACCGACGACGAGATCCACGACAACATCGTGGCCTTCTGGCAGCCCGCCGGCCCGACCGCGAAGGGCCAGCGGCACGATTTCGCCTATCGCCTGGATTGGGTGCGCGACAACCCGGCGGTCAGCCCCATCGCCCGTTTCATCGCCACCCGTCTTGGCGCGGGCGGCATTCCCGGCCAGCCCCGGCCCAAGGGCGTGGTCAAGGTCGTCTGCGACTTTGCCGGGCCGAACCTGAAGGGCCTGGACCGAGAGGACGGGCTGACCTTGTCCGTCTCGACCGGGCAGGCGCAGGTGTCGAACGCCGCGGTTTACCCGGTTGTCGGCACCGACTATTGGCGCGCGCTGTTCGACCTGTCCTTTGCGGAAACCGGCACGGCGCCCATCGACCTGCGCGCCTATGTCGATCAAGGCGGCACGGCGATGACGGAAACGCTGATCCTGCAACTGTTCCCGTCGCAGTTGCGCGCCCTGCTGGCCCGCACCCCGTAGGCGGTGCCCCGTCCCTTGGGGCGCGCATCAGTGCGCCAGCATATCCGCCACGATCCCCCGGGCATCCAGCGAAGCCGGATAATAGGTGGGCCAGTTCGTCACCTCGGCCAGCAGGGCGGCGCGGTTGTCGCCCCAATACAGGTGGAAATGGTCCGACGGCTCGGGCGCGATGCGGTGGTCGCTGAACTGGATGAAGCGCGGCGCGGCCGGGTCGCCCCCGGCCTTCCTGAAGACGAAGCGCACGCCCCGGTTGCCCTTGGCATAGGTCAGGATCTCGAACCCGTCGCCTTCATACCGGCCTTGCGCCGACTGCCCGCCCCGGTGGAACGTCACCCGGTCGCCGTGGAAACGAGACGGAGCGGGCCATGCCCGCCCCTGTGTCCGTGGTTCCCGCGATCCGCTCAGCGATACAGATCGCCGAACCGGTCGCGCAGCAGGTTCTTCTGCACCTTGCCCATGGTGTTGCGCGGCAGTTCGTCCACGAACAGCACGCGCTTGGGCTGCTTGAACTTGGCCAGCCGCCCGTCAAGCGCCGCCAGCACGTCCGGCTCGGTCAGGGCGTCCGTCCCGGTCGGCACCACCACCGCCGTCACCCCTTCGCCGAAGTCGCGGTGCGGCAGGCCGATCACGGCGGATTCGGCCACGCCGGGAAGGGCGTCGATCTCGGCCTCGATTTCCTTGGGATAAACGTTGTAGCCGCCGGTGATGATCAGATCCTTGCCGCGCCCGACGATGTGCAGATAGCCGCGTTCGTCGAACTTCCCCAGATCGCCGGTGATGAAGAACCCGTTCGGGCGCAATTCGGCGGCGGTCTTTTCCGGCATCTGCCAATAGCCCTTGAAGACGTTGGGGCCGCGCACCTCGATCATGCCGATCTCGCCCCGGGGCAGTTCGGCGCCGGTTTCGGGATCGGTCACGATGATCTCGACTCCCGGCAGGGGCAGGCCCACGGTTCCCGCGATCCGGTCCCCGTCATAGGGGTTGGACGCGTTCATGTTGGTTTCCGTCATGCCGTAGCGTTCCAGGATCGCGTGGCCGGTGCGGGCCTGCCATTCGCGGTGCGTTTCCGCCAGCAGCGGCGCCGAGCCCGAGATGAACAGCCGCATATGGGCGGTGGTGTCGCGGTTCAGCCGGTCGTCCTGCAACAGCCGGACATAGAAGGTGGGCACCCCCATCAGCACGGTTGCGCGCTCCATCAGCGCGATGACCCGGTCGGGGTCGAATTTCGGCAGGAAGATCATCGAGGCGCCGGAAAACAGCGTCACGTTGGTCGCCACGAACAGGCCGTGCGTGTGAAAGATCGGCAGCGCATGGATCAGCACGTCATCGGCGGCATAATGCCAGGCGTCGCGCAGGGCCGTCGCGTTGGACACCAGGTTGCCGTGGGTCAGCATCGCGCCCTTGGACCGCCCCGTCGTCCCCGAGGTGTAAAGCAGCGCCGCCAGATCGTCGGCCTTGCGCGGGACGGTGGCGAAATCCGGCGCGGCGCCGGCGGCGGCTTCCGTCAGGCTGCCCTGCCCGCCCGCGTCCAGCGTGACGATCCGCGCGCCTGCCCGGCTGGCGGCGTCGCGCAGGGCGTCGGCCCGGGCGGGATCGCAGACAAGCACCGCGGGGGTCGCGTCGCCGATGAAATAGTCGATCTCGGCGGGCGTATAGCCGGTGTTCAGCGGCAGGAAGACCGCGCCCGCGCGCAGGGTCGCCAGATACAGGATGATCGCCTCGACCGACTTTTCCACCTGCGCCGCCACCCGGTCGCCGGGCCGGACGCCCAGCGAGACAAGGGCGTTGGCCATGCGGCCGGCGCGCCCGATCAGGTCGCCATAGCTGATCCTCTCGCCCCCGGCGGTCTCGATGGCGGCGGCCTGCGCGTCGGCGATGCCGGTTTGCAGGATGTCGAACAGGTTGGCGTTCATGGCTTTTCTTTCTTGGTCGTGGTTTGTGCATCGGCCAGGTGGCGGCGCACCGCATCCGATGCGGCGATGTCCGTGCGTTCGGCGAAAGCCTCGTGGTTGGCCTCGATCCGGCTCGGATCGTAAAGGTAGTTGACCATCAGCCCGTGCGATTGCTTCAGGCCGTTGGCCGACACGTCGCCCCCGAAGTTCAGCCGCTCCAGGCAGGCGCCGTTGCCCAGGTGAAAGCGGGCGACGGGATCGACCGCGCGGCCCTTGGCGTCGCGGGCGCGCAGGAAATAGATCGCGGCCGCCGTCAGCAGCGGTTCGCGCAGCGCCTGCGCCGCCTGGGTGTCCACATGCCAGCCGGGCTGGTCCAAGGGCTTCAGCGCGGCGCGCAGGCCGTCGTCCAGCATGTCGCCCCCTTTCCGCGCCTGCGCCAGCCAGGCGGCAAAGCCCGGAACCGGGGACAGGGTGACAAAGGTTTGGATGTTCGGCAACTCGGCCTTCAGTTCCTCGACCACCTGCTTGATCAGGAAGTTGCCGAACGATACCCCCGCCAGCCCCTTCTGGGTGTTCGAGATGGAATAGAACACCGCCGTGGTGGCCTGATCCGCGTCGATGGGGGTGCGGTCTAGATCCAGCAGCGGCGCCACCGTTTCGGGAATGGCCCTGGTCAGCGCGACCTCGACGAAGATCAGCGGTTCGTCCACCAGCTGCGGGTGGAAAAAGCCGTAGCAGCGCCGGTCGGTCGGTTGCAGGCGGTTGCGAAGGTCGTCCCAGTTCTGGATGGCGTGGACGGCCTCGTAGCGGATGATCTTTTCCAGGATCGCGGCGGGGGTGTTCCAGTCGATATGGCGCAGCACCAGAAAGCCCCGGTTGAACCAAGACGCGAACAGATGCGCGAAATCGCCGTCCACCCGGCGCAGAACGGGGTTGTCCCCGAGGTGGCGCAGCAGTTCCTCTCGCATCCGCACAAGGGCCGCCGTGCCGCCGGGGGCGAGGTTCAGGCGGCGGAACAGTTCCTGGCGGCGGGGTTCGGCGGCCCGGTGCAGGGCCTCGATGGCCTCGGCGGAACCGGGGTCGCGCTGAAGGGCGGCCAGCGCCTTCTCGACGGCGGTGCCGTCGGGTCCGAAACGGTCGGCCAGCGTTGCCAGGAAGTCCAGGCGCTTGCCCTCGTCGGCTTCCTCGAAGGCGGTGACAAGGGCGCGGGCAAGGGCCACGCCCGAGGCCTCGCCCCGGCGCGACAGCAGCAGCTCGCCCATCTCGGGCAGGCCGGGGGGCGCCGTCACCTGCCCCGCCGGATCGCGCCAGCGCAGCAGGGCGCGGCCCCGGTCGGTCAGCATCTCGAACAGGTCTCCGAAGCGGCTTGGGCGGGGGGTCTGCACGGTCCTGGTCACGCTTGTCTCCTGTGAAAGGGTGCCGCCGGATCAGCCCGGCAGCACGACGAAGATCAGCCACAAGACCACCGGGGCGAGAACCGTCACAATGGCGCCATAGCTCAGCAGCTTGCGGAAAAAGGCCTGCCGGTCGGTGCCATGGGCATTGGCCAGCACCAGCGCGCCGTTGGTGGAAAACGGGCTGACATCGACAATGGTGGACGCGACCGCCATTCCGGCGATAAAGCCGATCGCGCCGACGCCGCTTTCGCCTTGCAGGAAGGGCACCGCCAGCGGGATCAGCGAACCCAGCACGGCGGTCGATGACGCAAAGGCCGACACCACCGCGCCGATGAAGAACAGCATCAGCGCGGCCAGCATGGGCGAGGCCATGCCCGCCACCGATTCGCCCACGAAGTCGATGGTGCCCATCCCTTGCAGCACCGCGACATAGGTGCTGACGCCGGTGATCAGCATGATCTCGGGCCAGGCGACCTGGGCCATGGCGCGTTTCTGCATGGTCGGGTTCCACAAGGCCAGCGCCAGCCCGATGGTCAGCGCGACAAAGCCGATGTCCAGGTTGAAGGCCAGCACCAGCACCGCCAGCAGAACCAGCCCGGCCAGGGTGAAGAACTGATAAGGGGTGCCGTCGGGCTGGTCGCCTTCCTCGACCTCGGCCACGAGGCGGTTCGAATCGCCGCCCGCTTCCTTGCTCACGCGCCTGGTCAGGGCCTGCGCCTCGCTGTCGCCGAAGATCTGCGGGCCGGTGGCGGCGCGGGCGATCTCGACATGGGGGACGCGCACGGCCTCGATGGTGTCGCGGGCCGACATCAGGCTGCGGCCGCCCAGGAAAACGAACAGGATCCCCGCCACCGCCGCGTTCACCAGAAAGCTGGCCGCAAAGGTGGTCAGCGCCGACAAGGGCAACCCGGCCTCCTGGACGACGCCGTTGGTGATGCCGCCATAGATGCTGATGGGCGAGAACCCCCCCGCCTGCGCGCCATGAACCACCATCAGGCCCATCAGCAGCGGGCTGATGTGATACCGGAAGGCAAAGCCAAGCGCGATGGGCGCCACAATGGCGACCGCGCCGGGGCTGACCGCGCCCACCGCGGTCAGCAGGGCCGAGATCCCGAACATGATCCAGGGGATCGCGCCGATGCGGCCCTTGACCGCGCGCACGGCCATGCGCACCAGCCAGTCGATGGTGCCGTTGTTCTGGGCCAGCGCGAACAGCCAGGTGATGCCGACAAGGGTCAGGAACAGCCCGCCCGGAAAGCCCGCGATGATGTCCTTGGTCGCCTGCCCGGCCAGCAGCGTGCCGACCAGAAAGGCCCCGACAAAGGCCAGAACGCCCATGTTGATGGGCCAAATGGTCGCAACCACGAACATCAGCACAAGGGCATAGATGGAAACAAGATGTGGTGTCATGCGGCTCTCCCCTTTTCCTGCATGAACGGCGTCGGGGATCCGCCTCCGCACGAATCCTCCTCCCGCAGGTCTTATACCGCTTGCCGAAAATGATGTATATAACAGGAGCGGTGATGGATGTTTCAGTGGACCTCGGCTAGGATGGCCGCACGGAGGATCAGCCCCTTGTCCAGCGTTCCGAACACCCTGCGCATCCGGCGCGCCCTGGAAGACGCCATTGTCCAGGGCCGTTTCCTGCCCGGCACCCGCCTGGATCCCGAGGCGCTGGAGCGCGAATTCGACTGTTCCCGCACCCCCATCCGCGAGGCGTTCCAGCAGCTGGAAGCCTCGGGCCTGGTGCGCGTCATGCCCAAGCGCGGCACCTTTGTGACGCAATGGTCGCCCGAGGAACTGGCCGAACGCTTCGAGGTCATGGCCGAGATCGAGGCAAGCTGCGCCCGCCTGGCGGCCCGGCGGATCAGCGAGGCCGAGCTGGCCGCCCTCCGGCAGGTGCATGACGACTGCCGCCGCCTGGCCCTCGCCGGCGAGGTCGAGGCCTATTACCACCGCAATTCCGACTTTCACCACTGCATCTACCGCGCCACGCACAACATGTTCCTGACGCAGGAAGCCGCCCGGCTGCACGCGATGCTGCAACCCTACCGGCGGATGCAGTTGCAGGTCCGCCATCGCATCGGCCGCTCGTTCACCGAACATGACGCCATTGTCGCGGCGATCGGGAACGGCGATGCCGCGGCGGCGGCCCGCGCGCTGCGCGATCATGTCATCGTGCAGGGCGACCGCTTTCACGACCTGATCGCGGCGATGCGGCAGACGCTGGCCTAGAACGCAGGGCGGGCTGCCCCCTTTGCAGGGTTCAGCCTTGGCCGCGGCGGCGGATCAGCCGGAACAGGATCGGCGCGCCGGTCAGCACCAGGATCACCCGGGCGATGTGATGGGCCACCACAAAGCCCAGATCGGCCCCCGCGATCAGGGCCAGCATCGACATTTCCGCCTGCCCGCCCGGCATAAAGGCCAGAAAGCCCTCGACCGGCGGGGCAAGCCCGGTCAGGGTCACGAATTCCGTCACCGCCCCGGCCAGGACCGCCAGGATCAGCACGAAAACCGCGCCGCCTGCAACGGTTTCGCGCAGCTCGCGCAGGGTCACGCCGACATAGCTCACGCCGATGCTGATGCCGATCAGGAACTGCGCGGCCAGCAGCGCCTCGCGCGGGGGGCGCATGTGCAGGATGCCCGCCAGCGACAGAACCGCCGCGACGATCAGCGGCCCCAGGATCGCGGCGCCGAACAGGCCGATCCGTTCAGCGCCCTTCCAGCCGACAATGGCCGCGGCGGCCATGATCAGAAGCTCGGACGGGGGGATGTCCCCGGCGGGCTGCCCGACCGGATGGGTCAGCTCGACCCCGTAGACGGTCACCAGCAGCAGCGGCCCGACCAGCATGATGACCAGCAGCCGCGTGACATGGACCAGCGAGACCTGGCGCACGTTGGCCCCCGCCTCGGCCCCGAAGATGGTCATGTCGGCCGCCCCGCCCGGCATGGCGGCATAAAAGGCCGTCACCAGGTCGAAACCGCAGAAGCGGCGAAAGAACGGCACGCCGACCAGGCCGATGGCGGCGATGTAGAACGGGACGATCGCGACCGAGGCCAGCATGGACGGCAGTTCCGCCACAAGCGCGGGCGTGACCGCCGCACCGATGGCCACGCCCAGCACCGACCGCGCAGCGACCGAGATCTGGCCCAGGCCGATCAGCCGAACGCCTGCCAGCGCCGCCGCCAGCGAAGCCACCATGGGGCCGAACAGGAAGGGCAGCGGCAGGCGCAGCAGCCAGAACAGCCCGACCCCGACCACGCCCACCAGCACCGTCGCCGCCTGCCGCGCGCGCCGACCGTCTGCCCTTTCCATCCGCACCCTCGTTCAGACCTCGTTCCGGCCTGACGCCAGGATGCAGAACAGCGTGATCACCGCCGCCGCCGCCATGTAGTAGCCGACATGGGCCAGGCCATGGTTCTGCTGCAACCAGGTCGCGGCATAGGGCGCCAGCGAGGCCCCGAAGATCCCCGCGAAGTTGAAGGTGATCGACGACCCGGTATAGCGCACCCGCGTCGGGAAAGGCGCGGCCAGCGCGGCGCCGATGACGCCATAGGTCAGGCCCATCAGGAACATGCCCATTGTCACGAACAGGTAAAGCCCGCCCTCGCCCCCGCCCGTCAGCGGCGCCAGAAAGAACGAAAAGCCGCCGATCAGCACCGTGACGACGATCAGGAAGGGCCTGCGCCCCACCGCATCCGCGATCCTGCCCGCGACGGGGATCGCGATGCCGAACACGACCGAGCCGTAGATCTGCATCAGCAGCGCGTCGGTAAAGGCGATCTGGCGCACCTTGACGTTGTAGGACAGCAACCAGGCCGAGCAGATGTAGAACAGCACGAAGGTCACCAGCGCCACGAAGGTGCCCAGGAACAGGCTGCGCTTGTGGTTGCGGAACAGCTCGACCACGGGAACGGACACGCGCTGGTCGCGCTTGACGGCCTCGGCGAATTCGGGCGTCTCGGTGATCGACAGGCGGACCCACAGGCCCATGACGATCAGAACGATCGAGGCCAGGAAGGGCAGGCGCCAGCCCCAGGCCAGCAGGTCGTCCTGGCTCATGAAATGCAGAAGCACCCAGAAGAAGCCCGAGGACAGGAACAGCCCGACCGGCGCGCCAAGCTGGGGGAACATGCCATACCAGCTGCGCTTTCCCTCGGGCGCGTTTTCGGTCGCCAGCAGGACCGCGCCGCCCCATTCGCCGCCCAGGCCGAAGCCCTGGCCGAAGCGGCACAGCGCCAAAAGCGCGGGCGCGGCGACGCCGATCTGCGCATGGGTCGGCAGCAGGCCGATGGCGACGGTGGAAATCCCCATCGTCAGCAGCGCCGCGACCAGCGTGGCCTTGCGCCCGACGCGGTCGCCGAAATGGCCAAAGACGATCGCGCCGAAGGGACGCGCGAAAAACGCGATGGAAAAGGTCGCAAAGGACGCCAGCAGCGCCGTTGTGGCGTCCGACGCCGGAAAGAACAGGGTCGGAAAGACCAGCACGGCGGCGGTCGCATAGACGTAGAAGTCGAAGAACTCGATCGTCGTGCCGATCAGGCTGGCCAGCAGCACCCGCGCCGGAGAGTTGACCGGGCTGCCGGCGCGCGCCGCCAAGGGCGCGGAAATCGTCTGATCAGTCATCGTTCATTGATCCGCTTGTTGCATAAAGGCCCGGCATCGCGGCAGATGCCGGCGCGGGGCCTGCGCTAGCGCAAACCCTGCGCAAGGGGAATGCCGGACGTGCCCGAAATTGCGCGCGCATGGCGGGTTTGCGGCCAAGGATTGCCCCGGTGGAGGGGGGGGCGGCGCCTGTCCGGTCAAGGGGCGGGCCAGGCGCGCTCCTCCGCCTCGGCCAGCTTTCCAAGGATGTCCTGGATTTGATACGGCTTGGTGGCGACCGGAATGTCCGAAAAGCTGTCGGGCAGGTCGAAGTCGCTGCCATAGCCGGTGGCGAAGACAAAGGGGATGCCCCGGCCCCGCAGCCGTTCGGCGACGGGCAGCGAGGTCTCGTCCGCCAGGTTGACATCCAGCACCGCCAGATCGGGCGGATCGCGGTCGATCACCGTCAGCGCCGCCTCGACCGAGGCGGCGCGCCCGCTCACCTCCAGCCCGTGGTCCTGCAACTCGGCCTCCAGGGACAGGGCGATCAGGGTCTGGTCCTCGACCAGCAGCACGCGCCGCCCGGCCAGCGGCGCGGCGGCAGGCCCGGCGGATGCGGCGCGGCCCGCGCGCGGGGCGGCCTGGACCCCGGCATGGCGCACGAAGCGGGCGGGCAGCATGAAGCGGGCGGCCACGCCGGTGGGGCGGAACTCGATCCGGCTTTCGCCTTCAAGGTCGAAGGGCAGCGATTGTTCCACAAGGGCGGATCCGAAGCCCGACCGCACCGGCGGGGTCAGCCCCTCCATCCCGCCTTCGGTCCAGTCGATGCGGCAGTTCCCGTCCCCGTCGAGGTGCCATGAGACCGACAGATGCCCGCTGGCCCGCGACAGCGCGCCGTATTTGGCGGCGTTTGTCGCCATCTCGTGCAGGATCAGTGCCATGACCGAAAAGGCCCGCCCGTCCAGGGCCACCGCCGGGCCGTCCAGGCGGATCGCCCGCCCCTCGCCCGCATAGGGGCCAAGCTCGGCCGCCAGAAGATCGCCCAGAAGGCCGCCCTCGTCGTCGCGGACGATCTGGTCATGGGCATAGGCCAGCGCCTGGATGCGGCCGCGCAGCGATCCGGCATAGCCTTCCAGCGTCTCGCCCTCGGCCGGCTTGCGGCTGACCAGGGACTGGATGACGGCCAGGATGTTCTTGACCCGGTGGTTCAGTTCCCGGTTCAGGACGCGCTGGCGCACCTCGGCCCGGGACCGCTCGTCGGCCAGCATCTCGCTGCTGAACAGCAGCACCTCGGCCACGGCGATGCGCAGGGCCTCGGCAAAGCGGCAATCGGCCTCGGACCAGGGGTGGCACTTGTCGCGGACGGTTTCCTTCCAGATCGCGAAGCTCTTGCGCGGGGTCAGGCGGTCGCCGAACCGGCCGGTGTCGTAGGTCTTGTTGGGATCGCCGCCCCAGTCCAGCGTTTGCACGGCTTCCTTGCGGAAATAGAACATGAAGTCGCGCGGCCGCCGGGACAAGGGAATAACCATCGCCCCGGCGGCCAGCCCCCAAAGCGCGGCGGCATCGGGCAGCAGGGCCATCAGATTGTCGGTGTGGAACACCTGCCCTTCCGGCAGATCGAGCGCCAGCGCCAGAAGGGGCGCGGCCTCGGTTTCGGACGGGGCGTGGCCGACGGCGGTCCAGTGGCCGTCGAACCACATGGCGACGCCGTCGGCGGGGATCAGCTCGGCCAGGTGCGGCAGGCGGTCCCGCAGGGCGGGGCCCGCGTCCTCGGCCCGGACCGCGTTGGCCAGCAGTTCGTCCAGCGCCCGGCGGGCGGCCAGTTCGGCATCGCGCGCGTGCCGGCGGTGCAGCGCGTCCAGGTGCATCGAGAAGAACTCGCCCACCATTTCCGCCGCCGCGCGGTCCGCCATGTTCAGCACCTTTGGCGCATAATGATGGCAGGCGATCAGCCCCCACAGCGCCCCGTCGATGATGACCGACACCGACATGGAGGCGGCCACCCCCATGTTGCGCAGGTATTCGCAATGGATGGGCGAGACGCTGCGCAGATGGGCATAGGACAGGTCCAGCGGCCCGGCCTGCGGCTCGAGCGACAGAACCGGGACGGGCGCATAGGACGCGTCGCCGATGACGCGGATCGGGTTTTGCAGATACAAGGCGCGCGCCTGCCGGGGGATGTCGCTGGCCGGGAAATACTGGCCGCGGAAGCTTTCGTGGCAGTCCAGCTTGGCCTCGGCCACGACCTTGCCCGCGCCGTCCTCGCCCAACTGATAGATCATCACCCGGTCATAGCCCAGTTGCGCCTGGATCAGCGGTGCGGCCATCTGGACCAGCCGGTCGGCGTCCGAGATGCCGCGCAGGCGCTCGACCACCGTGCGCGACAGGCTGATCTGCCGGCCAAGCCGGCTGGCGGCGGGCTCGAACTCGATAACCGTGCGGCTGTCGTGGCGGTGGATGGTGGCGTCCAGCGCGCGGCCGTTCACGTCCAGGCCGAAGACCACCGCCGGGCGCGGCCGGTTCCCCGAAGTGGCCAGCGCGTTCAGCAGCGCGTGCGCCGGCTCGCCGCCGATCGCCTCGGGCAGGGGCAGGTCCAGCGGCAGGCCGGGCAGGCCCAGCATCGCGGGGGCGTTTTCCGAACAGAACAGGATCCGCCGCGTGCCGTTGTCGCAGGCCAGCAGGCAGCCGTGCGGCTGGATGCTGCCGGGGATATGGATCGGCTCGCGGTCGCAATTGGTCAGGTCGATCGGCTGTCCGGCAAGCGCGGGATCAAAGGCGGTGTTGTCGTTCATGCAAGGGCTTTCACGCCATAGGCGCGCAGCGCCAGGCCGAAAACGGCGCGCGCGGCGGCGGTTGCCTGGGGCGCGGAAAAACCGCCCGCTTCCAGCCAGGCCAGAAAATCGCGCCAGCGCGCGGGGGATGCGGTCTGCGCCGCCAGATGCCGCGCGCCGTGATCGGGGCCGAAGCCCAGGGCCGCCGCGCGCCGCGCCAGCAGGCGCCCGCCAAGCGCCGAGCCTTCCAGCACATAGCAGGCCGCCGCCCGGGCGGCAGGGGTCGGCAGGGGCGACGCGTCGGGCGTGGCGGGCACGGGCAGGCGCAGGTCGGCCAGATCCTGCGCGATCAGGGGCGCCAGGGGCTGGATCCGCCACCCCTCGACCTGCGCCAGTTGCGGCTCCAGCGCGGCGCGGAAGGCATGGCTGCCCGCCAGAAAGGCGGCATAGGCTTTGGCATCGCCAAGACCGCCGATGTTCCGGTCCAGCGTCTCGTGCAGGTCACGCGTGGCCTTTGCCAGAGCGCGACGGAGTGTGCCGTCTTGCATCGATCCCGTGCCACATTGCAGATATTGCACAAGACATAGCGGGCATTGCGGAAAGGCCGCAATAGGGGTTTTTCGGGCCTCCGCTTAAGGAATGTTAAGCATTCGCGGGTCAATAGCCCTTCCGGCGATCCACCAGATGCAGAACGGGACGGCCCGCCATGGCGCGGCGCAGGTTCTCGACCGCGACGGGCGCGGCGGTTTCGGGGCGCGTCTCGGCGGCGATATGGGGGGTGACGGTGACCCGGGGATGGGACCAGAAGCGGTGGTCCGGGGGCAGCGGCTCGACCCGGAACACGTCCAGCACGGCATGGGCCAGGCAACCCCGATCCAGCGCGGCCAGAGCCGCGGCGTCGTCCAGCACCGTGCCCCGGCCCGGGTTGATCAGCCAGGCCCCCCGCGGCAGCAGCGCCAGCCGGTCCGCGTCCAGAAGGCCCCGCGTCTGCGGGGTGTCGGGCAGCAGGGTGATCAGGATCTCGGCCCTGGCCAGCGCCCGGTCCAGCCCGTCGGGGCCGAAGACCTCGACCCCCGGGACCGCCCGCCCCGAGGCGCTGAAGCCCGCGACGCGAAAGCCGATGCCGCCCAGCATGGCCGCCACGCTGCGGCCCAGTTCTCCCATCCCCAGGATCGTCACCTGCCGCCCGTCCGCCAGAGGCGGCGTCAGGCCGTTGCGCCAGGCGCCGTCCTGGGCATAGGCGTCCATCCCCAGATGCGCGCGCAGCGTCCAGCCGGTGCAGTATTCCGCCATGCCGCGCGCCAGCCCCGGATCGACCATGCGCGCCAGGGGCTGCGTCAGGGTCGGGTTTGTCACGATGCGCTCGACCCCGGCCCAAAGGCTTTGAACAAGCCGCGCGTTCACGAAGGGCGACAGGTCGTTGATGGGACCGCCCGGCGCATAGATGATCGCGTCGATGCCGGCCGGGTCGGCGTCGCGCACCAGTTCCATCTCGGGCGCAAGGCGCGTCAGGACGGGCGCCCAGTCCGGCCAGATCGCGTCGGGGGCGGCGAACAGGACGCGCATCGTCATCGTGGCCCCATCATCGCGGCCCCATTATCGCGGCCTGTGGACATGGGCGGCCTGCACCAGCCCGAAGCCCAGCAGCAGGATCATCAGCGAGGTGCCGCCATAGCTGACCAGCGGCAGGGGCGATCCCTTGGCGGGCAGCATCCCCATCACGGTGGCCATGTTGATCGCGAAATACAGAAAGAACGTGCCGCTGATGCCCACGGTGATCAGCGCGGCGAACCGGTCGCGGTTGGTCAGCGCCGAATACAGGCAAAAGCCGATGATCAGCGTGTAAAGCCCCAACAGCGACATCGCGCCCACGAAGCCGAACTCCTCGGCCAGAACGGTGAAGATGAAGTCGGTGTGCTTTTCGGGCAGGAAGTTCAGCCGCGACTGCGTGCCCTGCATGAAGCCCCGGCCCGACCAGCCGCCCGATCCCAGGGCGATCTGGCTCTGGATGATGTTGTAGCCCGCGCCCAGGGGATCGGCGGTCGGGTCCAGAAAGGTGTCGATGCGGCGGAACTGGTAGTCCTTCAAAAGCTGCCAGTCGGTGCCCCGGCTTTCCAGCACGGTCGCCACCAGCCCCACGGCGGCGGCGATCACCACGCCGAAATACCACAAGGACACGCCCGCCGCGAACATCACGATGCCGCCCCCCGCGACCAGCATGATCGAGGTGCCCAGATCCGGCTGGATCAGCACAAGCCCGGTCGGCGCCAGGATCAGCACCACCGGGATCAGCACCCACAGCGGGCGCGACACGCGATGGGGCGGCAGCCAGTCGTAATAGGCGGCCAGCAGCAGCACCTGCGAGATCTTCATCAGCTCGGACGGTTGCAGGCGGATCGGGCCGATGTCGATCCAGCGCTGCGCGCCCATGCCGATGGTGCCCACCAGTTCCACCGCGACCAGCAGCAGCACGCAGCCGACATAGGCGGGGATGGAAATGCCGCGCCAGAACCACATCGGCACAAAGGCAAGCGCGATCATGATCACCATGCCGGCGGCGAAACGGTACATCTGCGGCTCGGCCCAGGTATCGACCCGGCCGCCCGCGACCGAGATCAGCATCAGGAACCCGATGGAGGCCACCGCGGCGATCAGGAAGACCAGCGGCCAGTTCAGATACAGGATCTTGCGGATGCCGGTCGGGGTCTGGGCGACGGTATAATCGAGATAGGACATGGCGATCAGGCCCGCGTCAGACGGGGCGCATCGGGCGCGAACAGGTGCATGGCGTTGTGGCGTTCCTCCATCGCGGCGCGCTGATCGTCGGGCACCGCGTCCAGCGGCGGCAGGCCGCCGTTCAACGCATACAGCATGATGTCGCGGGCGACCGGCGCGGCCACCGCCGAGCCGCCGCCGCCATGTTCCACCACGACCGCCGCCGCATAGCGCGGCGCGTCAAAGGGCGCATAGCAGACGAACAGCGCATGGTCGCGGCGTTCCCAGGGCAACTGGTCGTTGGACACCACGCCCCGCGCCCGTTCGGCGGCGGTGATGTTGCGGACCTGGCTGGTGCCGGTCTTGCCGGCCATGCGCCAGTCCTCGCGGATGATGCGGGACCGGCGGGCGGTGCCGCTGGCCGAATTCATCACCTCGTCCATGCCCAGGCGGGCGACGCGCAGATGCGCGGGGTCGATGTCCAGGGCCGGAAAGTCCGGGACCGGCTGGGGCACGCCGTCGATGGCGCGGACCAGCCGGGGCTTCACCTCGCGCCCCGAGGCGATGCGCGCGGTCATCACCGCCAGTTGCAAGGGCGAGGCCAGCACATAGCCCTGCCCGATCGAGGCGTTGAGGCTGTCGCCCACCTGCCAGGCCTGCCCGTGCCGCGCCTGCTTCCAGGCCCGGTCCGGGGCGATCCCCTCGGCCACCGCCGACATGGGCAGATCGTGGCGCTGGCCCAGGCCCAGCTTGCGGGCCATGGCGGCGATCCGGTCGATGCCGACCTTTTGCGCCAGTTCATAGTAATACACGTCGCAGCTGTGCGACAGGCTGGTCACGGCATCGACGCTGCCATGGCCGCCCCTGCTCCAGCAATGGAAGCGGCGCCCGCCCGCCGTGGTGTAGCCGGGGCAGTAGAAGCGCGACCCCGCGTTGATCACGCCCGCCTCCAGCCCGGCCAGCAGCGTGACCATCTTGAAGGTCGAACCGGGCGGATAAACGCCCTGCACGGTCTTGTCGGCCAGCGGGCGGTGGTCATGGTTCATCAGCGCCCTGTAGTCGGCCGAGGAAATCCCCCGCACGAACTTGTTGGGATCGAAGGAGGGCGAGGAACAGATCGTCACGACGTCGCCCGTCTGGGCGTCGATCACCACGGCCGCGGCGCTTTCGGCGCCCATGCGCTGCGCGGCGTAGTTCTGCAACTGCGCGTCGATGGTCATCTGCACGGTCGCGCCCTGCTCGCCTTCCTGGCGCGACAGCTGCCGCATCTCGCGGCCGGCGCTGTTCACCTCGACCCGGCGCTGCCCGGCCTTGCCGCGCAGGTGATCCTCCATCCGGGCCTCGAAGCCGACCTTGCCCAGCTGGAACTCGGGCAGCATCAGGACGGGATCGGGGTTCTCGATCTTGGACAGGTCGTAATCCGAAACCGGCCCGACATAGCCCAGCACATGCGCCAGATCGCCCGCGCGCGGATACACGCGCGACAGGCCCGATTCGGGCGTGACCCCGGCCAGCGCGGGGGCGTTCACGGCGATGGAGCTGAACTGTTCCCAGGTAAGGCGGTCGGCCAGAACGATGGGCGTGATCGCGGTGCGCCTGGAAAACTCGTTCAGCAGTTCGGCCATGCGGGCGTCGCTGATCGGGATCAGCTGGGCCAGGCGGCGCAGCACCGGTTCCACGTCGCCGCCCGCTTCCTCGCGCGTCAGGGTGACGCGGTAGTTCTGCTCGTTTCCCGCGATGACGATGCCGTTGCGGTCGTGGATCAGCCCGCGCGCGGGCACCAGCAGGCGGATCTTGATCGAGTTGCCGTCGGCCAGCATCCGGTACTGCTCGGCATGTTCGACCTGCATGGAGCGCAGCTTCAGCGCCAGCGTCGTGACCACGCCCAGCTGGATGCCCGCCAGCATCAGTCCCCGACGCGTCAGGCCGCGGCCGCCTCCGTCGGTCTTGCGGGGCTTGCCGGTCATCGCGCGGCCCTTGTCTGCTCGGCCTCGCCCGGGGCGATGCGGCGCAACCCGATCAGCGCCCGCGCCGCCAGCACCACGGGCGGATAGGCGGCAACGGTCGCGATATAGTGCAGGATCACCTGGCCCAGGGCCGGAACCGGCATCATGAACAGCACCTGTATGATACGATAGCCCAGCATCATCATGCCCATCAGGACGGCGATGCGCAGCCATTCAACCACGAATGGCCCGTCGCGCCAACGCCCTTCACGCAAGCGTGCGGCCTCGGACCCCAACAGCACGATGGCGGGCCAAAGGCCCAGGGGATGGAACAGCACAATGTCCTGGACGACGAAAACCAGCGCGATCACCGGGGCCGCCAGCTGGTCGGGACGGCGCAGCACCCAGGCAAGCGTCAGGCACAAGCCCAGGTCGGGACCGGGCAGCCGCACCCCGCCCGCCGACAAGGGCAGCAGGCGCAGGAACAGCAAAACCGCCATTGCCGCGCAGAACAGAACCGTGCCGGCCAGCACCGGCCTTTTCATCACTCGGTCCCCGTGGCCAGGGGGTCGGACGCCGCCGCCGCCTCGACCGGCGATGTCGGCATCTGCGGGCCGATGAAGCCCCGCTCGCCCGGGGTGATGACCGCGTCCGAATCGGCCACGGTTTCCGCCGGATGGGACCGCAGCACGCGCAGGAATTCCAGCCGCCCGTAATCGGCGGCCATGCGCAGCCGCATCCGCCCGTCGCTGCCCTGCACCACCTGCCCCGCCAGCAGCCCCGGCGGGAACACGCCCCCGTCGCCCGAGGTCACGACCCGGTCGCCGGGCCGGACGTTGTCCGGCGTCTCGATGAAGTCCAGAAAGGGCAGCGGCGTGTTGTCGCCCGTCAGCAGCGCCCGTTCGCCCGAGGGCTGGATGGAGACGGGAATGCGCGAGGACGGATCGGTCAGCAGCACCACCCGGCTGGTCCGCTTGCCCACGCCCGAGATGCGGCCCACAAGCCCCAGCCCGTCCATGGTGGCCCAGCCTTCGACGATGCCGTCGTCCGCGCCCACGTTCAGCAGCACCGACTGCCGGAAGGCCGAGCCGCTGTCCACCATCACGGTCCCGGTGACGCTGGTCAGCGCCGGGTCGATGCGGACCTTGTTCAGCGCCATCAGCTTGGAGTTTTCCTGTTCAAGCTGAACCGCGGCTTCCTTCCAGGCCTGCATCTTCTGCAACTCTCGCCGCAGTTCCTGGTTCTGCTGGTAGATCCGGGCATAGGACTGGAACCCGCCGATCATCTGGCCTGCCTGCGTGACGGGGGCCATGGCCCAGTCGAAGGACGGCACCACCCGGTCGACGATGGCGATGCGCATCGCCTCGGCCCGGGGGCTGTCGATGCGCCAGAACAGGAACAGCGCGATCAGAACAAGCGTCATCAGCGCGATCAGCACGCGCCGGACGGGTGTGGCGAAATCTGGTCCCTTGCGTGCCATTCACGCAGCCTTTTTCCGGGCCGCCCTTCAGCTGTCGTAGTCGATGACGTGGCGCAGCTGCTTTTCGTATTCAAGCGCCTTGCCGGTGCCAAGCGCAACGCAGTTCATCGGCTGGTCGGCCAGCGTGATCGACAATCCTGTCTGCTCGCGCAGCGCCAGATCCAGATCGCCCAGCATCGCGCCCCCGCCCGTCAGGATCACGCCCCGGTCCACGATGTCGGCGGCCAGATCAGGGGGCGTGGCTTCCAGCGCGACCATCACGGCCTCGCAGATGGCCTGCATGGGTTCGGCCAGCGCCTCGGCCACCATGGCCTGGCTGATCTCGATTTCCTTGGGGATGCCGTTCAGCAGGTCGCGGCCGCGCACCATGATCGTGGCGCCGCGCCCGTCGTCGGGCATCCGCGCCGTGCCGATAGAGGTCTTGACCCGCTCGGCGGTCGATTCGCCGATCAGCATGTTCTGGTTGCGACGCAGATAGTTGATGATCGCCTCGTCCATCCGGTCCCCGCCGATGCGGACCGAACGGGCGTAAACCACGTCGCCCAGGGACAGCACCGCCACCTCGGTGGTGCCGCCGCCGATGTCCACCACCATGGAGCCAGTGGGTTCGGTGATGGGCATTCCCGCGCCGATGGCCGCCGCGATCGGCTCCGCGATCAGCCCGGCCCTGCGCGCGCCCGCCGACAGCACCGACTGGCGGATGGCGCGCTTTTCAACGGGGGTGGCGCCATGGGGCACGCAGACGATGACCTTGGGCTTGGAAAAGCCGCTGCGCTTGAACACCTTCTTGATGAAGTGCTTGATCATCTGCTCGGCGCTGTCGAAATCGGCGATGACGCCTTCGCGCATGGGCCGGATCGCCTCGATGGAACCGGGGGTGCGGCCCAGCATCAGTTTCGCGTCCTCGCCCACGGCCAGCACCTGCCGCTTGCCGTCCTTGACGTGATAGGCCACGACCGAGGGCTCGTTCAGGATGATGCCTTTGCCCTTGACATAGATCAGCGTGTTCGCCGTCCCGAGGTCGATTGCGATGTCGGTCGAAAACAAACCGCCGAATGCCATGCCCGTTATCCTTTCGCGCCGGTTTCACCGGCTGTGCCTGTTTCTTGCATTGCGCCATGGCCACGACGCGCAGGGGCGCACGCGGCGGTGCCACCATATAGAATCCTCCGGGGCGGCTTGAAAGCCCCGTTCAAGCATTGCCGCCGCGAAGGACAGGCAGGCCCCGGACGCATGAAAAAGGCGCCCATGACCGGCATGGGCGCCCTTGCGCGGGTCGGTTGGCGTCAACGGGCCTTGCGGCGGCGGCGCAGGAAGGCCAGGGCGGCCAGACCGGCGGGCAGCAGCGCCGCGCCGGCGGGCAGCGGCACCGGGGCGGGCTGCGTTTCGGCCACGGCATTGCCCGGCACGGCGATGTTGTAGGTCAGGCCACCATGCGACGTGTGGGTGTTGAACAGCATCAGATAAAGCGCGCCATCGAAATCGTCGCCCAGCGTCAGCGTATAGGTGAAGTCCTGGCCGCGATTCCAATGCTCCATGCTGAAATTGGCCAGATCGGTTCCTTCCCACGCGCTGTATTGCAGCGGCGAGAACTTGTAGAGCACCCGCCCGCCGGACGAGAAGCTGTTGTTCGACGTGTCGCCGGACACCTTGGGCGCGAACGACAGCGTGACGGTCTGGGCACCCTTCCTAAGCGAGGTAAAGGCAAGGATGTCATGATCGTTCTGCCACCCCCATGTGCCGGAAATGCTGTCGTTGCCCTCGGCAACCACCGTCGGGTTCGTCCAGTCGGCAGAAAATTCGCCGAAAGTTCCTTCGTTCAGCGTTGCGGCGGCGGAAGCACCCGCCGACAAAAGCGAAATCGTGGCGGCAAGACAAAAAGCTCGCATCTTCATCCTCGTGAACCGGCGCCCATGCGCCGCAAAACAATACCATAAAGACGCGACAGCCTTTTGCCTGCCACATCCGACACATTCGCCGTCAGTTTTGCTGATGATCGAAGTGCGGCCTGTATCGCACCGGTTAACGCATCCGTCAATCTGCCGGCACACGCATGACGGGTATCTTTTTGTACAGGGTTATTGCATGCATCCCTGCAACCGTCGGGGCCGGGGTGCGATCCGAATCAGAATGCCGCACCCCGCCTGTTCTTCGTGTCAGTGCGAATACATGCTGATTTCCTTGCCGTCCTTGCCCGCGCGGGTGCGCCGCACGATCAGGTGGTTCAGCGCGCCCACATAGGCCTTGACCGAGGCCAGGATGGTGTCGGTGTCGGCGGCCTGGCCGTTCACGATGCGGCCGTCCTCCTCCATCCGCACGGACACGGTGGCCTGCGCGTCGGTGCCCTCGGTCACGGCATGGACCTGATACAGCTTCAGCATGGCGTTGTGCGGGAAGATCTGCTTGACCGCGTTGAAGCAGGCATCGACCGGGCCGTCGCCCGTGGCGTGCACGGTCTTTTCCTGCCCGTCCACGATCATGGTCAGATCCGCCGACTGCCCGTCGCTGCCGCAAACGACGCGCAGGTGCTTGACCTGCAAGTGATCGTCGCCGGTATTGGCCGAGGCGTCCTGGACAAGCGCCACGATGTCCTCGTCGTAAACCTCTTTCTTGCGGTCGGCGAGCGCCTTGAAGCGGACAAAGATGTCCTTCAACTGGTTGTCGCCGACATCATAGCCCAGGTCGGCCAGCTTGGCGCGCAGCGCGGCGCGGCCCGAATGCTTGCCCATGGCGATGTTGGTCTCGTTCAACCCGATGTCGGCGGGGCGCATGATCTCGAAGGTCTCGACGTTCTTCAGCACGCCGTCCTGGTGGATGCCGGATTCGTGCAGGAACGCGTTCTTGCCGACGATGGCCTTGTTGAACTGGACCGGAAAGCCCGACACCTGCGCCACCCGGCGCGAGATGCCCATGATCCTGGTCGTGTCGATGCCGGTGGTGAAGGGCATGATGTCGTGGCGCACCTTGAGCGCCATCACCACCTCCTCCAGCGCGGTGTTGCCGGCGCGCTCGCCCAGGCCGTTGATGGTGCATTCGATCTGGCGGGCGCCGGCTTCCACGGCGGCCAGGGCGTTGGCGGTGGCCATGCCCAGGTCGTTGTGGCAATGGGTGGCGAAGACCACGTTTTCCGACCCCGGCACGCGCTCCAGCAGCATGCGGATCAGGTCGGCCGATTCGCGGGGGGCGGTATAGCCCACGGTGTCGGGGATGTTGATGGTGGTCGCGCCTGCCTTGATGGCGATTTCCACCACGCGGCACAGATAGTCGTGTTCGGTCCGGGTCGCGTCCATGGGCGACCATTGCACGTTGTCGCACAGGTTGCGGGCATGGGTCACGGTCTGCTCGATCCGCTCGGCCATCTGGTCCATGTCCAGGTTCGGGATCGCGCGGTGCAGGGGCGAGGTGCCGATAAAGGTGTGGATGCGCGGGCGGCGGGCGTGCCTGACCGCTTCCCAGCAGCGGTCGATGTCGGGCAGCTGCGCGCGGGCCAGGCCGCAGATCACGCTGTTCTTCGCCTGCCGGGCGATGGCGCTGACGGCGGCGAAGTCGCCTTCGGACGCGATGGGAAAGCCCGCCTCGATGATGTCCACGCCCATCTCGTCCAGCATCTGGGCGATTTCCAGCTTTTCCTCGTGGGACATGGTGGCGCCGGGCGACTGCTCGCCGTCGCGCAGCGTGGTGTCGAAAATGACGACGCGGTTCTTGTCGGTCATGGGGATGCTTTCTTACGGAGGTTCTGTTGCTGGGATGGCCCGGGCACGTCCTGGCTGAGCGGCGGCCCGGAGACCCGCTCAGCGCAGCGTAAGAAGCAGCAGACCGCGGAGGTTCACGGCCAGACGCGCGCCAAAGGGCGCGGTCGGGGCGGCGGGAATGTCCAGCATCCGGGTCATGGCGGGACTATGCCGTCATGGGTGCGGTTTGAAAAGGGGAAATTGCCCTGGGGCTGCGGCCCGAGGATCACCATCCGCGACCAGGCATTCTTCTCGAACAGGACAGCGACGCGTTCCGGTGACCTGCAATCCGAATGAAACCCCTGCTTCAGGTCCATCAAGCGCCATGAGATCGAAAGGTTAGCAAGCATCTTGCCTTTGCGATCAAACAGACCGACGCGAATAACACCGTTATCGCTGAAGTCCTGATCCATCTGGCCGATCAGGGCCGCATTGGGGGTCTCTTCGAACCCCGTATCGAAACAGGGCGCGACAAGGCAGACCGTCGCGGCGTCGGCCAAAAGGATGCGATCCAGCGTGACCGAGACACCTTTGGTGCGCAGGGTGCGAATGGCGGCACGGTCGAAAGGCCATGGGGCCGCGCCAGCAACCATCCGATCAGACCGAGCCCCGGCAAGCCAAAGACACCAGCGGCAGGCTTGGAAAGGCTCCCCGCAAATGCGGCCGGGTCATCACGCCGCCCCCCGGGCCTGGTCCAGATCGTCCAGCACCTGCCGCAGCCGGTCCCGGTCGGGCGCGGGCAGTCCGTCCAAGCCCCTTGAAACGGCGATCCGCAGTTGCGCCGCCGCCGCCTGCCGCGCGGTGTCCGGTCCGATGCGGGTCAGCGCGTCCAGCGCCTTGACCAGGCGGGTCAGCACGTCGATCTGGCCCGCCGCGTCGCGGGCGATCAGGCGGAAGGCGTCGTCGTGGATCTCGTCGTAACGCAGCGGCGGCACGCGCAGCCGGGGGTATTGCGCCCGGTGCAGTTCCGCCTTGTGCCAACCCTCGGACCACAGCGTCAGCAACCGCACCTGCCTTCCGATCACGTCGATGGCGGTGCCGGGGTCGTTCACGGCGGGGGACAAGGCGCGCAGGGCAACCTCGGCCAAGGCGATGATGCCGAAACGCGGATCCTGGTCGAAGGACCGCGCCGGGGCAATGGTGAAGGGGCGGCGGATGGCGGCGGCCAGATCCTCGGTGACGGGCTGGTCCACGATCACGGCCAAAGGGGTGCCGTGATACAGGAACGTGCCGGGAAGGACGCGGATGTCCAGGCGGAGATCGCGCTTTTCGCAAAGGTCGGACAGCGCGGCGGTGTCGATGAATTCGACATAGCCCACCTGGTCCGACAGGACGGCGGGCGCGGTCGGCGCGTCGGGGGGCAGCGGGCGGCCGCCCAGGAAGGGCAGATCCAGCCGCGCCTCCATGGACCGGCGGGTGGCCTCCTCCAGCCGGTCGATGGTGTCGCCCACCCGGCCCAGCTTGGTCAGCTGGTGGATCCAGCGCAGCAAGGCCAGCACGATCAGAACGATCACCAGCACCGTGGTCACGAACAGCAGCGCCCGGCCCTGCGGGCCGTAGACGCTGACCCGCAGCGCGACCAGGCCGACGATGCTGAACAGGAACGACCCGATAAAGGTCGCCAGCACCGACTGGATGAAGTCGTCCTCGGTCAGCAGGCGGGTGGCGCGGGGCGTGGCGTTCGAGGTGGCCGACCCATAGGCCGAGGTCAGCGCCGTGACCGAGAAGGTCGTGACCGCCAGCATGGACGAGGCGATGACGTTCAGCAGGCTGTCGATCGCCTCGGCGCTGATGTCGATGGGCAGCGGCCAGGGCAAATAGATGGCCAGGGTGGCGGCAATGGCCGCGAACACGCCAAGCACCGCATAAAGCGAGACGCGGACCCACAACGTCCGGCGCAGCCGCGACAGGATCCAGCGCAGCCGGGACATGCTAGGGGATCCACCGGACCTTGGTCAGGTCGTTGGCCTGCGTGGGGGCGTTTTCCCACAGGCCCTCGATCCGCGCGTCGGCCACGCCGGTCTTGGCCAGCTGGAACAGAAAGGCGTTGACGTGATCGCGGGCGATCATCTCTTGCGCCTGTTTGTACAGGTCGCCGCGCTGCTGCGGCGTCACCGCCGCCTGCAACCGGTCCATCAGCGCGACGAACTCGGGCCGGGCATAGCGGAAGTAGTAGTCGGGCCGGGCGTAGATGTCGATGTCCAGGGGCTCGGTATGGCTGATGACGGTCAGGTCGAAGTCGCCGTTCTTGAAAACCGTTTCCAGCCATTGCGCCCATTCCATGTTGTCGATCCGGGTCTGGATGCCGACAGCGGCAAGCTGGGCCTGCACGATCTCTCCGCCCCGCCGGGCGTAAGGCGTGGGCGGCAGGGCCAGGCGCAGGGCGATGGGGCCGACGCCCGCCTGGGCCAGCAGGGCCTTGGCCTTTTCGGGGTCGTGATCCGAAAGGCCGGTCAGATCGACGTAATCGGGGTGATGGGGCGCGAAATGGCTGCCGATGGGGGTGCCGTAGCCGAACATCGCGCCGTCGATGATGTCGGCGCGGTTGATCGCATGGGCGATGGCCTGGCGGACCTTGATGTCGTTCAAGGGCGCCCGAGCGTTGTTCATGGCCAGGATCGTCTCGCCCTCGGTGGTGCCGACCATCACCTTGAAGCGGGGATCGGCCTGCAATTGCGGCAGGGTTTCGGGCGCGGGATAGTTCGGAAAGGCGTCCACGTCGCCCGCCATGACCGCCGCGAAGGCCGCCGAGGGGTCGGGGATGAAGCGGAAGGTCGCCGTTTTCAAGGCGGGCTTTTCGCCCCAGTAGCCGTCAAAGGCGGACAGCACGATCCGGTCGCCCTGCACCCAGCGGTCGAACCGGAACGGGCCGGTGCCGACGGGCGTCGTCGCAAGGCTGGAGGCGCTGGCCGGATCCAGCATCACCGCATCGCCCCAGGCCATCTTGAAGGGAAAGTTGCCGTCGGGCGCCGCCAAAGTCACGCGCACGGTCAGCGGATCCAGGGCCTCGACCGCTTCGATGCCCTGGAACAGCACCTTCTGGGCATTGGTCGAACCGGGCGCCCGGGCGCGGTCCAGGGTGAAGACCACGTCGCCCGCGTCGAAGGCCGCGCCATCGTGGAAGCTCACGCCGTCGTGGAGGTGGAAGACATAGGTGCGGCCGTTGTTCTCGACATCCCAGCGTTCGGCAAGGGCGGGTTCGATGGTGCCGTTGGGGCCGAAGCGGGTCAGGCCTTCGAAGACATTGGCGTACACGACCTCGTCCGTGGCCGCCGCCGCCCCGCCGGTGGGGTCGAGGTTCGGCGGCTCCAGCACCATGCCCAGGGTGATGGCGTCCTGGGCGTTCGCGGGAAGCGCCAGCAGAACCAGCGCGGCGGCGGATTTCAGAAGATCACGCATGGTCGTCCCCTTCAGGCGCGTTCGGGTATAAGCTGCTGCGCGGCCCCCGCCAGCAGCAGCCACAGCGAGGTCACGACCAGACCCCAGTTGGCCCAGCTGTCGGGGTGAAACTCGACCCAGGCGGCGCGGGCGGCAAAGACGCACCACAGGATCGCGATCGGCAACGAGACCGCCCGCCAGCGTTCGGTGCGGACCGGGTGGATGAACTTGATGGGCAGAAACATCGCCACCGTCAGCGCCACGATGATCAGAAGGATCACCGTCCAGTGCGGGTCGGTCGCGAACAGCACCAGCACCACCATGTTCCAGCAGCCCGGAAAGCCGGAAAAGCTGTTGTCCCTGGTCTTCATCCGCGTGTCCGCGAAATAGATCACGCTGCCGTAAACGATGACAATGATCGCGAACCAGCCGGTCCAGCCGGACAGCAGGCCCGACTTGAACAGCGCATAGGCCGGAATGAACACATAGGTCAGATAGTCGATGATCAGGTCCATCAGCACGCCGTCGTAGTTCGGCGAGTGGATCTTGACGTCGTAGCGCCGCGCCAGCGGGCCGTCGATGCCGTCGACCACCAGGGCCACGACCAGCCACAGGAACATCAGCGACCACTTGCCCTCGACCGCGGCGAGCATCGCCAGCATGGACAGAACGGCGCCGGTGGCGGTCAGCAGGTGGACGGACAGGGCTTTGTGTTGCGTCTTCATGGGCAGGTTCTGGCAGCTTGGCGGGGATCACGCAACCGTGCTTGGACCCTCAGCGCAGGATCGGAGGGCCTTTCGGCCGGCTTGGCGGCTCGGCGGGCGGGGTCAGGTCGAAGCGCAGGACGCCCGCGGGCAGCGCGGAATCGGTAAAGCTGACATCGACGCCGCCGGGCTGCGGGGGCAGAAAGGCCAGCGTCTCGGCCAGGGCCTTGGCGATGGCGGGCTGGTGGGCGGGATCGGCGCCCGCGACCAGCACGACATGGCCGTTCCCCGCCCCGGCAAGCGCCGCGCCCGCGATCAGCCCGCGCATGTCGCCCAGGCGTTCCGCCAGGGGTTGCGCCAAGGCCTCGATCACGGCGGGCGCGGGCGGGATCAGGCGCAGGCGGACGTCGGCCGGTTCGGGCGCGGCGGAAAGCGCGCCGGTCAGCCAGTCCAGCATGGCCGCGTCCAGCAGCATTTCCGACGGATGGCCCGGATTGACCAGCAGCCCGGCGCCCCCGGATTTCAGCAGGCCCGCCAGCACCCGCCCCGGCATCGCCGCATAGGCCACGGGACCGCCGAAGAAGCCCGCCAGCCGGTCCTCGGTATCGCAGGC
Source organism: Paracoccus angustae (assembly GCF_042648745.1). Lineage (NCBI taxonomy): Bacteria > Pseudomonadati > Pseudomonadota > Alphaproteobacteria > Rhodobacterales > Paracoccaceae > Paracoccus > Paracoccus angustae. The sequence continues at coordinate 158,046 of NZ_JBHRXY010000002.1, forward strand.
CAGGGCCACGGGGCCGGCGTCCAGCGGAAAGATGCGCAGTTCCACCCGGTCGTCCGCAGGCTCGGCCGCAAGGGCCACGGCCAGTTCGGTGTCCGCCAGCCGCGACAGCATCCGCGCGCGCTGCGGGGCGTCTGCATCGTGGAAGGGATACGGGGCAAGGTCGTCAAGCGCGGTCATGGCGGGCCTTTCGGCGAAAAGGGCATGACCCTGCCCTAGGACGGCCGTGGCGGATCGTCCAGCCCCCGGTTGGCCGGGGGATCAGGACATCCTCGGGTTTCCCCGCCCGCGGCGGGGGGCGGGCGCTGGCCGGGCCTTCCAGGCCCGGCGGCGTCGGGCCGACGCGACGTGGCGAAGACGGCGGCCTTTGCCGGTCCAGGCCCGGGGCTGACGCAAGCGTGATTCCGCAGCGACGGCGGGGGCGTCCATATATGGGCCATGAACCGCCGCGCCCTTCTGCTGACCGCCAGCCTGTCCCCGCTGCTTGCCGCGTCCGCCCTGGCGCAGGCGCGCCTGTCCCCGATCCTCGACGATGCGGAGCGCCTGGAAAACCTGCGCGCCATCGCCGTCTGGCGGGGGGGCGGGGAAATCGCCGCCCGGGGCTATCACGGCTTTACCCCCGACAGTCCGACCAACATCAAGTCGGCGTCGAAGTCGATCATCTCGGCCCTTGCCGGGATCGCCATAGACAAGGGCGAACTGGACGGCCCCGACCAGCCCATCGCGCCGATCCTGCGCGACGCGTTGCCAGCCGATCCCGACCCCCGCCTGGCCCGGGTGACGCTGGGCAACCTTTTGTCCATGCAGGCTGGGCTGGAACGGCAGTCGGGCGCGAACTACGGGGCCTGGGTCAGCAGCCGCAACTGGGTCCGCGCGGCGCTGGCCGCGCCCTTCACCCAGGATCCGGGCGGACGGATGCAGTATTCGACGGCCTCGACGCATCTGGTTTCGGCGATCCTGACGCGGGTGACGGGCCGGTCCACGCTGGATCTGGCGCGCGACTGGCTGGGCGCGGTGCCCGGTTTCCGCATCACGGGATGGGAGCGCGATCCCCAGGGCATCTACCTGGGCGGCAACCAGATGGCGATGAGCACGCGGTCCCTGCTGGCCTTCGGCGCGCTTTACGCCGACGGGGGCCGCGCGGGCGGGCAGCAGGTCGTGCCCCAAGGCTGGATCGCCGAAAGCTGGCGGCCGCGCACCGCGTCGATCTTCAGCGGGCAGGGCTACGGCTATGGCTGGTTCATCGGTCAGGCCAGCGGGCGTCCCGTGCGCTATGGCTGGGGCTATGGCGGGCAGATGATCTATGTCTTTCCCGCGGCGGGGCGCCAGCCCGCCGTGGCCGTGGCCGTGACCTCGGACCCCGACCAGCCCTCGGCGCGGACCGGGTATCGCAACGACCTGCACCTGCTGGCCGACCGGATCGTGCAGGCGGCATAGGGACAGGCCCCGGCGCCGGGAACAACCGCGCCCCGGCGGCGGTTGACCCCGCATCCCCTGCGCAGGAGGTGAGGATGCCCGACCCCGACAAGGATCCCGACAAGAACATGGACGACAAGAACATGGACATGGACCAGACCACGCGCCCTTCGCTGCGGAAAGGCGACGGCCCCGTCGAACCGTCCGGCAGCGCGCGCCAGCCCCGATACGACCGCAACACGACCCCCGACGCCGCCAGCGGCGACCCGACCGAATAGCGGCTTGGGGGGCGGTCGTCAGTCGACGATGTCTGCCGCCTGGAAATTGCCCAGGTTGCCCAGCAACTGCCCGATCAGCGAGATCTCGGTCACGCTGCCGTCGGTCACGCGGCGCGACAGGGTGACGACGCGGCCGCGTTCAAGCCCGAAGCGTTCGACATTGGTGACAACGCCGTCGGGGGCGAAGGACACGGCCACGACCTCCCGGCTGATCTCGCGCGGCTCCAGGGCGCCGTAATGGCGCCAACGGGAACCGACGTAATACCAGCCCGAGCCGGTCAGCAGGCCCTGCGCCGAGGGGCGGCCGATCAGGCCCTGCAACTCGTCCACGGTGGTCTGACCGACGACGACCTGCGACAGATCCTCGGGCGCGGGGATGAAGCCGTGGTTGCGATACACCGGCGCGCAGGCGGCAAGGCCAAGGACGGCCACGAAAGCCAGAACCATTAGATGCCGGATGGCTGTCATTCCGTCTTTCCTTTGCGCAGGGGCTGTTGACGCGGCCCGCCCGGCTTAGCAAACTCGGGCACCGCGCTCAAGAATGACAATCCCGCCGCGGGGTTGGCGCCGATCACACCGGCGGCAATCCCGCCGGCACCGCCCCCGAGGCCCGCCATGAACAGTCCCGCCCCGCAACCCGAACGCCTGCGCACGGCCCATCTGAACCCGCGCGCGCCGACCCCCTTTTCCCTGACGCCCGAAGCGCCGCGCTGCGCCGCCATCGCGGCCGAGCTGCGCATCGACGCGCTGTCGCAGCTGTCCTTCGAGGGCGAGATCCGCGCCGAGGGGGGCGACGCCTGGGCGCTGAAGGGCCGGCTGCGCGCCCGCGTGACGCAGCCCTGCGTGGTCACGCTGAAGCCCGTCAGGACCATCCTGGACGAACCGGTCGAGCGCCACTATTCGCCCCACCTGACCGCGCCCGAGGGCGACGAGGTCGAGATGCCCGACGACACGCTGGAGCCCTTGGGCCAGTTCATCGACCTGGCCGCCGTGATGATCGAGGAACTGGCGCTGGCCTTGCCCGAATACCCCCGCGCCGAAGGCGTGGCCTTCGACGCGGCGCCCGCCGATCCCGCGCCGGACACCCGCCGCCCGTTCGCCGGTCTCGACAAGCTGCTGCGCGGGGGGGGCGCGGATTAGGCGATTCCCCCGGCTGCCGCGCCACCGTGGCCTCCGCGCCACAGGGGGCCGGGTTTTCGCCGCCGGAACGCGGGCGGCGCTGGCGCAAACCGCGGCTTGCGGCGCAATAAGCCGGGCCTGCCCCGCCGCAAGGGGTTGCGGGCGGGGCCGTCATGGCGTATCTGCGCGGTTCATTTACGAATTCAATCCCAAAGGGTGCGCAAGGACGCATGCGCGTCGCACCCCGCCAAACCCGAGGTTGTGACATGGCTGTCCCTCAGAATCGCGTTACCCGGTCCCGCCGGAACATGCGCCGCGCCCACGATGCCCTGGTCGCCGGCAACCCCAACGAATGCTCGAACTGCGGCGAACTGAAGCGTCCGCATCACGTCTGCCCGTCCTGCGGCCATTACGCCGACCGCGAAGTCGTGGCCCAGGCGAACGCCATCGACCTGGACGACGACGCGGCCTGAGCCGGGTTTGGCATCCGCGCCAGATGACCGACCGTGACGTGACCCATCGTGAAACGCCTGCCTCCGGCACCGGGGGCGGCGTGGTGATTTCGGTCGATGCGATGGGCGGTGATCGCGGCCCCGCGGCGGTTGTCGCGGGCATGGCCGAAAGCGCGGCCAAGAACCCCGAGATCCGGTTCATCGTGCATGGCGACGAGGCCGAGCTTCGCCGCCTTGTCGGGCGCAGGAAGGCGCTGGCCGGACGCTGCGACATCCGCCATGCCGGGGGCGTCGTCACCATGGACGACAAGCCCAGCCAGGTGGTGCGCAAGGGCGACGGCACGTCCATGTGGTCGGCCCTCGAATCGGTCAAAACGGGCGAGGCCGGAGCCGCCGTCAGCTGCGGCAACACCGGCGCGCTGATGGCCTTGTCGATGCTGCGCCTGCGCAAGCTGCCGGGCGTGAACCGCCCCGCCATCGCCTGCCTGTGGCCGTCCTTGAACCCGCAGGGCTTCAACATCATGCTGGACGTGGGCGCCGACATCCGGGCCGATGCGCATGACCTGCTGCAATATGCGCTGATGGGCGCATCCTACGCCCGCAACGGCCTGGGCCTGGCGCAGCCGCGGGTCGGCCTGCTGAATGTCGGGACCGAGGAACACAAGGGCCGGGCCGAACTGAAGCAGGCCCAGGATCTGATCATGGCCGCGACCGAGGCGGGGCGGTTCGATTATGTGGGCTTCGTGGAAGGGGGCGACCTGCCCTCGGCGCGCGTGGATGTGATCGTCACGGACGGTTTCACCGGCAACATCGCCTTGAAGACCGGCGAAGGCACGGCCAAGCTGGTCGGCACCCTGCTGAAGGACGCCTTCGCGAATTCGATCATGTCCAAGTTTGCCGCCCTTCTGGCGATGACATCCCTCAAGCGCCTGCAAAAGCGGATCGACCCGCGACGCGTGAACGGCGGAATCTTTCTGGGCCTGAACGGCACGGTTGTGAAGTCGCACGGCTCGGCCGATGCGACGGGCGTGTCGGCGGCGATCAAGCTGGCCTTCACGCTGGCGAAATCGGGCTTCCAGGACCGGCTGGCCGCGCGCGTGGCGCAGGCCGCCGTTGCCGCCGCCCCAGATGCCGAGGCCGCATCGTGACGCTGCGTTCCGTGGTGCGCGGCACCGGCCATTACCTGCCCGAACGCGTGGTCCCGAACAGCTGGTTCGAGGAACGGCTGGACACGACCGACGACTGGATCCGCACCCGCACCGGGATCGAGCGGCGCCATTTCGCGGCCGAAGGCCAGGCCACCAGCGACATGGGCCTGCGCGCCGCGCGGGCGGCCCTGGACAGGGCGGGCCTTGGGCCCGACGACATCGACGGGATCGTTCTGGCGACCTCGACCCCCGACCACACCTTTCCGGCCTCGGCCACGATGATCCAGTACGGCCTGGGGATGACGCACGGCTTCGCCTATGACGTCCAGGCCGTTTGCGCGGGCTTCGTTTTCGCGCTGGCCAATGCGGACGCGATGATTCGCGGCGGCATGGCCCGGCGCGTCCTGGTTATCGGATCCGAGACCTTCTCGCGCATCATGGACTGGTCCGACCGCGGCACCTGCGTGCTGTTCGGCGACGGCGCGGGCGCCGTGGTGCTGGAGGCGCAGAACGGCGAAGGCACCAGCGACGACCGGGGCATTCTCGCCAGCGACCTCAACAGCGACGGCCAGTACCGCGAACTGCTTTATGTCGATGGCGGCGTGTCCACCACCGGCACGGCGGGGCAGTTGCGGATGCAGGGCAACCTGGTCTTCCGCCACGCGGTCGAGAAGCTGGCCAAGACCGCCCATGTCGCGCTGGACAAGGCCGGGCTGACGCCCGCGGACGTGGCCTGGCTGGTGCCCCACCAGGCCAACGCGCGGATCATCACGGCAACGGCGCAGAAGATGGGCCTGCCGATGGACAAGGTGATCCTGACGGTGGCCGACCACGGCAACACCTCGGCGGCCTCGATCCCGCTGGCGCTGTCCGTGGCCGACGGCCAGGGCCGTTTCAGCCCCGGCGACGTGATCCTGACCGAGGCGATCGGCGGCGGCCTCAGCTGGGGTTCGGTCGTCCTGCGCTGGTAGGCGGCTATTTCAGCTGCGAATCCTTGCTGGCGCGCCGGTTGATGCCGCCGGACGGGCGCCGGGCCTTGTCGTGCCCGGACTGGCATTCCACGCAAAGCCGCACGCCGGGAACGGCGCGGCGCCGCGCCTCGGGGATCGGCTCGTCGCAGTCGATGCAGGTGGCGGCGCTTTCGACGGCGGCAGCGACGCGGCCCGCGCGCAGGCGGGCGCGGGCCACGGCCTCGGCCGTGGTGATCTCGATCTGGTCGTTGACCGCGTCGTCGCGGGCCCATCCTCCGGCCATTTTCCTGTTCTCCGGCTTGGCGGAAAGATAGTCCGGCGGCGCCTTTTTCAACGTCCGCCCTTTTCCGCCGACCCCCGCAGCGGCCGATCCGGCGACCCGTGCTGGAACGAAAAGGCGCGCTTCTCGTTGACAGGCGAAAGAATTGCCACCATCCTTGTGAAATCTAAGGGGAAAAGTCATGAGTGACAAGACGCTGACTCGGATGGACCTCGCAGAGGCCGTCTTTCGGGACGTGGGTCTTTCGCGTCACGAATCCGCCCAGCTGGTCGAATCGGTGCTTGAACACATTTCCAACGCGCTTGTCAGGGGCGAACAGGTGAAGATCTCGTCCTTCGGCACCTTCAGCCTGCGCGACAAGAACGAACGCATCGGCCGCAATCCCAAGACGGGCGAGGAAGTGCCGATCACCCCCCGCCGCGTGCTGTCCTTCCGCCCCTCGCATCTGATGAAGGACCGCGTGGCGGCCGGAAACAAGGGCTGAGGGGCGGTTCGGACCGAATGACGAAGGGCGCAGACGCATTCCGGTCGATTGGCGAGGTCGCAAGGCTTCTGGGCGTGGCACCCCATGTGCTGCGCTATTGGGAAACCCAGTTCCCGCTGCTGAAACCGATGAAGCGCCCCGACGGGCGGCGCTATTACCGCCCCGAGGACGTGCGGCTGGCGGCGGGCCTTTGCACCGTGCTGCGCGACGAGGGCCTGACGATCCGGGGCGCCAAGAAGCTGCTGGCCCGCGACCGCGGCGCCACCGTCCGCGAACGCGGGCAAGAACGGCTGGCCGGTCTCGCCGACCTCGACGAGGCCGACGAGGCCGACGAACTCCTGCCCGAGACCGACGGCCCCGAAGCCGAAGGCGATGGGGCGCTTCATGGTCCCAGGTCGCGCCATCGCCGTCGCAGGACGGCACCGGGCAAGACGCCGCTGTCGGGATGGCTGGCCGATGTGGTCGCCCTGAACGCCCGCCTGCGCGATCTTCGCCCCGCCGATGCCGCCGCGCCCCGGCAGCGGGCGACGCTGGCCCGTTTGCGCGAGGCCCTGGCGCGGATTTGCTGACATTCCCGGGTCGTGACGCGCAGATTTCCGCATCGCGGCCCTTGTGCAGCGCCGCCGGATCGCTCTATACGGTGCGCGTCGGGCCGTGGCGCAGTCTGGTTAGCGCGTCCGTCTGGGGGGCGGAAGGCCGCGAGTTCGAATCTCGCCGGCCCGACCATTTCGAAAACGCCCATCCCCTTGCGGGGATGGGCGTTTTCGCATGAAGGGGACTGGCATGAACGGCGTTCTTCCCGACAGCGGCATCCGCGATCTGATCCAGAGCGGCGCGATCACAGCGGAGCCGGCGATCATCCCCGGGCAGATCCAGCCCGCCAGCCTCGACCTGCGGCTTGGAACGGTCGCCTATCGCCTGCGCGCCAGCTTTCTGGCCGGACGGGGAAGCCGGGTGATGGACCGGCTGGCCGACCTGCGAATGCACCAGATGGACCTGACCGGGGGCGCGGTGCTGGAACGCGGCTGCGTGTATCTGGTCCCGCTGCTGGAACGCTTGTCCCTGCCCGCCGGCCTGACGGCGGTCGCCAACGCCAAGTCCTCGACCGGCAGGCTGGATCTGCTGACCCGGCTGGTGGCGGATGGCGGCACCGAATTCGACCGCCTGCCGGAAGGCTATGACGGCCCCCTTTACGCCGAGATCTGCCCGCGCAGCTTTTCGGTGCTGGTCCGCCCGGGAATGCGGCTGAACCAGTTGCGGCTGCGGCGCGGCCAGGCGGTGCTGACGGATGCCGAACTGCGCGACCTGAACGCCCGCGAGCCTCTGGTGGGCGGCCCGGCGCTGATCGACCAGGGCCTGGGCTTTTCGGTCGACCTGAAGCCCTCCGGCGGCGATCTGGTGGGCTATCGCGCCCGTCCCCACAGCGGGGTGATCGACCTGGACCGGATCGGCGCCTATGAGGCGCGCGACTTCTGGGACGAACTGCGCACGGCGGACGGCCGCCTGATCCTCGACCCCGGCGCCTTCTACATCCTGGTCAGCCGCGAATCGGTGGCGATCCCTGCGGATTACGCGGCCGAGATGGCGCCCTATCTGGCCATGGTGGGCGAATTCCGCGTCCATTACGCGGGCTTCTTCGACCCCGGCTTCGGCGTCGGCACCGCAGGCACCGGCGCGCGCGGCGTGCTGGAGGTCCGCTGCCACGAGGCGCCCTTTGTCCTCGAACACGGCCAGGTCGTGGGCCGCCTGGTTTATGAACGCATGGCTGCCCGTCCCGACCGGCTTTACGGCGCGGGCATCAAGTCGAACTATCAGGGCCAGGGCCTGAAGCTCGCCAAGCAGTTCCGCTAGGGCTTTTCACCTTTGTCCATACATCCCACGGGGGTCCGGGGGTGTGAAACCCCCGGCCTTCGGGGGCTACAGCGTCCCCGTCTGCCACAGCCGGACCTTCAGCCCGCCATGCGCCACCACCGGCCCGGATTCCAGCGGCAGCCCGGTCGCCTTGGCCAGTCCCCCCTCGCCGGTCACGATCCCCACGCGCCAGCCCCCCAGACGTTCCTTGAACACCTGCCCCATCGCGGCGTGCAATCCGAACAGCGGACCCTTGTTGCCGATGCGCGCGCCGTAAGGGGGGTTCACGATGACGATGCCGGGCGGCCCGTCGGGGCGCTGCAACTCGCCGATGGCGCGGCATTCGAAGCGCGTCAGCCCCGCGACCCCCGCCCGCTCGGCATTCACCTGGCTCATGCGGATGGCGCCCGCATCGCGGTCGCTGCCGAAGAACTGCGGGGGCGCGGGGCGCGGCGAGGCGGCGGCCCGCATGCCTTCCCAGCCAGCGGGATCGAAGCTGGCAAGCTGCTGGAACCCGAAAGCCCGGCTGCGGCCCGGCGCAAGGCCCGCCGCGATCTCGGCCGCCTCGATCACGAAGGTGCCCGACCCACACATCGGATCCAGCACCGGCTGGCTGCCGTCGAACCCCATGGCGCGCAGGAACATCGCGGCCATGGTTTCGCGCATCGGGGCCTTGGCGACGGCTTCCTTGTGGCCGCGCTTGTGCAGCGACTCGCCGGTCGTATCGAGGCTGATCGTCACCAGATCGTCCTCGATCCGCGCCTTGACGACCAGGGCGGCGTCGGGGGCCAGGGGCGCGCCCAGTTCCTCGGCGATGGCACGCTCGATCCGCTGGGCGGCGGCGCCGGCGTGATAGATGCGGCTGGCCTTGCAGGCGGCTTCCACCCGCACCGGCACGTCGCGCCGCAGAACGGACGCCCAGGGGAACTTCCGCGCCCGCTTGTCCAGTTGCGCCAGATGCAGCGCGCGGAACTGGCCCACGCGCGCCAGCACCCGCGTGGCGCCGCGCAGCCACAGGTTCGCGCGCCACACGTCCGGCCAGCCGCCGGTGATCGTCACGCCGCCCGGCTGCACCACCGGTTTCCAGCCAAGCTCCGCGGCTTCGGCGGCCAGGGGCGCCTCCAGCCCGGGCGTCGCCACCAGAAAGATCTCGAATCGGTCATCCATCGCGCAGCCCTAGCCCGGCCGCGCGGCAAAGGCGAGGGTCAGCGCCCGATGCGGCGGGTCAGGCGGGCGGCCTGACGGGCGCGCTTGACGCCTGCGCGCATGTCGCGCGCCCGCTTGGCGGAAACCTTGGCGGGCTTGCCGCCGGATTTCGCGATCCGGCCGATGCCCTTGTTGATGCCCCAGGCCATGGCGCGGCGGGTGATCATGCGGGTCAGCATGTTGATGATGGAATCAAGGCTCATGCGGTCGGTCGTCCTCGAACAAATCCTCGGCAAAGGAGGCCGCAGCGATATTGTCATCCTCGTCCCCCGCGGCAAGGGGGGCGCGCAAGCCTTCGGCCGGCGGACGCGCCTCCAGCAGGCCCGCCGCGCGCAGTTCGGCAAGCCCCGGCAGGTCGCGCGCGGATTCCAGGCCGAAATGATCCAGAAAGGTTTCCGTCACCACGAATGTCGCGGGCCGTCCCGGAGTCATCCGCCTGCGGCCGATGCGGACCCATTCCATCTCGATCAGCTGGTCCAGGGTGCCGCGCGACACGGCCACGCCGCGGATTTCCTCGATCTCGGCGCGGGTCACGGGCTGGTGATAGGCGATGATCGCCAGCGTCTCGATGGCCGCGCGCGACAGGCGGCGCTGTTCCACCGTTTCCGTCTGCATCAGGAAGGACAGATCCGGCGCCGTGCGGAAGGCGTATCCGTCGCCGATCCGCTCCAGCACCACCCCGCGCCCGGCATAAGCGCGGCGCAGCCCCGCCAGCGCCTCGGCCGGATCGCAGCCCGCGGGCAGGCGACAGGCCAGTTCGCGCACCGTGACCGGGCGGGACGAGGCGAACAACAGCGCCTCGACCATGCGCTCCTGCTCGGCCATGGAGGGGGGGATAGCGGGCGCGATGGCCGGGGCGGCTTGGGTCGGGGGGGCTTGATCGGTCACGGCTGGTCGGGCGTCGGGGGTTTGCGGCGAAAGCGGATCGGCGCGAAAGGGTCGCTTTGCCGTATCTCGATCCGGCCCTGGCGCGCAAGCTCCAGCGAGGCGGCAAAGGTCGCCGCCGTGGCCGACCGGCGGCGCGCGCCCTTGGCGTCCCAGCCTTCGGGCAGGAAGTCGGACAGGTCCGTCCAGTCGCCCGCATAGCCGATCATCCCGCGCAGCCGTTCCAAGGCCTGCTCCATCGTGAAGACATCGCGCCGGTCGAAGGCATAAGGGCGGAACTCGCCGCGGGTCTTCAGCCGGGCATAGGCGCGCATCAGGTCGATCAGCCCCGCCTGCCATTCGGTGCGCCGCGTCCGAGCGACCGTTTCGGGCGCGCCGCGTGGAAACCGGCCGATCCCCAACCGGTCGCGCGCCATCAGCCGCGCCGCCGCCTGGCGCATGGCCTGCAGGCGCTCCAGCTGAAAGGCCAGGTGGGCGGCCATGTCCTCGGCGGTCGGGCCTTCGATTTCGGGGTCGGGGGGCAGAAGCAGGCGGGACTTCAGAAAGGCCAGCCAGGCGGCCATGACAAGGTAATCGGCGGCCAGTTCGATCCGCAGCGCGCGGGCCTGTTCGACAAAGGCCAGGTATTGCTCGGCCAGATGCAGCACCGAGATCCTCATCAGATCGACCTTCTGCACCCGCGCCAGCGTCAGCAGCAGATCCAGCGGGCCTTCGTAGCCGTCCACATCGACGATCAGGGCCTCGTCCGCGCGGCGCTGCGCCACGGTCTCGGCGTCGGGAACGGCGCGCAGATGGGGGATGTCGGATCGGGTCACGGGTTTTTTCGCCTTGGGCGGGGCGGCAAGGTGGGCGGGGCGGCAAGGGTCGGCCAGGGCGGCAGCCCTGTCAAGCGGGGATCAGATCAGGCGGTGGCCGCCGTCAGGCTGCGCCATTCGGCCATCAGGGCGGCCGGATCGCTGTCAGGCGGCGCGCGGCGCTGCGCCAGCGCGGCGGCCGCGCGGCGCCGTGCCTGGGGCGTCATCGCCCCGGCGGCGGCGGCGACCCCCTCCATGCTGGCGATCGTGCCGTTGCAATGCAGCACCAGGTCGCAGCCCGCGGCGATCGCGGCCGCCGCGCGTTCGGGTTCGGACCCCGAGAGCGCGTTCATGGTGATGTCGTCGGTCATCAGCAGCCCGTCAAAGCCGATGCGGTCCCGGATCAGTCCGATCATCCGGGCCGATGCCGTGGCGGGCGCGTCGTCCAGCGCGGTGAAGCGGATATGCGCGGTCATGCCCATGGGCAGGTCGCGCAGGGCGCGGAACGGGGCGAAGTCCATCGCGTCCAGGTCGTCCGGCCCGGCCGTGACGGTGGGCAGGCCGTGATGGCTGTCGGCCATGGCCCGGCCGTGGCCCGGCATGTGCTTCATCACCGGCAGGACGCCCGCCGCCAGCATTCCGTCGGCGGCGGCCCGGCCAAGGGCGGCAACGGTGCCGGGGTCCGCGCCGAGACAGCGGTTGCGCAGGAACGGATGGGTGTCGTCCTGCGCCACGTCCAGCGTGGGCGCGCAGTTGCTGTCGATGCCCGCGGCGCGCAGCTCCCGTCCGATCAGGTGATAGCGCAGCCACATCGCGCGCGGCCCGGCCGCGGCCTGATCCAGCGGCGCGGGCCAGTCGGTCCAGTGGGGGCCGCGCAGACGCTGGACCCGGCCGCCTTCCTGATCGACGGTGATGACCGCATCGCGCCCCACCGCATCGCGCAACTGGCCCGTCAGGCGGCGCAGCTGGCCGGGATTGTCCACGTTGCGCCCGAACAGGATGAATCCCCAGGGATCGGCCGCGCGGAAAAAGTCCCGCTCGGCCGCCGTCAGCGCGGTTCCGGCAATGCCCCCCAGGATGGTGGCGTTGGCAGGCATCAGTTCAGGGCAAGGCAGTCCGTGCCCGCCGATTTCAGGGCGGCGCAGAACTGGCGGGCTTCGGAAAGCGAATCGAAGCCCGCGACGCGCAGCCGCCAGAAGGTGCGGCCATTCGACTGATGCTGCTGGATGACCTGCTGCTTGCCGCCGAAAACGACATGCTTGTTCATCAGCCGGTTCCATTCGCTGGCGGCGATGGCGTTGCTGTCGAAGGCGCCCAGCTGGACCTGCGGGCCGCTGGCCTGCGACACGGCCGGGGCCGCCTCGGGGCGGTCTTCCGGGGCCTCGGCCGGGCGGCTTTCGGCAGCCACGGGGCGGGCATCGGTGGCGGTGGTGCCGGCGGAAGCCACGCGGGTGCTGCGCGGGCGCGGCGCGGGCCGGGTCGAGGCGGTCAGCACGCCGGGATTGGCCTCGGCCTGGGCCTGGACCAGGGCCTCGGCGATGGCCGCGGCCTGGGCGGGGGCGCCGTTCTCGTCGGTCAGGGCCTCGTTCACGGGGCCTTCGCTGGCGGGGGCGTCGATAATGGTGGCGTTCTGCACGGCGCTGTCGGCCAGGGCCAGCCGCTGGGCCTCGGCCTCGGCCCGGGCTTCGGCAAGGGCGCGGGCCTCGCTGTCGGACAGCGGCACGATGGGATCGCCCGCAAAGCTCAGCGGAACCTCGGGGGAGGTGGCAGGCTCGCGGGCGGTGGCGCCCAGCTGGCCCATGGCGACATCCTCGTCGGACAGGCCCACGGGCGCGGGGGCGATGGCGACCTGCTGGGCGGGCTGATGCTCGACCCCCTCGGCCACGGTGTTGACCGCATAGCCGGTGTAGTTGGTCAGCTCGCCGCCGGGTTCGGAAGGCGCGGTGCGGGCATCGCCCACGATGGCGCGGATCACCGGAACCCCCGACACGTCGCGCGACACCAGCTGCCAGCCCCAGACCATCAGCCCGACCATCAGCGCCACCGACGCGACCGCGCCCAGGTAATGGGTCAGCCGCGCGAAGCGGGCCGTCAGGCCCTCGCCGGTCTGCCCGTCCCCGCTTGGCCCGACCTGGTCGTCCCAGCCACGCTGATCATACGAGAATTCGCGCTTCACCTTGTGACGCGAGAACACATAGCCGCCTTCGCGGTAATCCATCACTGCCATAGCCTGCCTGCCTGCCGGTTGATCCGACTTGAACTTGACTGCCCGTTCCGACCGGCTGGGGCGCCTTGTATCTCAGCGCATTTCCTTGGCCGGCGTGACCCCAAGGATAGCAAGACCACTTGAAATAACAACGCCAACTGCACGCACCAGCGCGATTTTTGCTTGCGACGTGGCCGGATCGCCATCCTGCACGAAACGCAGGGACGTGTCGTCGTTGCCGCGATTCCACAGCGAATGCAGGTCGGAGGCGATGTCGTACAGGAAAAACGCCACCCGATGCGGCTCGTGGGCGCGGGCCGCATGTTCGACAAGCCGGGGCCATTCGGCAACTTTCCGCGCCAGATCCAGTTCCGCCGGATGCGCCAGAATCGCCAGATCGGCCGCAGCCAAAGCCGAATCACTCACGTCGATGCCTGATTCGGTCGCCCGGCGCAGCACCGAATGAACCCGTGCGCTGGCATACTGGACATACCAGACCGGGTTGTCCTTGGACTGTTCCAGCACCTTGGCGAAGTCGAAATCGAGCGCCGCGTCGTTCTTGCGCGTCAGCATGATGAAGCGGGTCACGTCGGCGCCCGCTTCCTCGACCACGTCGCGCAGGGTGACGAATGTGCCCGCGCGCTTGGACATCTTGAACGGCTCGCCGTTCTTGAACAGCTTCACCAGCTGGATCAGCTTGATGTCCAGCGGCACGCGCCCGTTCGACAACGCCGCCACCGCCGCCTGCATCCGCTTGACGTAACCGCCGTGATCGGCGCCGAACACGTCGATCAACTGGTCGAAGCCCCGGTCGATCTTGTCCCAGTGATAGGCGATGTCGGGGGCGAAATAGGTCCAGGCGCCGTCCGATTTCTGGATCGGCCGGTCCACGTCGTCGCCATGGGCGGTGGACCGGAACAAAAGCTGCTCGCGCTCCTCCCAGTCTTCGGGCAGCTTGCCCTTGGGCGGCTCCAGCACGCCGCGATAGATCAGGCCCATGGACCGCAGCCGCTCGATCGCGGCCTCGATCCGGCCGGTGCCGTAAAGCGCCTTTTCGCTGGAATACACGTCCATGCGGACGCCAAGTGCGGCCAGGTCGGCGCGGATCATCGCCATCATCGCCTCGGTGGCGAAATCGCGGACATCGGCCAGCCAGTCGGATTCGGGACGGTCCAGCAGACTGTCGCCGTATTTCGCCTTCAGCGCCTCGCCCACGGGGATCAGGTAGTCGCCGGGATAAAGCCCTTCGCGGATCTCGGGCTCCAGCCCGTTGGCCTCGCGGTAACGCTCATAAGCGGACCGGGCCAGCACGTCGACCTGAGCGCCGCCGTCGTTGATGTAGTATTCGCGCGTCACCTCATGGCCGGAAAACGACAGCAGGTTCGCCAGCGCATCGCCGAAGACCGCGCCGCGCACGTGGCCCACGTGCATCGGCCCCGTCGGGTTGGCGCTGACGAATTCCACGTTGACCCTTTGCCCCGCGCCGATAGCCGAGCGTCCGAACGCCGCGCCTTCGCGGATGGCGGCGCCGACCACGCCCTGCCAGACGGCAGGCGACAGGCGCAGGTTCAGAAAGCCCGGCCCCGCGACCTCGGCCGCCGCGATGCGGGGGTCGGTCAGGCGGGCGGCCAGCCGATCGGCGATCTCGCGCGGCTTCATGCCCGCCGGTTTCGCCAGCACCATCGCGGCGTTGGTGGCCATGTCGCCATGGGCGGGATCGCGCGGCGGCTCGACCGCGACATTGGCGAAATCAAGGCCCCGGGGCAGCTCGCCCGCCTGCGTCATCTGGTCCAGCGCGGCCAGGACGACGCCGCGCAGATCGGTGAATAGGTTCATGGTCGCTTTCCTGACTGTCGCCCGCCGGTTACCGCCTGGAACGGGGCATGGTCAACCGAAAGCCCCCGGAACGGGGCCATTTACGCAAGGTTTCCGGGCGAAAACATTGACGTGGCCGCCCGCTTGGTCTAAGTCGCTGCATGGCCCGCATCCGGCGGGCCGGCTGAGGGGGCGTTCGAGTCTTGCGTCCCATTGCAGGCCGCACCAGCCATCCGGGCAACGCGGCAATGGAACGCATCGCGCCAGACAAGCGGCGCGCAAGTCTTGGAAAGCCCCTGAATGACCAAATTTTCCGATCTGAAGCTGGACCCCAACGTCCTGAAGGCCGTGTCCGAGGCCGGGTACGAAACGCCGACGCCGATCCAGGCCGGCGCCATCCCGCCCGCGCTGGAAGGCCGCGACGTGCTTGGGATCGCGCAGACCGGCACCGGCAAGACGGCCAGCTTCGTGCTGCCGATGATCACCATGCTGGGCCGCGGCCGGGCGCGCGCGCGGATGCCGCGTTCCCTGGTGCTGTGCCCAACCCGCGAGCTGGCCGCCCAGGTGGCCGAGAATTTCGACACCTATGCCAGGCACACCCGCCTGACCAAGGCGCTGCTGATCGGCGGCGTCAGCTTCGGCGAACAGGACAAGCTGATCGACCGGGGCGTGGACGTGCTGATCGCCACGCCGGGCCGTCTGCTGGATCATTTCGAACGCGGCAAGCTGCTGCTGACCGGCGTGCAGATCATGGTCGTGGACGAGGCGGACCGGATGCTGGACATGGGCTTCATCCCCGACATCGAACGCATCTTCCAGCTGACCCCCTTTACCCGCCAGACGCTGTTCTTCTCCGCCACCATGGCGCCCGAGATCGAGCGGATCACCGACACCTTTCTGCACGCCCCCGAGCGGATCGAGGTCGCCCGCCAGGCCACCACAAGCGAGACGATCACCCAGAAGCTGGTCGAGCTGACGCCCTCGCGCCGGGATCTGGCCGCCAAGCAGAAGCGCGACCTGTTGCGCGCCCTGATCGACGCGGAAGGTGAGAAGGTCACAAACGCCATCATCTTCTGCAACCGCAAGACCGACGTGGACATCGTCGCCAAGTCGCTGGCCAAGCACGGCTATGACGCGGCGCCCATCCATGGCGACCTGGACCAAAGCCACCGCACCCGCACGCTGGACAATTTCCGCGACGGCAAGCTGCGCCTGCTGGTGGCCTCCGACGTGGCGGCGCGGGGCCTGGACATTCCCGCGGTCAGCCATGTGTTCAACTACGACCTGCCTTCCCATGCCGAGGATTACGTCCACCGCATCGGCCGCACCGGCCGCGCCGGACGCAAGGGCAGCGCCTTCAGCATTGCCACTCCGTCCGACGAGAAGTATTTGTCCGCCATCGAGAACCTCGTGAAGCAAACCTTGCCCCGCGCGCCTCTGCCCGAGGGCTTCACCCTGTCCGAAACCGACCGCAATGCCGGGCGCGAAGACCGCCGCGGCGGCCGCGACCGCGACAAGGGCCGGGGACGCGACAAGTCCCGCGGCCGCGACGAGGAACGGCGCGAGCCGCGCGAGGAACGCCCGGCCGAAGCGGCGCGCGAGGAACCGCGCCGCGAGGACCGGCGGGACGATCGCCGCGACCAGTCGCGCGACCGCCGGGGCCGCCGCGAAGACCACCGCGGCCCCGCGGTGGTCGGCATGGGCGATCATGTGCCGGAATTCATGCTGGTCGAACTGCGTCCGGCCCTGGCGTCCATTGCCGCCGAACCCGAGGAACGCGCCGAAAAGCCGGTCGAGGCCGTCGAGGCCGCCGCCCCGGCCGACAAGCCGCGCCGCGGCCGCAACCGCCGCAAGAAGGCCGATCCCCGGACCGACGCCGCGGCGCCCGCCGAGACGCCGGCAGCCGAAGCTGCCGAAGCCGTGACGGAAGTCCCGGCCCCCGCCGATCGGGACGAGCCCGCGGCCGAAGCCCCGGAGGCCGCGCCCGCCGAGACGGCAGCCGAACCCGCCGCCGGGACGTCCGAGGCCGATGCCCCCGCCGATGAGCCCCCTGCGGCCGAGCCGGTGGCCGCCGAAGCGCCCAAGCCCAAGCGCGTCCGCCGCAAGAAGGCCGAAGCCGAGGCTGCGGAACCTCCCGCCGAGCCTGCGGAAAAGCCTAAGCGCACCCGCCGCAAGAAGACCGAGGACACCGCCGAGGCGGAGGCCGCCGAAGCCCCCAAGCCCAAGCGCACCCGCCGCAAGAAGGCGGACGAGGCCCAGGCCGCCGAGCCTCAGCCCAACGCCGACGCGGACGCCTGATCGCCGCCCATGCGCGCCCTGACGGGACGAATGCCGCTGCGGCGGCTTGGGGTTGATCTGGCGCTTGGCCTGATCGCGGCCCTTGGCCTGCCGCCCTTCGGCCTCTGGATCGCCACGCCGGTGGCGCTTGCGCTGCTGATCCACCGCGCCGCCCGGACGGACAACGCCTTCTGGCCCCTGCTGGCCGGAGGCCTCGGCTGGTTCGGCCTGTCGATGAGCTGGATCGTCGAGCCGTTCCTGGTCGAGCCCGAAATTTATGGCTGGATGGCGCCCTTCGCGCTGGTCCTGCTGGCGCTTGGCGGCGCGCTGTTCTGGGCCGTTCCGGCGGGGCTGGCCGCACGCCTTGCACGCGGCGCCCCCCGCCGCGCCCTGGCCATTGGGGCGGCGCTGGTGCTGTCGGACTGGCTGCGCGGCTGGATCTTCACCGGCCTGCCCTGGTCGCTGACCGGCCATGTCTGGATCGACACGCCCGTTGCGCAAACCGCCGCCTGGACCGGGGCGATCGGGCTGAGCCTGATCACGCTGGCCCTGGCCGTTCTCCCCTCGCTGCTCCGCCTGCTGCCCGCCGCCGCCATGGCGCTGGCGCTGACCGGCGGGCTTTGGGCGGCGGGACTGGCGCGGCTCGCGCAGCCCCTGCCGCCGGACACGCGGACCGTTGTCCGCGTCGTCCAGCCCAATGCCGAACAGCGCCTGAAATGGGATCCCGAATGGGCAACGGCGTTCTTCCAGCGCCTGCTGGACCTGTCGGCGGCGCCCGGCCGGCGCGATCTGGTGATCTGGCCGGAAACGGCGGTGAACTTTCTTCTGGAGGATGCGGGTCCGGTCCTGCCCGCCATGGCCCAGGCGGCAGGCGCGCCGCTGGTGATGGGCATCCAGCGGCGGGACGGCAGCCGCTTCTACAACAGCCTGGTCACGCTGAACCCGGACGCGACGGTCGGCGTTCCCTATGACAAGTTCCACCTTGTCCCGTTCGGGGAATACGTCCCCTGGGGCGATGCGCTGGCCCGCGTCGGCATCGGCGCCTTTGCCGCGCAGCAAGGCAACGGCTATTCCGCGGGCCCCGGCCCGGCCATCATGTCCGCGCCGGGGGTGCCCCCCTTCCAGCCGCTGATCTGCTATGAAGCGATCTTCCCGCAGCACCTGCGCGAACTGGACCGCCGCCCGGCATGGCTGCTGCAAGCCACGAACGACGCCTGGTTCGGCCGGTTCTCGGGGCCTTATCAGCATCTCGCCCAGGCCCGGCTGCGGGCCATCGAATCCGGTCTGCCGCTGATCCGCGCGGCCAACACCGGGATCAGCGCGGTGATCGGCCCGCGCGGCCAGATCCGCCAGTCGCTTGGCCTTGGCGTCCAGGGCAAGATCGACGCCACCCTGCCCGCGCCCCTGCCCGAAACCTCGTGGATGGCCTGGGGCGGCGCCCCCGCCGTCCTGCTTGCCTTGGCCGCTCTCGCCGCCGCGCTTGTCCGCCGCAGGTCGGGCTGACCCCTTCTTCTTTGCACAAATACCCGCGGGGGAGTCCCCGTCAGGGGACGGGGGCGGCAGCCCCCCGCCCGCCTTCAATCCTTGAAGAACCGGCTGTCCTTGACCTGATCCCAGGCCCAGACGACCTCGGCCAGCCGATCCTCGTCCGAGCGGTCGCCGCCGTTCATGTCGGGATGCAGATCCTTGACCAGGGACTTGTATTGCTTGCGGATCTCGGCCCGCGTCCAGCTGTCCTTGGCCTCCAGGATGTCCAGCGCCTTGCGCTCGGTCGGCGGCAGCTTGCGGCTGGCCTTGGCGCGCGCCTCGGGCGCGGTGCCGTTGGCGCCCAGGATTTCCAGGGGGTCGCTGACGCCGTGACGCGCCCACTTGTCCTCTTGCGCGGCCCGGCCAAAGGGCTTGGTCGGGCGTTCCCAGACGGTGGCGTTGTCGATGAACTGCTGGAACTCTTCCTCGGACTGGCCCTGGAAATAGTTCCAGTTCGCGTTGTATTCGCGCACATGGTCCTTGCAGAACCAGAAATAGTCGTCCAGGTGCCGGGGGTTCTTGGGCGCGCGATACTGGCCGGGCTCGTCGCAGCCCTGCTTGTCGCAGATGCGGGTCGAGGTCTCGAAGGCGCCCGACATGCCGCGGCGACCCTTGTTCTTGCGCTTCTTGTCCTTCGCGGCCGAAATATCGAATCCGAACGGGTCGTTCCTGCTCATTGGGGCACCTTTGCGACTCGGAGGCGGCAGTTTAGGGTTTTTGACGCGACATGAAAGGTCTTGACGGATGATTGCCGACGAAATGCGCCAAAGGCTGGCTGTGCTGAACCCCACGCGGCTGGAGGTGATCGACGAAAGCGAAAGCCACCGCGGCCATGCGGGATACCGCGACGGCGGCCAGACCCATTTCCGCATCCGCATGGCCAGCCCCGCCTTTGCGGGCCTCGGCCGGGTGCAGCGGCACCGGCTGGTCCACCGGACCCTGGGCGACATCGTGGACCGCATCCATGCCCTGGCGCTCGACCTGTCCGAGGGGTGAGGCATCGGCGCCGACAGGCTTGCCGCCGCGGAATGGGCCGCGTAAGACCCGGGCAAGCTGTCGCAACGAGGGATGGACATGACCGCGCCGAAGGATTTCAACGACCGGATGCTTTCGCTGGGCCTGGCCCGCGTCAGCGAGGCTGCCGCCCATGCCTCGGCCCGGCTGATCGGGCGCGGCGACGAAAAGGCCGCCGACCAGGCCGCCGTGAACGCCATGCGCGACCAGTTGAACATGCTGGACATCAAGGGCATCGTGGTGATCGGCGAGGGCGAGCGGGACGAGGCCCCGATGCTCTATATCGGCGAGGAGGTCGGCACCGGCGAGGGCCCAGAGGTGGACATCGCGCTGGACCCGCTGGAGGGCACCACGCTGACCGCCAAGGACATGCCGAACGCGCTGACCGTGATCGCCATGGCCCCGCGCGGCACGCTGCTGCACGCGCCCGACGTTTACATGGAAAAGCTGGCCATCGGCCCGGGCTATCCGACCGACGTGGTCAGCCTTGAGATGTCGCCTTCGGAACGCGTCCGGGCCCTGGCCAGCGCGCGCGGCGTCGAGGACAGCGACATCACCGTCTGCATCCTGGAGCGCCCGCGCCACGAGGATCTGGTGGCCGAGGTCCGGTCCACCGGCGCGGCGATCCGGCTGATCACCGACGGCGACGTGGCGGGCGTGATCCACTGCGCCGAGGCCGAACTGACCGGCATCGACATGTACATGGGATCGGGCGGCGCGCCCGAGGGCGTGCTGGCGGCATCGGCGCTGAAATGCATGGGCGGGCAGATGTGGGGCAAGCTTCTGTTCCGCAACGACGACGAGCGGGGCCGGGCGCGCAAGGCGGGCATCGCCGACCTGGACCGCATCTATGCGCGCGACGAGCTGGTGACGGGCGACGTGATCTTCGCCGCGACGGGCGTGACAAACGGCTCCATCGTGGCGGGGGTGAAGCGGGAACCGAATTATCTTCAGACCGAGACGATCCTGATGCGGTCGAAAACCGGTTCGGTCCGGCGGATGATCTATCGCAACCCCATCAAGTAAGGGGGGCTTTGCCCCGCCGCGCGTTCCGCGCGGCTCCCCAGGGTATTTGGACAAAGAAGAAGGTGCAGGCGTGACGTTTCTGGGAATCGAGCGATCGCTGACGAACCGGCGGTGGATCGGCCCGGACAGCGCCGCCGACCGCCTGGCCGAGGGGCTGGCGCAGCGCACCGGCCTGCCTCTGGCGGTCGCGCGCATCCTGGCCGACCGGGGGGTCGGAGCCGATGGCGCCGAGGGTTTCCTGGCGCCCCGGCTGCGCGACCTTCTGCCCGATCCCTTGTCCCTGCGCGACATGGGGATCGCCGCGGAACGTCTGGTCGCGGCGGCGGTGAATGGCGAACGCATCGCCATCTTCGCCGATTACGACGTGGATGGCGGCAGTTCCGCCGCGCTTCTGCTGGACTGGCTGCGGGGCCAGGGGCGGGACGCGACGCTCTATGTCCCCGACCGCATCGACGAGGGCTATGGCCCGAACGCCCCGGCCATGGCCGGGCTGGCGGCAAGCCATGACCTGATCGTTTGCGTCGATTGCGGCACGCTGAGCCACGACGCCCTGGCCGCCGCGACGGGCACCGACATCGTCGTGCTGGACCACCATCTGGGCGGGGAAACCCTGCCCCCTGCCCTGGCGGTCGTGAACCCGAACCGCGCGGACGAGGACGGAGCCCTGGGCCATCTTTGCGCCGCCGGCGTGGTCTTCCTGACCCTGGTGCAGGCGGGCCGCGTTCTGCGCGCGCAGGGGCGGCCGGAACCCGACCTGATGGCGATGCTGGATCTGGTGGCGCTTGCGACCGTGGCCGATGTGGCCCCCCTGGTGGGCGTCAACCGCGCCTTTGTGCGGCAGGGCCTGGCGGTCATGGCGCGCAGGCGGCGGCCCGGCCTGGTGGCGCTGTCCGACGTGGCGCGCCTGGACGGGCCGCCGGGCGCGTTCCACCTGGGCTTCCTGCTGGGGCCGCGCATCAACGCGGGCGGCCGCGTGGGCCGCGCCGATCTGGGCGCGCTGTGCCTGTCGTGCCGCGATCCCCGCGAGGCCGGGCGGCTTGCCGCCGAGTTGGACATGCTCAACCGCGACCGCCGCGCCATCGAGGCCGCCGTGCGCGACGAGGCCCTGGCCCAGGTCGAGGCCCGCGCGGATGCCGGCCTGTCCTGGGCGGCGGGCCAGGGCTGGCACCCGGGCGTCGTGGGCATCGTCGCCGCGCGGGTGAAGGAGGCGACCGACCTTCCCTCGGTCGTGATCGGGATCGAGGGCGGGATCGGCAAGGGATCGGCGCGGTCGGTTCCCGGCGTGGACCTGGGCCGCGCGATCCATCGCCTGGCCCATGAGGGCCTGCTGATCAAGGGGGGCGGACACAGCATGGCCGCGGGCCTGACCGTTGCCGCCGAGATGATCCCCGCCGCCATGGCGCGCCTTTCCGACCTGATCGCGGACGACCTGTCGCAGCGGACGGGCGCGCGCGACCTGCGCATCTCGGGCCTGATGGAATGCGCGGGCGCCACGCCGCAGGTCTATCGCCAGCTCGAGGATGCCGGGCCTTACGGCCAGGCCGCCCCTGCGCCGCGCTTCGCCTTTGCCGATCAGCTGATCGACAGCGCCGGCACCATGGGCGACAGCCACCTGCGCCTGTCCTTCCGCAGCGCGGGCGGTCCCGCAATGGACGCCGTGGCCTGGGGCGCGATGAACGGCCCGCTTGGCCCGGCCCTGCTGGGCGCGCGGGGCCGGCGGTTCCATCTGGCGGGCAGGCTGGATCTGTCCACCTGGGGCGGGCGCGAAAGGCTGCGCCTGCGGCTGGAGGATGCGGCCCCCCTCTGATCCCGTCTGGTCACCGCCCGAGCCCGCCGCTAACCTGCCCCCCGACACGGACAAGGGAAACGCGATGAAACTGACCTGGCTTGGACATTCCGGCTTTCGCCTGGAGATCGAGAATGCCGTGATCCTGATCGACCCCTGGATTTCCGGCAACCCGGCCTTCCCCGAGGACCGGCGGGCCGAGGCCATCGGCGGCGCCACCCACATCCTGCTGACCCACGGCCATGGCGATCATTCCGGCGACACGCTGGCCATCGCCAAGGAGCTGAAGATTCCCGTTGCGGGCATCTATGACCTGATCAGCAGCTGGGTCACGCATCACGATGTCGAGGGGATCGGCTTCAACAAGGGCGGCACCGTCGATCTGGGCGGGGCCAGGGTGACCATGGTGAACGCCAGCCATTCCAGTTCGCTGACCGGGGCCGACGGGCCGATCTACGCGGGCCACGAATCGGGCTACATGATCGCGGGCGAAGGGCATGTGATCTATGTCTCGGGCGACACGGACATCATGGCCGACATGGCCTGGATGGGCGAATATCACAAGCCCGACATCGGCATTCTATGCGCCGGCGGGCATTTCACCATGGACATGAAGCGCGCGGCCTGGGCGGCGCGGAAATACTTCGACTTCAAGACGGTGATCCCTTGTCATTACAAGACCTTCCCGCTGCTGGAACAGTCGGCGCAGGCGCTGATCGAGGGGTTGCCCGGCGTGCAGGTCATCGAACCTCGGGTCATGAAGGCGATCGCGCTGTGAGCTTGCAGTCCTTCGACGACCCGGCGGGCGGCGCCGATCATCCGGCGCGGCTGGCGCAGTTGCGCGCGCGTCTTGCGGCGGACGGCCTGGACGGCTTCATCGTGCCGCGCGCCGATGCCCATCAGGGCGAATACGTGGCCGATGCCGATGCCCGGCTGGCTTGGCTGACGGGCTTCACCGGCAGCGCGGGATTCGCCATCGTGACGCCAGACCGGGCGGGCGTCTTTATCGACGGCCGGTACCGCGTGCAGGTCAAGGCGCAGGTGGATCCGGCGCATTTCACGCCCGTGCCCTGGCCGGACACCAAGCCCTCGGACTGGCTGCGCGAGGCCCTTCCCGCGGGCGGCCGGCTGGGCTTTGACCCGTGGCTGCACACCCGGCAGGAAATCGAGACGCTGGAAAAGGCGCTTGCGGACAGCGGCATCGGCCTGATCGCGGCGGACCGGAACCCGCTGGACGCGATCTGGGCCGACCGCCCCGCCCCGCCGGTGGGATGCGCGCGCGCCCATGACGACGCGATTGCAGGCGAGACCTCGGCCGAGAAGCGCGCCCGCCTGGCTGCCCGACTGCGCAAGGAAGGCCAGGCGGCGGCACTGCTGACCTTGCCCGATTCGATTTCCTGGCTGCTGAACATCCGGGGCAGCGACGTGCCCAAGAACCCGGTCGTGCAGTCCTTCGCGGTCCTGTCCGACGACGGCCACGTGGCCCTGTTCGCCGATCCCGCCAAGTTCGACGACGCCCTGCGTGCGCGTCTGGGCAACGAGGTCGCGATCCTGCACCCGGACGGGCTGTCCCCCGCCCTTCTGGACCTGGAAGGCCCGGTCCGCATCGACCCCGCCACCGCGCCCGAGGCCGCCTTCCGCCTGCTGGAAAGCGCCAACACCCAGATCGCGCGGGCCGCGGATCCCGCGATCCTGCCCAAGGCGCGCAAGAACGCCGCCGAACTGGACGGAATGCGCGCCGCCCATGAACGCGACGGCGTGGCCATGGTGCGTCTGCTGGCCTGGCTCGACGCCCAGGATCCGGCCGGCCTGACCGAGATCGACGTGGTCGAGAAACTCGAATCCCTGCGCCTTGAGGCCGGGATCATCGACACCAGTTTCGACACCATCTGCGGCGCGGGGCCGAACGCCGCCTTGCCCCATTACCGCGTCACCCGCGCCACCAACCGCCGCCTGGCGCAAGGCGAGGTCCTGCTGATCGATTCGGGCGGCCAATATCCCGACGGCACCACCGACATCACCCGCACCGTGCCCTTGGGCGATCCGCTGCCCGACGCCGCTGGCCCTTATACGGCGGTCCTGCGGGGCATGATCGCCCTCAGCCGGGCGCGCTTTCCCGCAGGGGTGGCCGGGGCGCACCTGGACGCGCTGGCGCGCCAGCATCTCTGGGCGCGGGGGCTGGACTATGACCACGGCACCGGCCATGGCGTCGGCGCGGCGCTTTGCGTCCACGAAGGGCCGGTGCGCATCAGCCGCGTCAGCACCCTGCCCCTGGAATCCGGCATGATCCTGTCCAATGAACCGGGCTACTACCGCGAAGGCGCCTTCGGCATCCGCATCGAGAACCTGATCGCCATCGTCGAAACCGAAGCCGAACCGGGCCGCGCCATGCTGGGCTTCGAGACGCTGACCCTGTGCCCCATCGACCGCCGCCTGATCGACATCGCGGCCTTGTCGCGGGACGAGGTCGAATGGCTGGACGCCTATCACGCGCGGGTCCGCGACACGCTGTCCCCGCATCTGGATGATGCCACGCGCAGCTGGCTGGATCAGGCAACCCGACCGCTGGATGTGTCCCGCATAAGGGAAAAATGCTGAGCCTGCTCATTGGCCACCTGGAAAAGAAGGCCGCTGGCCGCCCATGGTTGCGGGGCCTGATAGCGGCAATTCTCGCAGCCTTGTGGGCCTTGTTCCTTTATGGATTGATGCCCAGGAAGTGAAACGGATCGAACAGGATCAATGATCGGATTTCGGCAGGACGTGCCGGGATCGCCCTGCCGCCGCATCCATCATTCTTCTTTGTGAAAATACCCTCGGGGGTCCGGGGGCAGACAGCCCCCGGCGGTCGCGGGACGCAAATCACAGCGCGTCCAGGATTCGCGCCGCTTCGTCCTTGCAGGCCGTCAGCGCCCCCCGATCCTCGCCCGGAAAGAACCGGGCGCGCACGGCGGTGGGCATCGGCGCGGGTTCGGCGATGACCACGCGCGGCCCGATCTGGGCGGCCTCGGCCTGCCAGCTTCGGGCAAGCCCGATCTGGCCCGCCTTGGTTGCCCCATAGGCCCCGAAGAACTTCTGCCCCGCACGGGGATCGTCGAAAAACAGCGCCGTGCCGCCCCGCGCGCGCAGCAGCGGCTCCAGCAGCGCGATCAGCCCGCGCGTCACGTCCATGTTGACCAGCACGGACTTCGCCCAGTCCTTGCCATCGACATGCGGCGCGGGCGCCAGGGGCGCCGCATGGACCGCGCAATGCGCCCACAGATCCAATCCGCCCCAGCGGCCCAGCACGGCCTGCGCCAGTTGCTGCATCGCGGGCGCCTCGGCCACATCCATGGGGGCCAGGGTCGCGCTGCCGCCCGCACGGCGGATGCGGTTGTCCAGTTCCTCCAGGCCCCCGACGGTGCGGGCCACCGCCAGAACGTGAAAGCCGCGCGTGGCCAGGTCTTCCGCCAAGGCGGCGCCCAAGCCGCGCGATGCGCCGGTCACCAGCGCGATTTTCGAATTCTCTGTCATGGCCGATCCCTTGCCACCGGCCCTGCGCCTTCGCAAGACCCGCCATGCAAAGAGGCCCCCGAAGGGGCCTCTGACACACTGCGACCGATCAGCGCGCGCTGACGTCGATGTAATCGCGCTTGCCCTCGCCCACGTAAAGCTGGCGCGGGCGGCCGATCTTGTTCTGCGGATCGGCGATCATTTCCTTCCACTGCGCGATCCAGCCCACCGTGCGCGACAGCGCGAAGATCGGCGTGAACATCGAGGTCGGAAAGCCCATCGCCTCGAGGATGATGCCCGAATAGAAATCGACGTTGGGATAAAGCTTTTTCGAAACGAAATACTCGTCCTCCAGCGCGATCTTCTCCAGCTCCTTGGCGACTTGCAGCGTCGGGTTGTTGTGGACGCCCAGCAGATCCAGAACCTCGTCCGCCGATTCCTTCATCACCTTGGCGCGGGGGTCGAAGTTCTTGTAGACCCGGTGGCCGAAGCCCATCAGGCGGAACGGATCGTCCTTGTCCTTGGCCCGGGCGATGTATTCCGGGATGCGGTCCACGGTGCCGATCTCGCGCAGCATCTCCAGGCAGGCCTGGTTGGCGCCGCCATGGGCCGGACCCCACAGGCAGGCGATCCCCGCGGCGATGCAGGCGAAGGGGTTCGCACCCGACGACCCGGCCAGGCGCACGGTCGAGGTCGAGGCGTTCTGCTCGTGATCCGCGTGCAGCGTGAAGATGCGGTCCATGGCGCGGGCCAGGGCCGGATCGACGTGGTATTTCTCGGCCGGGACCGAAAAGCACATGTGCAGGAAATTGCTGGCGTAATCCAGTTCGTTCTGCGGATAGACGAAGGGCTGGCCGATCGAATACTTGTAGGCCATGGCGGCGATGGTCGGCACCTTGGCGATCAGCCGGATCGCCGCGACCTCGCGCTGCCAAGGGTCGTTGATGTCGGTCGAATCGTGATAAAATGCCGACATCGCGCCGATCACGCCCACCATGGTCGCCATCGGATGGGCGTCGCGGCGGAAGCCGCGGAAGAAGTTGTGCATCTGCTCGTGCACCATCGTGTGCCGGGTCACGCGGCGCTCGAAATCCTCCATCTGCGCGGCCGTGGGCAGGTTGCCGTAAAGCAGCAGATAGCAGACCTCCAGGTAATGCGACTGCGCCGCCAGCTGCTCGATGGGATAGCCGCGGTACCACAGCTCGCCCTTGTCGCCGTCGATAAAGGTGATGGTGGAATCGCAGCTTGCGGTCGAGGTGAAGCCGGGATCATAGGTGAACACGTCCGCCTGCCCGTAAAGCTTGCGGATATCCAGCACGTCCGGCCCCTGCGTGGGACGAAGGATCGGCAGCTCGTATTCGGCATCGTTGATCTTGAGTGTGGCGGTCGTCGCGTCGGCCATCCAAAGCATCCTTTCCGGCTGGGCCCGGCCGACCTTTGCGTTCGCGGTGGCGACTTCGCGCGGGACGACCTGGCAAGTGGGGACAGGCGGTCAGCCTGCCAAATCCGTCTGGTCCTGAAGCCGGGCCAGCGATTCCTCGCGGCCTAGCGCCGTCATCATGTCGAACACGCTGGGAGTCGCCGTCCGGCCGGCCAGGGCGGCCCGCAAGGGCGCCGCCAGCTTGCCCAACCCGACGCCGTTTTCCTCGGCGACCCGCTTGGCCGCCCCCTCCAGCTCGTCTCGCGTCCAGCTAACATGCTGCACTGCGGCAGTCAACGCGGACAGCATACCACGGGATACCGTGTCCAGAGACCTTGACGCCTTTTCGTCCAGATCCACCGGCCGGTCGATCAGCGCGAAACGCGCCTGCTCCAGCAGCTGCGGCAAGGTTTTCGCCTTTTCCTTCAGGGCGGAAAGCACGGGCGCCAGCCGGTCCTTCTGATGCTGCGCCAGGGGGGCCGCGCCGGTGTCCTGCAAGAACCGGTCCAGCGCCGCCAGCAGTTCGGCGTCCGGCATGGCGCCGATATGATGCCCGCTGACATGTTCCAGCTTCTTGAAGTCCAGCCGGGCAGGCGCCCTGTTGATGCCCGACAAATCGAACCAGGCGCGGGCCTGGGCGTCGTCGAACAGCTCGTCGTCGCCATGGCTCCAGCCCAGCCGCGCCAGGTAATTGCGCATCGCCGCCGGGGGATAGCCCAAGGCCGCGAATTCGTGCAGGCCCACGGCGCCATGGCGTTTCGACAGCTTCTTGCCGTCCTCGCCGTGGATCAGCGGGATATGGGCGAAGACCGGGCGCGGCCAGCCCATCGCGTCGAAGATCTGCACCTGCCGGAAGGTGTTGGTCAGGTGGTCGTCGCCCCGGATCACATGGGTGACGGCCATGTCGTGATCGTCCACCACCACCGCCAGCATATAGGTAGGCGTGCCGTCCGAGCGCAGGATGACCATGTCGTCCAGCTGGTCGTTGGCAACCCGGACCTGCCCCTGCACCGCGTCATCGATCGCCGTTTCCCCCTCGCGCGGCGCCCGCAGGCGGATCGCATGGGGGCCGGCCGGCAGGTCGGTCGCGTCGCGCCAGGGGCTTTGGAACGGCTGGCGGGGATTGTCCTCGCGCCATGCCGCGATCTCCTCGAGGGTCGAGAAGCACTTGTAGGCCGTGCCGTTCGCCAGCATCTGACGGGCCACCTCGGCATGGCGGTCGCGGCGCTGGAACTGGCTGATCGGCTCGCCGTCCCAGTCCAGGCCCAGCCAGGACAGGCCCTTCAGGATGGCCTCGGTCGCTTCGGGCGTGGACCGGGCGCGGTCGGTATCCTCGATCCGCAGCAGGAACTTGCCGCCCCGGCCCCGCGCGTAAAGCCAGTTGAACAGCGCCGTGCGCGCCCCGCCGATGTGCAGGTATCCCGTGGGCGAGGGGGCGAAGCGGGTAACGATCGGCGTGTCTGGCATGGCGGCTTTCCTCGGGTCGGGCATTAACGCTTTGGTAAGCTGTCCATGCCATCGTTCGGGCGCAGGAATAGAGAAGCCGGCGCGAAAGGACAAGAATGGCCGCCTCGGGCGACATGACGGCATTGCCGGGCTTTTCCGGGACGCGCGCGGCCCCGCGCCATGCGGATGCGCGGCCCGCCAGGCAGGCGGCCACGCTGCGCGCGGGGCTGTTTGCCTGGGTGCCGGTCTGCCTGGCCGCCGGGATCGCGCTGTGGTTCGCCCTGCCCGTCGCGCCAGGGCGCGCGACGTGGATCGCGCTCGGGTTTCTGGCGGCCGCGGCGCTTGGGGTCGGACAACTGGCCCTGCCCTGGGCCGAACGCGGGCGGATCGGCTGGCCCCTGGCCGACGGGCTGCGGATCGGGGCGACCGCGCTGCTGCTGGTGATCGCGGGCTTCGGCCTGATCGGGCTGCGGTCGGCCATGGTTGCCGCCCCCGTGATGGAATGGCGCTATTACGGCCCGGTCGAGGGGCGGCTGGTGGAAATCGACCGCTCCGCCCGCGACCGCATCCGCATCACGCTGGATCGGGTGGTGCTGCGCGACACCGGCCCCGACCGCACGCCCGCCAAGGTGCGGCTGTCGCTGACGGACGGCACCGACCCGCTGCCGCCCTTGGGGCAGCGGGTGATGCTGACCGGCCATCTTGGCCCGCCCCCCGCCCCGGCATCGCCGGGCTCCTTCGATTTCCGCTGGCTCGCCTGGTTCGAGGGATTGGGCGCCGTGGGTTACACCCGCACCCCCATCATGACCGTCGAACCGGCCGACGGCGGCCTTTGGGCCATGCACCGCGCCCGCATGGCGATCAGCCGGGCGATCCAGGACGGCATCGGCGGGCAGAAGGGCGCGGTGGCATCCGCCCTGATGACCGGCGACCGCTCGGGGATCGCCGAAGCCACGAACGAGGTCATGCGGGCCTCGAACCTGTATCACATCATCTCGATTTCCGGCCTGCACATGTCGATGCTGGCGGGCTTCGTTTACACCGCGCTGCGCATGGCCCTGGTTCTGGCGCAGGGACTGGGGGCGCCCCTGCCGCAGGCCGTCCACAAGATCGCCGCGCTTGGCGCGTTGCTGGCATCCGCCGCCTATCTGTGGCTGTCGGGCGGCGGGGTGGCGACCGAGCGCGCCTTTGTCATGGTGGCGGTGATGCTGCTGGCGATCATGGCCGACCGGCGGGCCATATCCCTGCGCACCGTGGCGCTCGCCGCGACGATCATCCTGGTCTACAGCCCCGAGGCCGTGACCCATCCCGGCTTCCAGATGAGCTTCGCGGCCACGGTGGCGCTGATCCTGTCGGCCGGTCCCTGGTCGCGCATATCGCACCATCTGCCCTTCTGGCTGCGGCCGGTGGCGATGCTGCTGGTGTCGTCGCTGGTGGCCTCGGTCGCGACCTCGCCGCTGGCTGCGGCGCATTTCAACCGGATGGCGCAATACGGGCTGATCGCAAACCTTCTGGCCGTGCCGGTGATGGGCGCCCTGGTGATGCCCGCGGGCGTGATCGGCGCGCTGCTGGCGCCCGTGGGCCTTGCGGGTCCGGCGCTGTGGGTGATGGGCCTGGGGACCGCCTGGATGCTGCGGGTCGCGGAATGGGTGGCGGGCCTCGGCGGCGCGGTGGTGGCCCTGCCCCTGCCGCCCGGGCCGGTGATCCCGCTGATGTGTTTCGGCGCGACGCTGGCGGTTCTGTGCTGGCGCGAGGGGCTGACCGCGCGCCGTCCCGGCCTGCCGGGCGCGGGCTTCCTGGCGGGGCTGGCGATGCTGGCGGCATCCGGGGCGATCTGGCTGACGGCCAGCCGACCCCTGCTGCTGGTCGCCCCGGAAGGCGAGGCGGCGGGCCTGATGACCATGCAGGGCCGCGCCGTGTCCAAGCCTTCCGGCGGGGCCTTCATCGTCGAGACCTGGCTGCAAGAGGACGGCGAGGTCGTCACGCAAGAGGAATCGGCCGCCCGTCCCGCCTGGCAGGGCGACAAGCGCGACCGCATGGCCGCGCTGCCGGGGGGCTGGCAGGTCTGGCATTTCACCGGCAAGGGGGCCGAGACGCGGGCGCCCGCCGCCTGCCTGCCGCAGCGGATCGTGGTCGTGGCGGCCAAGGTCGAAAAGGCCGACTGGCCCTGCGTGATGCTGGATCTCGGGCGGTTGCGGCGGACGGGGGCCGTCGCCGTCGATTTCGACGGCAACAACCCCGTCTTGCGCGGCGTCAACGACCTGCGCCGCAATCCGGGCTGACGCGGCTCAGATCCCGGCGTCGATGATCGCGCGGGCCAGAACCGGCACCGTGTCCCGGTTCAGCCCGGCGATGTTCAGCCGCGAATCGCCCACCATGTAGATCGCCGCGTCCGATTTCAGCTTCGCCACCTGCTCGGGCGTGGCCCCCAGGCGGGAGAACATGCCGCGATGCCGGCCGATGAAGTCGAAGCGGTCGCTGCCCGACAGGTCGCGCAGTTCCGACGCCAGTTGCGACCGCAGGCCCAGCATGGTGCCCCGGATCTCCTCGAGTTCCGCCGCCCAATCGGCACGCAGGGACTCATCGGACAGGATGGTGCTGACGATCCGCGCGCCGTGGTCGGGCGGGAAGGAATAGTTCTGCCGGTTCAGAAAAGCCATCGACCCCTGCGCCAGATCGCGCGCGGCGGTGTTTTCGGCCAGGGCGAACAGGATGCCGGTCCGTTCGCGGTAGATGCCGAAGTTCTTGGAGCAGGAGGCCGCGATCAGCGCCTCGGGCAGTCGCGCGGCGATCATGCGGGTGGCGGCCGCGTCTTCCTCCAGCCCGTCGCCGAAGCCCTGGTATGCCAGGTCGATCAGCGGGATCGCGCCGGATTGTTCCAGGATCGCCGCGACTTCCTCCCATTGCTCCATGGTCAGGTTGGCGCCGGTCGGGTTGTGGCAGCAGCCGTGCAGCAGCACGATGTCGCCCTTGCCCGCGCGGGCGATGTCGGCCTTCAGGCCGTCGAAATCGACGCCGCGGGTTTCGGCGTCGAAATAGCGGTATTCGACGAAGGGCAGGCCCATGAACTTCATGATCGACAGGTGGTTGGGCCAGGTCGGGTTCGAGACAAAGACCGTCGCCCCCGGATTGGCCAGGCGCGCCAGTTCCAGCGCCTGCCGGATCGCGCCGGTGCCGCCCACCGTCGCCAGCGACGCCAGCCGGTCGCCCGGCACGTCCTTCAGCACCATCCGCGCCATGGCGTTGCGGTATTCGGGTTCGCCCGCCAGCCCGGTATAGGCCTTGGTGGTCTGCGTGTCCCAGATCCGCCGTTCCGCCGCCTTGACCGCCCGCATGACCGGCGTGACCCCCTGCGGATCCTTGTAGACGCCGACGCCCAGGTCGATCTTGCCCTGCCGGGTGTCGGCCTTGAACTCCTCGATCAGCATCAGGATCGAATCGGGGGCTTGGGGTTGGAGGTTGGACAGCATTCAGGCGTCTCCGGTTGCGATGGGCAGGTCCGGGAAGCTGCCCCATTCGGTCCAGCTTCCGTCGTAAAGCGAGTGGTTGCGGTGCCCGATCCGTTCCAGCGCCAGGCTGAGAACGGCGGCTGTGATGCCGCTGCCGCAACTGGTGATCACGGGCTTCCCGAGGTCCACCCCGGCGTCCTCGAACGCGGCGCGCAGGGCGTCGGGCGATTTCATCGTGCCATCCGCGTTCAGCAGCCGTCCGAAGGGGACGTTGCGCGCGCCGGGGATATGGCCCGACCGCAGGCCGGGACGCGGCTCGGGCGCCTCGCCCCGGAAACGCCCGGGCGCTCGGGCGTCGACGATCCCGTGATCGCCCAGCTTGCTGGCCGCCGCCACCTGCGTCACGTCGCGCACAAGGCCCGCCTGGCGCTGCACGGTGATGTGGCGGTCGCGCAGAACCGGGGCCATGTCCTCGACCGGGCGGCCCTCGGCCTGCCACTTGGCGAAGCCGCCGTCCAGGACCGCCACGTCGGTCTTGCCCATCAGGCGGAAGGTCCACCAGACCCGCGCGGCGCTGCGCACGTCGGAATTGTCGTAAACCACGACCTGATGGCCGTCGCCCACGCCCATGGCGCGCATCCGCGAAACGAACATCTCGACCGGAGGGGCCATGTGCGGCAGGGCGGACCGCTTGTCGCTGATCGCGTCGATGTCGAAGAAGCGCGCCCCGGGGATATGGGCCGCGTCGTATTCGGCCCGCGCGTCGCGCCCGGTAGCGGGCATGTGCCAGCTTGCATCCAGGATGCGCAGGTCGGGATCGTTCCCGTGCGCCGCCAGCCATTCGGTCGAAACCAGCGTTTTCGGATCGTCCTGCATGGTCCCCCTCCGTCATGGCGCGGGACCGCTCTACAAGGGCGGCCGGGCTGGCGCAATGCTAACCCTGCTTCAGAAGCCGCTGCTTTTGCCGGTTCCAGTCGCGCTTGGCGTCGGTTTCGCGCTTGTCGTGGTTCTTCTTGCCCTTGGCCACGCCGATCTTCAGCTTCACAATGCCGCGGTGGTTGAAATACATCACCAGCGGGACCAGCGTCATCCCCTCGCGTCCGACGGCCTGCCACAGCCGCGCCAGTTCCTTGCGGCTGACCAGCAGCTTGCGCTTGCGTCGCTCCTCGTGGCCCCACACCCCGGCCTGCTTGTAGGCGGCGATATAGCCGTTGATCAGCCACAGCTCGCCGTCCTCGACCGAGGCATAGCTTTCGGCGATGTTCGACTGCCCGGTGCGCAGCGACTTCACCTCGGATCCGGTCAGGACGATGCCGGCCTCCAGATCGCTTTCGATGAAGTAATCGAAGCGCGCCCGCCGGTTTTCGGCGATGATCTTGTAGTTCTTGTCGGGGTCGTTAGCCATGGTGCTTTCAGATAGGCGCCGGACACCGTGCTGTAAAGGTGCACGAGAAAGGTGCACGAGGGTTGAAGGAAAAGGAACCGCCATGCTGGGACAGATCGCGTTCGGATCGGTTCTGATGCTGTGCAGCATCGGCATTGCCGGGCTGTGGATCTGGCTGCTGGAAACGGGCTTCGCCCGCTGGGAAGGATGGTTGGTGCGCGCGCCGCACCGGCCCAAGCTGATCCTGATCGTGCTGGCCTCCAGCCTGGCGGTGCTGGCCATGGTCACAATGTCGGTCTGGCTCTGGGCGGGGGCCTTTCACCTGCTGTCGATCTTCCGCGACTTCGAGGAGGCGATGTACTTCGCGCTGGTGACCTTTACCACGCTGGGCTACGGCGACGTGCTGATGCCGCCCGAATGGCGCATCCTGGGCGGGCTGGCCGCCGCCAACGGGCTGCTGAGCTTCGGGCTGATGACCGCGCTGATGGTGGAATCCCTGCGCCACGTGCGCGTGCGCCAGATCGAGTTCACGAGGAATGGCGCATGAGGCCGGGGCCGCTGAACCTGATCACCGACATCGAGGGCCTGCGGGTGGGCAACGCCGCCGACCCGCGCCTGAAATCCGGCGTCACCGTGCTAACCGGCGGCGCGCCCTTCGCGGCGGCGGTTCACGTCATGGGCGGCGCGCCGGGCACGCGGGAAACCGATCTGCTGGCCCCCGACAAGCTGGTGGCGCAGGTCGATGCGCTTGTGCTTTCGGGGGGATCGGCCTTCGGCCTGGCGGCCTGCGACGGGGTGATGGCGGGCCTGCGCGCGGCGGGGCGCGGGTTTGCGGTGGGTCCGGCGCGGGTGCCGATCGTGCCGGGGGCGATCGTCTTCGACCTGCTGAACGGCGGGAACAAGGGGTGGAACGACAACCCTTATCCCGCGCTTGGGCGGGCGGCCCTTGACGCCGCCGCCGCCGATTTCGTCCTGGGCACGGCGGGCGCCGGGACCGGGGCCGCGACGGGGAACCTCAAGGGCGGGCTCGGCTCGGCCTCGGCGGTGCTGACGAACGGGCTGACCGTGGGCGCCCTGGTTGTGGTCAATGCGCTTGGGCAGGCGACCGTGGGCCACACGCGGCAGTTCTGGGCCGCGCCCTGGGAATTGGAGGCCGAGTTCGGCGGCCTTGGCCTGCCCGCCAGCTTTCCCGCCGCCCGGGAACCGGCCCCGATGAAACGGATGGGAGAGGCCACAACCATCGCCATCGTCGCCACCGACGCGGCCTTGGACAAGCCGGCGCTGCACCGCCTTGCCATTGCCGCCCATGACGGCATGGCCCGCGCGCTGGTGCCCAGCCACACGCCTCTTGACGGCGATCTGATCTTCGCGGTTTCGACCGGGGCCAAGCCGCTGGCGGATCCGGTGGCCGGTTCCTTTCTGCTGGGCCACGCCGCCGCATCCTGCCTGGCGCGGGCCATCGCGCGGGGCGTCCATGCCGCGACCCCGGCGCCGGGCGACCGGCAACCCTGCTGGGGCGACCCGGGCGCATGAAAAAAGCGGCGCATGAAAAAGGGGCGGCGCGCGACCGGCGCACCGCCCCATCAGAGAGAGGGTCGCCAAGAGGGAAGGCTTAGCGATGTTCGTTCAACGCGGACATCCCCCGCAGGTTTCACGGCATGCGCGACTTTTTGACAACCGCGACACGCGCCGCGTGGTCCGCCTTGGCTTTGACAACGCCCGGCCTGCGTGGTGATCATCGGCCGACCGCCTTTGGAGCCACAGCCATGACCAAGCATTCCACCGACCTGAAGACGCTGCTGCGCGACCCCTCGCTTCTGGAAACCCGGGCCTTTGTGGCGGGCGAATGGGCCGATGCCGCGGACGGCGCGACCTTTGACGTGATCAACCCGGCGCGCGGCGACGTGATCGCCAAGGTGGCCGACCTGTCCCGCGCCGACGCAGCCCGCGCCATTCAGGCGGCGCACGAGGCGATGAAGGCCTGGGCCGCCCGCACCGCCAAGGACCGCGCGGGAGTGATGCGCCGGTGGTTCGACCTGATGATGGCGAACCAGGACGACCTGGCGCGCATCCTGACCGCCGAGATGGGCAAGCCCTTCCCCGAGGCCAAGGGCGAGATCGCCTATGGCGCCAGCTTCGTCGAATGGTTCGGCGAGGAAGCCAAGCGCGTTTATGGCGAGACGATCCCCGGCCACATGCCCGACAAGCGCCTCACGGTGATCCGCCAGCCGATCGGCGTGGTGGGCTCCATCACGCCCTGGAACTTTCCGAACGCCATGATCGCCCGCAAGGCCGCGCCCGCGCTGGCCGTGGGCTGCGGCTTTGTGGCCCGTCCCGCCGCCGAAACGCCGCTGTCGGCGCTGGCGATGGCGGTCTTGGGCGAACGCGCGGGCCTGCCCAAGGGGATTCTGTCGGTGATCACCTCGTCGCGGTCCAGCGATATCGGCAAGGAATTCTGCGAGAACCCGCTGGTGCGCAAGCTGACCTTCACCGGCAGCACCGAAGTCGGCCGCATCCTGCTGCGCCAGGCCGCCGACCAGGTGCTGAAATGTTCCATGGAGCTGGGCGGCAACGCCCCCTTTATCGTCTTCGACGACGCCGACCTGGATGCGGCGGTGGAAGGCGCGATGGCGTCCAAGTTCCGCAACAACGGCCAGACCTGCGTTTGCGCGAACCGCATCTATGTCCAGGCCGGCGTGTATGACGCCTTCGCGCAGAAGCTGGCGGCGGCGGTGGACAGGCTGCGCGTGGGCGACGGGCTGGACGACGGCGTGACCACCGGCCCGCTGATCAACGAGGACGCCGTGGAAAAGGTCGAGGAACATATCCGCGACGTGCTGGACGGCGGCGGTCAGGTCGTCACCGGAGGCACCCGGATGGAGGGGCTGTTCTTCCGGCCCACGGTTGTCACCGGCGTCACCGACCGCATGAAGGTCGCGACCGAGGAAACCTTCGGCCCCCTGGCCCCCTTGTTCCGCTTCGACACCGAGGAGGAGGTCGTGCGGAAAGCCAACGACACGATCTTCGGGCTGGCGTCCTATTTCTATGCCCGCGACATCGGCCGCATCACCCGCGTGCAGGAGGCGCTGGAATACGGAATCGTCGGCGTGAACACCGGAATCATCTCGACCGAGGTGGCGCCCTTCGGGGGCGTCAAGCAGTCGGGCCTGGGCCGCGAGGGCAGCCGCCACGGGATCGAGGATTACCTGGAATTGAAATACATCTGCCTGTCGATATGACAGTTCGCAACGATTTCGGGCGTTTGCGGGAACGCAAGGGGGGTGCCGCGCATTGACAGGCGAAGGCCCCGCCCTTTCGGTTCCGGCGGGGTCGGTTGGAAAAAGGGGAAGTGCATGGAAGGTTTTGGCTGGATCATGTCGATCATCCTGGGGGCTATCGCCGGGTGGATCGCGGAAAAGATCATGAAGACCGACACCGGTCTGCTGATGAACATCATCGTCGGCATCATCGGCGCGCTGATCGGTAATTTCATCTTCGACGCGCTGATCGGCAGCAGCGGCGAAGGCAGCATCATCGGGCAGCTGATCGTTGCCGTGATCGGCGCCTGCATCCTGATCTGGCTGGTGCGCATGGTGCGTGGCCGCGCCTGATCGTCCGCCGGAAAACGAAAAGGCCGGTGCGGCGATCCGCACCGGCCTTTTTCATGGCCCTTCGGAAGGGGCGGATCAGCGCCCCCCGTCCTCGTCGTCCTCGTCCCGTTCGGGCAGGTTGAAGAAGCTGTCCGCATTCAGATCCGGCTCGGGGGTCTTGTCCTCGTCCCGCGTCAGCGTGAAGCCTTCCAGGCCCGCGATGGACGAAGGCAGGCGCGGCTCGTCGCTCATCGCCAGCGAGGTTTCGGTGCTGACCAGCTTGCGGCGTTCGTCATCGCTCATCACCTCGCCCGAACCGCCCTTCTTGGCGGCCTTCTGGACGGCGGCGTCCAGCTCGGTCTGGCGGCACAGGCCCAGGGCCACCGGGTCGATGGGCTGCATGTTCTGGATGTTCCAGTGCGTGCGCTCGCGGATCGAGGCGATGGTGGGTTTGGTGGTGCCCACCAGCTTGGCGATGGCCGCGTCGGGAAGCTCGGGATGGAACTTGACCAGCCACAGGATCGCATTCGGACGGTCCTGGCGCTTGGACAGCGGGGTATAGCGCGGCCCGCGGCGCTTTTCCTCGCCCTCGGCGGCGGGGTTGTGCTTCAGGCGCAGCCTGTAGGCGGGGCTGGCCTCGCCCTTCCTGATCTCCTCGGCGTCCAGCTGGTGCGAGGCCACCGGGTCATAGCCCTTGACGCCCACGGCCACGTCGCCGTCGGCGATGCCCTGCACTTCCAGCTCGTGCAGACCGCAGAAATCGCCGATCTGCTTGAAGCTCAGCGTGGTATTGTCCACCAGCCAGACGGCGGTCGCCTTGGCCATCAGCGGCTTGCTCATGTCAATCTCCTTCGCATGTCTGCCCCGAACAGCAGGTTTCAGGCCGGAAAAACGGCTTTGGCGGGTGCCATTCCTCGTTTTCGGGGGGAATTGGCCGGTGATATAGCGATTTCGAGGCGCGGGGAAAAGAGGATTCGCATCGGAACCGTGGACGCGGCCGCGCCGGGCAGGCATGGTGCGGTCATGAAGGCTGCTTTTCTTGTCCCCGTTCTGGCCGCGCTGTGGCCCGCCCCCGCCCTGTCCGACGGCGTGGCGGGCGAATTCGACTATTACATCCTGTCGCTCAGCTGGCAGCCCGCCTGGTGCCGGACGACCGGCGACGGGCGGGACGCCCCGGAATGCCAGAACGGCAGCGGCCGGGACTTCGTGGTTCACGGGCTTTGGCCGCAATACGAACGGGGCTGGCCCGATCATTGCGAAACCCGCGAACGCGACCCGTCGCGGCGCGACACGCAGGCCATGGGCGACCTGATGGCCCCCGGCCTGGCGCTTTACCAGTGGC
Source organism: Paracoccus angustae (assembly GCF_042648745.1). NCBI lineage: Bacteria > Pseudomonadati > Pseudomonadota > Alphaproteobacteria > Rhodobacterales > Paracoccaceae > Paracoccus > Paracoccus angustae. The sequence continues at coordinate 196,698 of NZ_JBHRXY010000002.1, forward strand.
GCAAGCACGGCCGCTGTTCGGGCCTTTCGGCGGCGGGCTACTACGCGGCCCTGCGCGAGGCGGCCGAGGCGGTCCGAACCCCCGCTGTTTTCGACGACCTGCCGCGCGACATCGCCCTGCCCCCCGCCGTGGTCGAGGACGCCTTCATCGAGGCCAATCCCGGCCTGACGGCGGACGGCATCACCGTCACCTGCAAGGCCGAGGCCCTGGCCGAGGTGCGCATCTGCCTGACCCGGGATCTGGAACCCCGCGCCTGCGCCCCCGACGCCCGGCGCGATTGTGCCCGTTCCCGGGTGCTGATGGAACGGATTCGCTGATTGCCCTGGAACCCCGCCTCTGCCGGCGGTCTTGAACACGCCACAACACGGAACAGCCTGGACGCGCCATGAAGGAAATCGAACTCAAGCTGCACCTGACGGACGCCGCCGCCCGCGCCATCGAGGCCGCGGGCGTGCTGCCGGGCAAGCCGAAGACGGTCGCGCAGCGGTCCCTTTACTTCGACACGCCGGACCGGGCGCTGGCAAAGGCGGGGCTGTCCCTGCGGATCCGAAAGGCCAAGGGCAAGCGCGTCCAGACCGTCAAGCAGGCCGACCGGGGCGCCGCGGGGGTCTTTGCCCGGCCCGAACACGAGATGGCGGTCGCGGACGACAGGCCCGTCCTGGACGAGGCCACGCCGGTCGCCCGCGTTCTTGGCGCCAAGGCGTCCGAGCTTGCGCCGGTCTTCGCCCTATCCGCGAACCGCCGGATCTGGACGCTGGAGGAAGGCGGCGCCCGCATCCTGGCCATGATCGACCGGGGCGAGATCACGGCGGCCGACCGCCACAGCCCGCTTTGCGAATGCGAGCTCGAGCTGGTCTCGGGTCCGCCCGGCGCGCTTTTCGCCGTTGCCCGCCGCCTGGGCGCGGTGGCGCCGGTCAGGCTGGGCGTCCTGACCAAGTCCGAACGCGGCTATCGCCTGACGGGCTCCCTGCCCGTGGCGGTCAAGGCCGAGGAAGTGGCGCTTGACCGGGACATGACGGCGGCGCAGGCCTTTCAGCGGATCGTCCTGTCCTGTCTGCGGCAATTCCGCCTGAACGAGGATCTGCTGCTGGCCACCCGCACGCCCGAGCCCCTGCACCAGGCGCGGGTCGCACTGCGCCGGTTGCGGTCGGCCTTTACCATCTTCCGGCCGATGCTGGGCACGTCGGGCACCGCCCTGCGCGAGGAGTTGCGCTGGCTGGCGGGCAGCCTGGGGGATGCGCGCGACCTGGACGTGCTGCTGCCCCGCGCGCCGCGCGGACCGTTGCAGGACCGCATCCGCGCGGGCCGCGAGGCGGCCTATGACGCGCTGGCGGGGACGCTGGCGTCGGACCGCGCCCGGGCGCTGATGCTGGATCTGGCGGAATGGGTCGGCGGGGGCGACTGGCTGTCCGACCCGGACACGCGGGCCATGCGCGACAGCGACGCGCAGGATTTCGCCGCCGCGGCCTTGTCGCGGTTCCGGCGCAAGGTGAAAAAGGGCGGCCGCGATCTGGCGCATCTTGAAGACGAGGCCCGGCACGAATTGCGCAAGGACGCCAAGAAGCTGCGCTACGCGGCGGATTTCTTCGCGCCGCTGTTCGCGGGCGACCGGCGGAAAGGCCGCAGGCGATTCGGCGCGGCGCTTGCGGATTTCCAGGACCATCTGGGCGCGCTGAACGACCTGGCCGCGGCGCCCCTGGTGCTGGACCGCCTGGGCCTGGCCGACATGCCCGGGGCGGCGGACCTGGCCGATGCCGTGGACCGCGCGCCCCTGCTGGCTGCGGCCGAAAACGCCCACCGCGCCCTGGTCCGGGCGGAACGATACTGGACCTGAGGTCAGGCCGCCTCGTCCGCCACCTTCAGGACGATCTTGCCGATGTGCCGGCTGCTTTCCATGCGCCGATGCGCCTCGGCCGCGTCCGCCAGGGCGAATTCGCTGTCGATCGTCACCCGGACCGACCCGGCCGAGACCAGCGGCCACAGCCGCTTGCGCAGGGCCTCGGCGATCTCGGCCTTGGCGGCGTCCGACTGGGGGCGCAGGGTCGATCCGGTGACGGTCAGGCGCTTGGCCATGATGGGGGCGAAGTTCAGCTCGACCTTCGGGCCTTCCAGAAAGGCGATCATCACCAGCCGCCCGTCCGGCGCCAGGGCCTTGACGTTTCTGGCGATGTAGCTGCCGCCCACCATGTCGAGGATCAGGTCCGCCCCGCCCTCGGCGGCGACGACCTTGACGAAATCGTCCGTCCGATAGTTGATCGGCGTGGCGCCCAGGGCGGCGATGGCCGCGCATTTCCCGTCGCTGCCCGCGGTGGCGAAAACGCGCGCGCCCAGGGCGCGGGCGACCTGGATCGCCATCATCCCGATGCCCGAGGTGCCGCCATGAACCAGGAACCGCTCGCCCCCGGCCAAACCGCCGCGCGTCACCACGTTCGACCACACGGTGAAGGCGGTTTCCGGCAGGCAGGCGCCTTCGCGCAGCGACAGGCCATAAGGGATGCGCAGCGCGTGGTCGGCATGGCAGGCCACGTATTCGGCGTAACCCCCGCCGGGCACCAGGGCGCAGACCTGTTCGCCCTTGCGCCAGCGGGTGACGCCCACCCCCATGCCCACGATCTCGCCCGAAACCTCCAGCCCCGGCAGGTCGGACGCATCGGGCGGCGGCGCGTAAAGGCCCTGGCGTTGCAGCACGTCGGGGCGGTTCACCCCGGCATAGGCCACGCGGATCAGGATCTGGTCGTGGCGCGGCACCGGAACCGGGCGCAGGGCCGGGCGCAGCATGGTGGCGTCGCCGGGGTCCGCGATCTCGACCGCGTTCATGGAATCGGGGAACATCGTCTCTCCTGGTCAGGGTCGTGTGCGGCCGGGCAGGTCGCGCGGGCGGGGCGCGCGGATCCAGCCAAATGCCAAGCCGGCCAGCCTTTCCGCCCCGGGCAGCTTGCGCAAGCCGGATTTGATCTGTTCGAAGCGCATCACCCCGTCGATGCGGCGGTCGATGAAGGCGCGGGTCTCGGCATGGTCGGGCGAGGTGTCGCCCAGCCAGAACAGCACCGTGGCGCCGATCACCGCCGCCAGGGTCGCGCGCTTGGAATACCAGTTCACGTCGCGCGAGGTGTCGCCGAGCCCGGTCCAGATCACGTCCGCCGTTTCCCACACCAGCCGGGCCGCCAGCGCCGCGTTCTGCGGCAGGGACAGCGTGGCCGCCCCCGCGCGCACCAGTTCGGCATCGACCAGCATCAGCCGGCGCCAGATCGCCTCGGCCACGCGGTCGCGGAAGCGCCCGCCGGGCGGGGTCTGGGCCAGGCTGTCCCGCAGCATCGCGTCCGCGCGGCGGTGATAGGCGGCGGCCAGCCCCGCGCCGCCCTGGGGGAAATGCACCCGCGCCAGGTCGGGCGACATGTTCAGGTCGCGCGCCCCGGACAAAAGGGCGCGGTCGTTCATCCCCTCGAACGGGACATGGGTCAGGGCGGCGTCAAGAAGCGCGTCGCGGTCGGTCCGGGTCATGAAACAGCCTCCGTCTGGACAAGCGCGCCCGGCTTTGATAGGGGGGCGCATCCTGCAATCTTGCAACTCTAACCTAGGAAGGTGGTGACAACCACATGCAGGTCAACGTTCGCGACAACAACGTCGAACAGGCGCTTCGCGCCCTGAAGAAGAAACTTCAGCGCGAGGGCGTGTTCCGCGAAATGAAGCTTCGGCAGCATTTCGAAAAACCGTCGGTCAAGAAAGCCCGTGAGCAGGCCGAGGCCGTGCGCCGCGCCCGCAAGCTGGCCCGTAAAAAGGCGCAGCGCGAAGGCGCTCTCTGATCGCAGCGCGAAGGCGCTCTGCTAGACGACGCGATCCGCGTTATCTGCAAACCCCCGCAGCATCACGCCGCGGGGGTTTGCTTTCATCGCCACAGGTGCAGATCCAGCGCATCCGCCGTCGAGGGCACCATCAGCGAGCCGTGGTTTTCCCGCGGATAAGGGCGATACAGAACCTCCAGCCCGCCGACCCGCGACAGGATTTCCACCAGGGCGGTCGGATCATGCGGATGCCCTTGCCGCGCCCGCCCCGCCTGGGCGATCATCACCTGGATTGTCGGATCGACCGTTCCGCCCGCCGCCGCGACCCCTGCGGCGAAGGCCGCCGCCTCGCGCCGCGATTCGCCCGCGTTCCACCACACCGAAGGATCGGCGGCAACGAAACGCGCGAACAGCCGCGGGCGGCTGAACAGCGCGTGCAGCACGAACAACCCGCCCAGCGAATGGCCGTAGATCGTCATGTCGCGACGGTCGAGGGAATAGCGCCGGCCCAGTTCGGGCAGCAGGTCGCGCTCGATCATGGCCAGGAACGCGTCCCGCCCGCCGGTCTCGCGGTCGGCGGGGGCGGCGCGGTAAAAGGGGATCGGCACGACCGGCGCCATCGCGCGCGAGGTCAGGTCGCGCCAGCGGCGGTTCGCCCCCTTGTAGCCGATCCCGAACAGGATCACCGGCATCCGCGCCGCGCGGGCCTCGCGGTGGGCCCACAGATGGGGAAACGTCGTCGCCCCGTCCAGCGACAGGATCGCGGAATAGCCCTGCGGCGGCGGCGGGACATCCGGCAGGCCCACATGGATGCGCCATTGATCGCCGGCGGGGCCGAGGGCGAAACTGCTGGCGCGGGGATGAACGATCTCGGGGGGCGGGACGCGGCGGGGCTGCGCCAGGGCGGGGGCGGCGCCAGCCGCCGCCAGAAGGGCCAGCAGATGGCGGCGGCGCAGGCTCATCAGACCGGGATCGCGGTGGTGCGGAACACCGTGCGCAACGCGAACGACGAATGCATCTGCGCGACCCCCGGCAGGCGGGCCAGATGCTGGCGGTGGATGCGGGCGAAGTCGTCGGTATCCTCGACCACGATCTTCAGCAGGTAGTCGGCGGTCCCGGCCATCAGGTGGCATTCCAGCACGTCGGGAATGGCGCGCACGCCTTTTTCAAAGGCCTCCAGAACCTCGTCGGCCTGGCCGGACAGCGTTATTTCCACGAAAACGGTGGTCTGGCGGCGCAGCTTGCGGGCGTCCAGCAGCGCGACATAGCCGTGGATCACGCCCGCTTCCTCCAGCCGCTGGACGCGGCGGTGGCAGGCGGACGGGGACAAATGCACCCGCAGCGCCAGTTCGGCGTTGCTGATTCGCCCCTCTTTCTGAAGCAGGGACAGGATCCGGCGGTCTGTTGCATCAAGATCGGACATGGCGGGATATTCTTCGAAGAAACGTTCCGCCGCCAGAGGTTTTCCTTGTCCTGCCCGCCGTTCGGGCGGCAGCTTCGCAGCACCTTGCATCGGCCCCGTGCCAGACTGTCCGAAAACGAAGGGGGAGGAAGACGCCATGCAGATCGGCTGCCCGAAGGAAATCAAGCCGCAGGAATTCCGCGTGGGCCTGACGCCCGCCGCCGTGACCGAGGCCGCCTGTCGCGGCCACGGCGTGGTGGTGGAAACCGGCGCGGGCCTGGGCTCGGGGTTCACGGACCGGGATTATGCCGCCTCCGGGGCCAGCATCGCGCCGGACGCGAAATCGGTCTTCGATGCGGCCGACATGATCGTGAAGGTCAAGGAACCGCAGGCGGAGGAACGGCGGATGCTGCGCGACGGTCAGGTGCTGTTCACCTATCTGCACCTGGCCCCCGACCCCGACCAGACCCGCGACCTGCTGGAATCGGGCGTCACCGCCATCGCCTATGAAACGGTGACGGATGCGCGCGGCGGCCTGCCCCTGCTGGCCCCCATGTCCGAGGTGGCGGGTAGGCTGGCCCCGCAGGTCGGATCCTGGGCCTTGCAAAAGGCCAACGGGGGGCGCGGCGTGCTGCTGGGCGGCGTGCCCGGCGTGCGGCCCGCCAATGTCGTGATCATCGGCGGGGGCGTGGTGGGCACGGCGGCGGCGCGCGTGGCCGTGGGCATGGGCGCCAATGTCACGGTCACGGACCGGTCGGTGGCCCGGCTGTCCTATCTGGACGACATCTTCATGGGGCGGCTGACCACGCAGTATTCCAGCGCCGCGGCCACCGCCGAGCTGATCCGCGCCGCCGACATGGTGATCGGCGCGGTGCTGATCCCCGGCGCCGCCGCGCCCAAGCTGGTAAGCCGCGAGCAGCTGTCCGCGATGCAGCCCGGCGCGGTGCTGGTGGACGTGGCCATCGACCAGGGCGGCTGTTTCGAGACTTCGCGCGCCACCACCCACCAGGATCCGATCTATGAGGTGGACGGGATCGTGCATTACTGCGTGGCGAACATGCCGGGCGCGGTGGCGCGGACCTCGACCCAGGCGCTTGGCAACGCGACGCTGCCCTTTGTGCTGGCCCTGGCCGACAAGGGCTGGCGGCAGGCGGTGCTCGAGGATCCGCATCTGCGGGCCGGGCTGTCCACGCACGGGGGCCGCCTGACCTCGCCCCCCGTGGGCGAGGCCCTGGGGCTGGAGGCGATCACGCCCGATCAGCTCCTGGCCGGTTGACCGCCCTCAGGGCGCTTGCCCGTCCGGCCGGCGAAGGCCATCGCCTTGCCGTCACCGCCCGCGCCGGACTGGATGGACCCTTAAGGCCCGGCAGGCGCCCGCTTGCCGGTTCCGTCTGGCGGCGCGGTCGCAGGCGGGCGGGAAGACGCGCGCGTTTCCCGATCCCGCCGGGACCGCCGCGGATCTAAGGCCGGGGCAGCGGATAGTCCGAGGACCCCGACCGGTCGGCCAGAAGGTCGCGGATCTGGGCCAGCAGTTCTTCCTGGGTGGGGGCGGCCACGACGACCTCCTCCTGCTGGCGGACCGCCAGGCGTTGCAGGCGGTTCACGCCCTTGACCAGCAGGAACACCGCCCAGGCGATGATCAGGAAGTTCAGCACTGCCATCAGAAAGGCGCCATAGGCGAAGATCGGCGCCCCGGTCTCGCGGGCGGCGGCAAGGCTTGCATTCTCGGGGACGGCGATGTCGGTCGGCAGCACGAAATACAGGTTCGAGAAATCGACCCCCCCGGTCAGCACGCCGAGGATCGGATTGATGAGATCGGCCACCACCGAATTGACGATCGCGGTGAAGGCCGCGCCGATGATGATGCCGACGGCAAGGTCGATGACATTGCCGCGGGCGATGAACTCTCGGAACTCTCTGATCATTGGCAGGCTTTCCCATGTGACACGCGCCGCACCGGGCGCAAGGAAAGCATGCTGTCTGATCAATAAAAAAGCAATTCCGCGGATGAACTTGGCCCGCCCGCCGGGGCAGACGGGCCACGGCGCGGGATCAGTTCGCCTCGGCCAGCTTGCCGTCGATGATCTCCTTCATGTCCTCCCACGGCTGGTTCATGACCTTCTCGCCGCCGATGATGAAGGTGGGGGTCGCCTCGATCCCGTCAGCGGTGGCGTTCTGCTGAAAGGTCGCGATCAGCCGCTCGGCCTTGGCGGTGTCTTCCCAGCAAGCGGTCATCTGCTCCTCGGTCATGCCGGCCTTGAGCCCGATCTTGCGCAGGTTCGCGGCGATCTCCTCGCCCGTGCCGCCGGCCAGCCAGTCCTTCTGTTCGTCGAACAGCATGTCGGACACGGCATAGAACTTTTCGTCCCCGCCGCAGCGCGCGAGCACGCCCGCCCAAAGGCCCGGCTGGTCGAAGTAGACGTCGCGCTGGATGAACTTCACCTTGCCGGTATCGACATATTCGGCCTTCAGCTTCGGCCAGGTCTCGGCATGGAAATTCGCGCAATGGCCGCAGGTGAAGCTGGCATATTCGATCACCGTCAGCGGCGCGTCGTCGGACCCCAGGCTGATGTCGGGCAGGGTTTCGGCCTGCGCGGCGGGCGCGGCCTCCTGGGCCATGGCGGCCGGAGCGGCAAGGGCGAACGCCAGGGCGGCTGCGGCAGAGCGGATCAGCATGGAAAATCCTTTCGGTGGTTCCGGTGTCGTTTGGTTGCGATGTTCAGCGCCAGCCGGGCCATCGCCTCGGCCAGGGCGGGATCCTCGAACTGGCGGGCGACCTGGTCGGCGGCCTGGCGGCTGGCCGGATCGGGCGCGGCCGGCCTGGCGGCCGCCGGGGCGAAGACGGCCTGGCCTTCGGCGAACCCGCTGGCCGCCGTCTGGGTCAGCACGATCCGCTGCACGGCGTTGTAGCCGTAGCAGGCGTTCACCCGGTCGCGCAGCTGCGGCAGCTGCATCTCGACCAGGGGGGCGACGGGGCCGGTGGTCAGCAAGGTCAGCGTGGCGCCGAATCCGCCGCGCGCGTGGCTGATGCGCACGGGCCGGGTCATGGCGGCAAGCTGGGGTCCGGCGATCTCGGGCCAGTGGGTCAGCAGGCGGGCGACGGCGAAGCCCCGCCCCTCGGCGGCCTTCTGCACCCGGTCCGCCAGAAGCGTCGCCGCCTGCTGGAAGCCGCGCCTGCGGCGGGCCATGGGGGTGCGGGGGTGGTCGGGCGATCGTGCCATCATTGCCTGTCCGGGTATCACCCCCATATCCTTAATCAGCCCCGCCCCCGGAGGAAAGCGGGGGATCGGAACAAGGGCCTGAATATTGCGTGACACAAGGGTGATCGCCCCGCAGCTTCTGGACTGGTATGACCGCCACGCGCGCGTCCTGCCCTGGCGCGTGCCGCCGGGGGGCGGCGGGGCAGACCCTTATCGCGTCTGGCTGTCCGAGGTGATGCTGCAACAAACCACCGTGGCGGCGGTCAGGGCCTATTTCGAACGCTTCACGGCGCTGTGGCCGACGGTCCAGGATCTGGCCGCGGCGGACGACGCGCGGGTTATGGCCGAATGGGCGGGGCTCGGCTATTACGCCCGCGCCCGCAACCTGCTGGCCTGCGCCCGGGCGGTGTCCGCCATGGGCGGGTTCCCGCAAACGCGCGACGGCTTGCGCGGCCTGCCGGGGATCGGGGCCTATACCTCGGCCGCGATCGCCGCCATCGCCCATGACGCGCCGGAAACCGTGGTCGACGGCAATGTCGAACGCGTGGTGGCGCGGCTGTTCGCGGTGGAAACGCCCCTGCCCGCCGCCAAGTCCGAACTGGTGGCGCTGGCCGAAACGCTGACCCCGCAGCAGCGCCCCGGCGACTATGCCCAGGCGATGATGGATCTGGGCGCCACGATCTGCACGCCGCGCAACCCGGCCTGCGGCATCTGCCCGCTGATCCACCAGTGCGACGCCCGCGCCCTGGGCATCGCCGCCAGCCTGCCCCGCAAGGCGCCCAAGGCGGCCAAGCCCGACCGCGCCGGCATCGCCTGGGTGGCCCGCCACGGCGATGCCGTGGTGGTCGAGGAACGCCCGGCCAAGGGCCTGCTGGGGGGCACGCTGGCCTTCCCCTCGGCCCATTGGGACGGGCGCGACCTGCCGCCGCCCGGCGCCGCGGCGTGGCGAGAGATCGGCCATGTCCGCCATGTCTTCACCCATTTCAACCTGTCCTTGCAGGTGATGGCGGGCGATCTGGACGGCCCGCCCGCGCGCGGCCGTCTGGTGCCGCTGCGGCATATCGACCGGGACGCCCTGCCCGGTCTGATGCGCAAGGTCTGGGATATGGCGCGCGCGGAAATCGCCGCGTAACATCGCTGGCATGAGCGATTCAACCCCAAGCAGATTGCCGCCCGCGGCGCCTTTCTGGATGTCCCTGGTCATGCTGCCGTTGGTCGCCCTGGCGGCGGCCTGGGGCGGATCGTGGTGGATGCTGCTGCCCGCCTATGCCTGGTATCTGACGACCGCCCTGGACGGCGTGCTGGGGCTGAACACTGAAAACCCCGATCCCCGGACGGAAACCTCTGCGCTGTTCTGGCACCGCGCCGTGACGGTGATCTGGTTTCCGCTGCAATTCGCCGCGATCTTCGGCGGGATCTGGTATGCGACCCGTGCAGGCCACCTGTCGGGCCTTGAAAAGCTGGGGTTGTTCTTCGGCGCGGGCGTGCTGTCGGGCACCATCGGCATGGTTTACGCTCACGAGCTTCTGCACCAGAAAACCGCCGTGGAACGCTGGATGGGCGATCTGCTGCTGGCTTCGGTGCTGTATTCGCATTTCAGGACCGAGCATCTGCTGGTTCATCACGCCTGGGTCTCGACTCCCCGCGACGCGGTGTCGGCGCGCTATGACGAAAGCTTCTACGGCTTTTTCTGGCGGGTGCTGCGCGACGGCCCCGCCAGCGCCTGGCGGGCGGAAACACGGCTGCTGGCGCGGGCGGGCCGCGGCCCCCGGGACCGGCGCAATCCGTTCTGGCGCTACGGGGCGCTGCAAGGCGGGATGGTCCTGCTGGCCCTGGCCCTGGGCGGCGTGCAGGGCCTGGGGCTGTTCGCCTTTCAGGCCTTTGTCGCCGTTTGGCAGCTCGAGGTCGTGAACTATGTCGAACATTACGGCCTGACCCGAAAGCATCTGGGCGACGGGCGGTATGAACCTATCCTGCCGCGCCACAGCTGGAACGCCAGCCACACGGCCTCGAACTGGCTGCTGATCAACCTCCAACGCCATTCCGACCACCACTGCAAGCCCGACCGGCGCTTTCCCCTGCTGCAAACCTATGGCGAGAACGAGGCCCCGCAGCTGCCCTTCGGCTATCCGGCGATGACCTTTGCCGCCATGATCCCGCCCTGGTGGCGGCGGCGGATGAACCCGCGCGTCCGCGCCTGGCGCAGGCGGTTCTATCCCGAGGTGACGGATTGGGGACCGTATAACCGGGGCGAGCTGCCGATGCCGCGCAATGCGCTGTAGAGATGAACCGGCGAAGGCCGTCGCCTTCGCCACGCGATGCCCTGCCCATCAAGGCCGCCGGGCCCCGAAGGCCCGGCCGGCGCCCGCCCCCGCCCCCGACCCGCCCCCGGCGGGCGCTTTTCGCCCGCCGAGACGGGCGCCGGCCTACTGCGGTTGTGGTGCGGCACCGTTTTCAATGGCGCTGTCGCACCTGGGCAGGGGAAACGCAGTGCGTGTCCAGTTCCCGCCCATGCGAGCTTGCGCCACGACCACCCTTGTTCCCGGGGCGGCCCGCCGCGCGATCCATATCAGATCCCGCCTTGCAAAGGCGATGCACCCTTCGGTCCCAAAGCCCGGCCTGCGCCATTGATGCAGAAAGATCGCCGACCCCCGCCCCGGCACCGCCTCGGGCCAGTTCCAGTCGGTTGTCAGCACCAGGTCGTACAGCGGATCGGCCCGGCGCAGCCTTTCGTGGCTCGCCGCCAAGGGCGCGCGCGCGTGACGGTTGTATCCCGGATGGTCGGGGGCGTCGCACCACAGGTCGCCCGGGCCGATGGGTTGCGCCCATGCCGCAGGCCGCGCCAGGCGGTCGGGCCGGTACCACAGCCCGGTGATCCGCATCACCCCCGCAGGCGTGGCGCCATCCCCCTCGCGCTTGTCGCGCGCCACGCCGCGCTTGCCGATGCTGCACGGGAACAGCCGCCCGCGATACCGCACCCCCTGGGGCGTCAGCACCAGATCGTCCGGCCTCACAGCAGATGCCCCGACTTTTCGGCCTTTGTGTCCAGATACCCCTCGTTGAAGCGGTTGCGGCCGACCACCAGCGGCACGCGCTCGGTCACGGCGATCCCATGGCTTTCCATCATCGCCACCTTTCGCGGATTGTTGGTCATCAGCCGCGTCTGCGAAAACCCCATCCGCCGCAGCAGCGCCGCGCCGATGCGGAAATCGCGCTCGTCATCCTCGAACCCCAGGCGGTGATTGGCCTGCACCGTGTCGAAGCCCTGGTTCTGAAGCGCATAGGCGCGCATCTTGTTGGCCAGCCCGATCCCCCGGCCCTCCTGGTTCAGATACAGCAGCACCCCCTGCCCCGCCTGGCCCATGGTTGTCAGGGCCGCGTGCAGTTGCGGACCGCAGTCGCATTTCAGGCTGCCCAGCACGTCGCCCGTGAAGCAGGCCGAATGCAGCCGCGCCAACACCGGCGCGTCGCGCGGCGGGTCGCCGATCTCGATGGCGTAATGCTCGGCCCCGCCGTCGTCGGGGCGGAAGATGTGCAGGCGCGCGCGTTCCGCCGCGACCAGCGGCAGATTGGCGGCGGCGACCGGGGCCAAGGCGGCCTCGTGCGCCAGTTGCGCCAGCAGCGGTCCCGGCGCGACCTGCGTCAGACCCGGCAGGGGATCCGCCGCGACCACCAGCACGGCAGGCAAAAGCTGGGCCGATTTCGCCAGCGCCAGCCCGGCCAGATGCGGCGTGGCGTCGCCCTCGCGTTCGGTGAACAGCGGCCCTTTCATCGGCGTCATCAGATCGCCCGAAGGATCGGCCAGCGCCCGCAGCCAGGCGTGATCGGCGTCAGGCGGCACGATCACGCGGGCCAGCCCGTCGTCATAGGCCCGCGCCTTCAGCGTCTCGGCCCGCCGTTCGGTCAGCGCCAGCACGGGCCGCCCAAGCGCGCGGATCGCCTCCAGCCGCGCGGGCGCCAGCGTTTCCACCGCCGCGACCAGATGCCCGCCGATCATCACCGGCAGCCCCACGCGCAGATCGCTGCGCGCGCGCGACACGGTTTCGGCCAGGGTGGGGATCAGGCTCATCAAGGGTCCGGCAGGTTGAAACATTCTGAAACATAAGCGCCCTTCCCGACAACTCCATGTGAGATTTCCGACATGATGCTGGACGGGGCGGCGCGTCCTGCCCACCTGATCGCGCAACAAGCGAAGGGAGGCAACATGCCCGGACTGAAAAAGATCCTGCTGGTCGACGACGAGGAAGACCTGCGCGAGGCCTTGGCCGAACAGCTGATCGCCACCGACGAATTCGACGTGACCGAGGCGGGCACCGGCGCGGGCGCCGTGGACGCGGCCAAGGGCGCCATCTTCGACCTGGTGATCCTGGACGTGGGCCTGCCCGACACCGACGGGCGCGAGCTGTGCAAGAAGCTGCGCAAGCTGAACGTGAAATGCCCCATCGTCATGCTGACCGGCCACGACACCGACGCCGACACCATTCTGGGGCTGGACGCGGGCGCGAACGACTACATCACCAAGCCGTTCAAGTTCCCGGTCCTGCTGGCCCGCCTGCGCGCGCAACTGCGCACCCATGAACAGTCCGAGGACGCGATCTTCCAGCTTGGGCCTTATACCTTCAAGCCCGCGATGAAGATGCTGATCGACACGAAGGACCGCAAGATCCGCCTGACCGAGAAGGAAACCAACATCCTCAAGTTCCTGTACCGCGCGCAGGACGGCGTGGTCGCACGCGACGTGCTGCTGCACGAGGTCTGGGGCTACAACGCGGGCGTGACCACGCACACGCTGGAAACCCACATTTATCGCCTGCGCCAAAAGATCGAGCCCGATCCCAGCAATGCCAGGCTGCTGGTGACGGAATCGGGCGGGTATCGGCTGGTGGCGTGACGGAAAGGCCCGGCGATTGCGCCGGGCCTTTTAGTGGACAGATACCCACCCTTACGGCGCAGGCTCGAAGCGCAGCACGCCTGCCGGACACGGACCGGAACTCGTGTCCGACGGATGCGTAACGCCGTCCAGAACCGGCACCTCGGCGAAATCGAAGGGACTGATACCCTCGAGACAGGCCACATTGATGCCGAACTCCCGGGGGTTTGAACGCCTTTGGTGATGGGTGTAGATCCCGCAAGTCCTGCAAAAGTAGTGCTTCGCCGTGCCGGTGTTGAACTGATAAAGCGTAAGGTTATCCTCGCCGGCCAGGAACTGGATGTCTCCCAGCCTTGCCGAAACGGCAATCGCCCCGCGCATCCGGCAATAGGAACAGGTACAGCGGCGGATGGTGTTGAAGCCGTCCGCCAGATGGACCTGGAACCTGACCATGCCGCAGTGGCAAGCCGCGTTGAGCTTTCCGTCCTCGCTTGTCGCCATCAAAGCCTCCTGGTTTTCTTGCACCAGTCTGCAAGGGAATGTGTCGCCCGGCAACGCCTGTGCGCTCCGAGCGGAACCCGGCCGGGAAGCAGGCGTTGTAAGCACGAAGCCCAGTGGTCGGCGGATGCGGCCACGTCTCTCCCTCCCTTTCCCTGATGCCCCGGCGTTTTCCCGCGCCGGGGCTTCCTGTTGTCACCCCCGGCCATGCGGCGCGGTCCAGTCGATGTCCGGGCCGATGGGAATGATCCGGTGCGGGTTCACCATGTCGTGGCTAAAGTAGTAATGCCGCATGAAATGGTCGGGCCGCACCGTCTCGGCCACGCCGGGCACCTGATACAGTTCCCGCGCCCATCCCCACAGGTTCGGGTAATCCACGATCCGCCGCCGGTTGCACTTGAAATGCGTATGATAAACCGCATCGAAGCGGGCAATGGTGGTGAACAGGCGCCAGTCGGCCTCGGTGATGCGCTCGCCGGCCAGATAGCGGTTCTGGGCCAGGATGCCCTCGATCCAGTCCAGGCTGTCGAACAGCGGATGGACGGCCTTGTCATAGGCGTCCTGGCTGGTGGCGAAGCCCGCCTTGTAGACGCCGTTGTTCACCGTGTCGTAGATGCGGTCGTTCAGATGCCCGATCGCGTCGCGGAGTTCCCCGGGCCAGTAGTCGTCGCTGTTGCCCGTCACCCCGTCGAAGGCCCCGTTGAACATGCGGATGATGTCGGCGCTTTCGTTGGACACGATCCGGTCCCCGTCGCGGTCCCACAGCACCGGCACCGTCACCCGCCCCGAGGCCTTGGGATCGGCGCGCAGATACAGCTTGTAGAGATAAGGCTCGCCGAACAGCCGGTCGCCCGTCGCGCCGTCGAAGTCAGTGCGGAACTCCCACCCGTTCCACAGCATGTCGGGATGGACGACGGAAACGTCGATGTGATCCGCCAGCCCCTTCAGCGCCCGGAAGATCAGCGTCCGGTGCGCCCAGGGGCAGGCGTATGACACATACAGGTGGTATCGCCCGCTTTCCGCCTTGAAGCCGCCCTCGCCCGTGGGGCCGGGGCTGCCGTCGGCGGTCACCCAGTTGCGGTGCTTGGCGGTGTCGCGGACGAACTCTCCGCCGCTCGATCCGGTGTCGTACCATTCGTCCTTCCAGACGCCCTCGACCAGTTGGCCCATGCCTTTGTCCTCCTGTGACCGACAGGGCAACGGACCGCGCGGGCCTGCGGTTTCAGGCGATGGCCTGATCGCGCGTCTCGGTCCTGACCAGCAGCAGCGCCAAGGCCCCCAGCAGCAGCAGCGCGGCGAAGACGCCGATGGCAAAGCCGAAGCCCCGGGCGAAGACAAAGGCCAGCAGGCTGGGCGCCAGGATGCCGCCAAGCCGCGCCACCGCGCTGGCGGTGCCCATGCCGGTGCCGCGCAGGTGCGTGGGATAAAGTTCGGGCGTAAAGGCGTAAAGCGCGCCCCAGGTGCCCAGCAGCGCGAAACTCATCAGGATCAGCGCCCCCGCGACCATGGCGGTGCCGGCGGCCACCGTGAACAGCGCGCATCCGGCGGCGCTGAGCAGCAGAAAGCCCAGCAGCGTGGCGCGGCGGCCCACGGCCTCGACCCCCCATGCGGCCAGGGCATAGCCCGGCACCTGCGCAAGCGCCAGCACCACCAGGAATTCGTATCCGCGCACGAAGCCGAAGCCGTCGGTCGCAAGCTGGCCGGGCACCCAGACGAAGACGCCGTAATAGGACAGCGACACCAGGAACCACACCGCCAGCACGCCGACCGTCCGCGCCCGCAGCAGGTCCGAGAAGATCGAGGTCTCGGATCCCGTCGGAACCGCCGCCGGGACCAGTTCGGCATCCTGCGGCAGCGGCTGCATTCCGTTCGTCACCAGCACCTTGTCGATCACCGCCCTTGCGCCTGCTCCGTCCCCCTTGCGGATCAGGTACATGGGCGATTCCGGCACCCACAGCCGCAGGAAAATCCCGATCACCGCCGGGATCGCGGCCACCGCGAAGATCCACCGCCAGGGAGCCGCAGCCTCCTGGGCCACGGCGATCCAGGCCGTCAGCGCCACGACCACCGTGCCCACGGCCCAGAAGCCTTCCAGCCAGACCAGCCAGCGGCCCCGGTTCCGCGGCGGCAGGAATTCCGCCATCATCGCGTAATCCACCGGCAGCGTGCCGCCCACGGCCACGCCGGTCAGAAAGCGCAGCACCAGAAGCAGCGTGAAGTCCTGCGCGAACACCGACGCCAGTCCGAAGATCGCGTCCATTCCCACCGTCAGCACCAGGATGTTGCGCCGCCCGATCCGGTCCGCGATCCGGCCGAAGGCGAAGGCGCCCAGGAACATCCCCGCAAAGAACACCGTGCCGATCTGAAAGGCCGTCACCCGTTCGATCCCGAAGGTGGCGGCGACCGAGGGCGCGGCAAAGCCCACCGCGATCACCTGCATGGCGTCGGCGGCCCAGACCAGCCCGAAGATTCCCAGAAGCCGCCGCTGGAACCGTCCGGCCCCGCCGCGCGCCAAAGCCTCGTCCACCGTCAATCGCATTCTGTCCCCCTGGCTTGCCGGGGCATTGCTTAGCCGCAGTTTCCCCGATCACCAAGCAGCGATTGATGTTCCACGCTTTTTTCCTGCCGCCGCGTCAACTCGACTTTGGCCGCTCCCGCCGCTAGGGTCCGCGCCAAAGGAGCCTGCCGCATGTTCACCATCGCCACCTGGAACATCAACTCGGTCCGCCTGCGCGAGGGCCTGGTCGCCCGCTTGCTGCGCGAGGAGGCGCCGGACATCCTCTGCCTTCAGGAATGCAAGTCCCCGGTCGAGAAGATCCCCCTGGAGCAGTTCCGGGCGCTTGGCTACAACTGGATCGTGGCGCGCGGCCAAAAGGGCTACAACGGCGTGGCGATCCTGTCGCGCCTGCCGCTGGAAGATGCGGGCGACCGCGATTACGCGCGCCTTGGCCACGCCCGCCATGTCGCGGCCCGGCTGGAAAACGGCGTGACGATCCACAACATGTATGTGCCCGCGGGCGGCGAAATCCCCGACCGCACCGTGAACGAGAAGTTCGGCCAGAAGCTGGATTTCGTGGCCGAGATGCGCGACGTCTTTCACGCCGACAATCCGCGGAAGTCGATCCTGGTGGGCGACCTGAACATCGCCCCGCGCGAGGACGACGTGTGGTCCCACAAGCAGATGCTGAAGATCGTCAGCCACACCCCCGTCGAGGTCGATCATCTTCTGGCCGCCCAGGACGCGGGCAAATGGGTGGACGTGACGCGCCAGGACATCCCGGCGGGGCTGCTCTATTCCTGGTGGAGCTATCGCGCCAGGGATTGGGACGCCGCCGACAAGGGCCGCCGCCTGGACCACGTCTGGGCCAGCCCCGACATCGCCAATGCGGCGCATGCCAGCCGCATCCTGCGCCCCTGCCGAGGCTGGGACCAGCCCAGCGACCATGTGCCGGTGCTGGCATCCTTCGACCTTTGACGCCCATTCGTCTTCGCGCAGGTCTTTGCGGGGCTTCGAAGCGCCCTGGAAAAGGTCCGGCGGACCTTTTCCCGCGAAGAAGGGGCCGGCAGGCCCCAGGGGGGAGTGCGAAACCCCGGCCTTGCCGCCCCGAACAACCCTTCCCCTTCGGCGTTCCAACCCCCATATTGCCGCCAACCGTTCCGACCCGAACCATCTGGGGATCCCATGACCATGCTTTTCGACGGCGCGACCGACGCCCCCAAAACCGCCGATTTCATCAAGGACGTGACCGAGGCGACCTTCATGGCCGAGGTCGTGCAGGCCTCCATGGAGGTGCCGGTGATCGTCGATTTCTGGGCGCCCTGGTGCGGCCCCTGCAAGACCCTGGGACCGCAGCTTGAGGCCGAGGTCGCGCGCCACAAGGGCCGCGTCCGCATGGCCAAGGTCAATGTCGATGAAAACCAGATGATCGCCGCGCAACTGCGCGTGCAGTCGATCCCCACCGTTTACGCCTTTTTCCAGGGCCAGCCGGTCGATGCCTTCCAGGGCGCGGTTCCGCAAAGCCAGGTCAAGCAGTTCGTGGACAAGCTGGCCGCCCTGTCGGGCGACGACGGCGGGCTTGCCGAGGCCCTGGCCGCGGCCGAGCAGATGCTGGAGGAAGGCGCCTTCACGGACGCCGCCGAAACCTTTGCCGCCATCGCCGAGGAAGACCCCTCCAGCAACGACGCCTGGGCCGGCGTGGTCCGCGCCCATCTGGCGGCAGGCGATGCCGATGCCGCGCAGGCGGCGCTGGACCGGATCCCCGCCCCCGCCGCGACCAGCGCCCCGGTCGAGGCCGCGCGCGCCCGGCTGCACCTGGCCCGCCAGGCCGCCAAGGCCGGTCCGCTGGACGCCTTGCAGGCCCGGGTCGAGGCCGATCCCGACGACCAGCAAGCGCGGCTGGAATACGCCCAGGCCCTTCATGCCGCAGGCCAGGTGGCCGAAGCCATCGACATCCTTCTGGACAGCTTCCGCCGAGACCGCGACTGGAACGAAGGCGCGGCCAAGGCACAGCTTTTGACCATCTTCGACAGCCTCAAGCCCAACGACCCGCTGGTCCAGAAGGGCCGCCGCCGCCTGTCCTCGCTGATCTTCGCCTGATCCATGCTGTTCCGCTTCGATCTGCCCGCGCGCATCGCCCTGTTCCCCCTGCCCGGGGCGGTGCTGATGCCGCGCGCGCGGATCCCGCTGCACGTGTTCGAGCCGCGCTATCTGCAAATGCTCGACGACACGCTGAAGACCGACCACCGCCTGATCGGCCTGATCCAGCCCGAGGGTCAGAACGCTGACGGCGGACTGGCCGCCATTGGCTGCGCGGGCCGCGTGGTGGCCTTCTCGGAAACCGACGACGGGCGGCAGATGATCTCGCTGCGCGCCGTTTCGCGTTTCCGCCTGGCCGAGGTGAAGGACGGCTTCACCCCCTATCTGGTGGGCGAGGTGGACTGGTCCTCCTTCGGCCGCGACCTGAAGGGCCCCGAGGAGGATCCGGCGATGGACCGCGACGCGCTGTTCCCCCTCCTGCGCCGCTACATGGAGGCGCACGAGCTGTCCACCGACTGGGACGCCGCAGCCGAGGCCCAGGACGAGGCCCTGATCAATTCGCTGTCCATGGTGCTGCCCTTCTCGCCCGGCGACAAGCAGGCTCTGCTGGAAAGCCCGACCCTGGCGGATCGGCGCGAACTGCTGCAAGGGCTGATCGAATTCGCCCTGCATGGCGGCGACAACGAGGAACGACTGCAATGAGCCATCCCGACCACCCCGATGCCGGCCATCCCGGGTTCGACCGCCACATGCTCGAGGCGCTGGTCTGCCCCGTGACGCACGCGGCGCTGTCCTATGACGCCGCGCGGCAGGAACTGGTGTCGAAGGCCGCGGGGCTGGCCTTTCCGGTCCGCGCGGGGATTCCGATCATGCTGGTGGCCGAGGCCCGGCAGATCAAGGCGGATTGATGGTGGCCCCTTCGGACCCCTTTGTCGCCATCCGGGACGGGTTGCAGCCGCGCCTGCCCCTGTGGGTCAGGGGCGTGATCGTTCTGTGCTGCGCGATCCAGGGTCTGACGATCGCCGCCGACCTGTTGGGCTATCCCGTGGTCAGGCAGGCGGCCCTGATCTTCGGGGGCTTCTGGTCGCCGATCGTCTGGGCCGGGCACGGGGTCTTTCCCGGCCAGCTTCTGTCCATCTTCGTCACTTACGGCTTTCTGCATGGCGGGCTGCTGCACCTGGGCATGAACATGCTGTCGCTGGTGGCCTTGGCGCGGGAACTGAACCGCCTGATCGGCCCGCGCCGCATGGCGCTGGTTTATGCCGTCGCGCAGGTCGCCGCCGCCCTGCTGTTCGCGGCGATGACCCCCGACGGCGGGCCGATGATCGGCGCGTCGGGGGCGATCTTCGGGCTGGCGGGGGCGCTGATCGGCTTTGCCGCCGTGACCGGCTGGCGCCGCCGCCGTCCCCTGGGGCAGCTTTGGCGCGGCGTCGCGATGATGGTGGTGCTGAACGTGGCGCTGACCGTGCTGATGCCCTCGATCGCCTGGGAGGCGCATCTGGGCGGCACCCTGGCGGGCCTGGTCATGGGCGCGGCCATGGCCCTGACCCGCAGCCCGCGCTCCTCATTCTTCTGACGGCGTTTCCGCGCCTGCCTGCCCTTCCGCCGCGGCCAGGCGGCGCAGGGCCTGGCGGAACGGCTCGGCCGGAGCGGTTGCCAGCGAGGCGGCGGTAACGCCGGGATTTTGCGCAAGATGCTCGGCGACGATTTGGTGGCCCAGGCTGTGCCCGGTTCCCTTGCGCAGATCGCCCTTTCCGTTGAACCATCGGGCGTGGTCGTGATCGCGCCGCGCCCATTCGTTCATCGCCTGCCGCATCGCGCCCTGCGCAGGGCGGACGGCATCAAGGGCGTCCGGCTGCCCGCCCACGACCTGCAACACGAAATGTCCGGCCAGCCCCTCGCTGACCAGCGCCTCGCCCAGCGAACGGCCATAGCCCGGCCCGGTCCAGCGGACCAGATGCGCCGTCTGGCGGACCAGAACGCGGGCGTAGTGCGCGGGGTCGCAGCGGTCGGGGGTCACGGCGATCTCGATCACGCCGGGCGCGGGGCACTGGCCCTGGACCGCGCCATCGGCGGAACGGTCGGATTGCGGACGGACCACAAGATCGAAATCCGGCAGGTCGGCATGGTCCGACGCCCGCGCCACCGCTTCGCGGCTGGCGGCGCGCAGTTCCGACAGAACAGGCGTCAATTCCAGACGCGCGTTCAGAAAATGCAGGGTCCAGACGCTCATGACCGGCAACCTATACCGGAGCGCGGGCGGGCGCCAGCGCGGGCGCATGCACAAGATCATGGCGGATCGGCGAAGGCGTGCCAGGTTCGTTCCAGGGAACCGGCACGCAGGACCGCGGCGCGAGAGGTCACGGAAAGCCCGGAAAACGGGACGGAGGACATGATCATGCCCATGGACCTGGCGGACGACCCTGATCCTGATCCTGATCGCGATGGCCTTCGCCCTCACAGGCGCCCTCCGCCTGATCGCCTGGGCCTTTGCGCGACGGGGATCGAACCATTCGCGCCCGCCAGGCCCGTGGGCGAGATCTCAGGGCGTTTCTCGAAGCCAGCAGAACGCCTTTCCCCTTCCGCTTGTTGAGACCGAACAAGGAATTCGTCTACGCTTGCGGCCGGACGTCCCGCCAGCCGGGCGAGAAGCGGCCGGCGGATCCTGGAACATCACGCCAAGGAAGGAGGGTTATCATGAAAGCTGTCATCGCCATATTGCTCCTTTCCGCTCAAGGAGCATATGCCGCGTGGGATATCCGGCAATGCGCCGCGGATGTGAAAGACAGACACGGCATCAGAATCGAAGAAGCTATGAGGATTTGCGCCGGTTCCCAGGCAAAGCAAAGGGCACGGCGTCAGTGTGTCATCGAAAAGGTGAAAACCCAAGGCGTGACGCCAGAGACCGCTTTAAACATGTGCATGAACCGTTCGCAAAGATCGGATCAGTCGATCCAAGCTCCCCGGTTTGCCGTCATTCGATAAGCGGCAGTATCGTTCTTCAGGCAAAGCCGGGTCCATGGGCATTCCGGGCAGCCCATCGGCCGTGGCAGCAGCTTTCACGGTGCCCGGGCGAGCCTGCGGATCGGGGACCGGCGCTGATCCTGGGCGTGGACCGGCCGATGGAACATGATCCCCACGACGGCCTACATCTCCGGCGGCCCACATCTCCGGCGGCCCACATCGCCCGCGGCCGTCATCGCCCCCGATCTTTGCAAGGTCCGAAGGCTCACACCTCCGGCACCAGCACCTCGCGCTTGCCGACGTGGTTCGCCGCCGAGACCACCCCCTGCTCCTCCATCTGCTCGACCAGGCGGGCGGCCTTGTTGTAGCCGATGGCGAGCTTGCGCTGGATATAGCTGGTGGAACACTTGCGGTCCTTGGCGACGATCATCACCGCCTGGTCGTAAAGCGCATCGTCCCCGCCGTCGCCGCCCAGGCCCAGCACCGCGTCGATGTCGGAAGCCACCTCGTCCTCGGGGCCCTCGACCACGCCCGACTTGTAGGACGGCGGGCCGAAGGA
The DNA here is from genome assembly GCF_042648745.1 of Paracoccus angustae. Taxonomy (NCBI): domain Bacteria; kingdom Pseudomonadati; phylum Pseudomonadota; class Alphaproteobacteria; order Rhodobacterales; family Paracoccaceae; genus Paracoccus; species Paracoccus angustae. The sequence continues at coordinate 218,510 of NZ_JBHRXY010000002.1, forward strand.
CTTCAGGTGCGTCACGACCTCCTCGACCTCCTCGTCGCTGACGAAGGGGCCGTGGATGCGGGTGATCCGCGCGCCGTTGCCCATGTAGAGCATGTCGCCCTGGCCCAGAAGCTGCTCGGCCCCTTGTTCGCCCAGGATAGTGCGCGAGTCGATCTTGGAGGTGACCTGGAAGGAAATCCGGGTCGGGAAGTTCGCCTTGATCGTGCCGGTGATCACATCGACCGAAGGCCGCTGCGTCGCCATGATCAGGTGGATGCCGGACGCCCGCGCCATCTGCGCAAGCCGCTGGATGCAGGCCTCGATCTCTTTTCCCGCAACCATCATCAGGTCGGCCATCTCGTCCACGATCACGACGATATAGGGGAAGGTCTCGGGCTTGAACTCCTCGGTTTCGAAGACCGGCTCGCCGGTGTCCTCGTCAAAGCCGGTCTGGACGGTGCGCTTGAACATCTCGTTCTTGGACAGGGCCTCGCGGACGCGGGTGTTGTAGCCCTCGATGTTGCGCACGCCCATCTTGGACATGCGGCGATACCGTTCCTCCATCTCGCCCACGACCCATTTCAGCGCCACCACGGCCTTTTTCGGGTCGGTGACGACGGGGGACAGCAGGTGCGGGATGCCGTCATAAACCGACAGTTCCAGCATCTTGGGATCGATCATGATCAGCCGGCATTCGTCGGGCGTCAGCTTGTACAGCAGCGACAGGATCATGGTGTTGATCGCGACCGACTTGCCGGACCCGGTTGTCCCGGCGATCAGCAGGTGGGGCATCTTGGCCAGGTTGGCCACCACCGGATCGCCGCCGATGTCCTTGCCCAAGGCCAGCGGCAAGGGCTGCGTGCCGTCGCCAAAGGCGCGGGACGCCAGGATCTCGCGCAGCAGCACCTTTTCGCGCCGCGCGTTCGGCAGCTCGATCCCGATCACGGTGCGGCCCGGCACGGTGCTGACGCGCGCCGACAGGGCCGACATGGACCGGGCGATGTCGTCCGACAGCCCGATCACGCGGCTGGCCTTCAGGCCCGGCGCGGGTTCCAGTTCGTAAAGCGTGACAACCGGGCCGGGACGGACCTCGGTGATCTGGCCCTTGACGCCATAGTCGTCCAGCACCGCTTCCAGCATCCGGGCGTTTTCCATCAGGACTTCCTCGGAGACCACCGCCTGGTCGCCCGCCGAGGGCGCGGTCAGCAGGTCCAGCGGCGGACGCTCGTAGGTGTCGAGCACGTCCTCGAAGGTCAGGTCCGGCCCGGCTCCCTCGCGCGCCGGGCGCGCGGGGGCGGGCTTCTTCACCGGCGGCATGGCGGCGCGCGGCGCGGTCGCGGGGGCGGCATCGGCCGGGGCCGGGGCCGATGCCGCCTCGCGGTCGTTTTCGCGCGTCAGGCGCGCCGCGACGACCGCCAGGACCGAGGGCTTGGCCCCCCGGGTGCGGATCGCGTCGCTGATGCGCCCGCTGACCTCCTCGGCCGAGGGCGCGTCGCCGTCGTAATCGGCGTCGCGCTCGATCAGTTCCGGCTCGGGCAGGTCTTCCTCCAGCTCGAAGGCGGGGGCGGCGGGCTTGCGGCGCGCGATGGTGGGCGCGCGCGGCGCCCGGTCCGGCGCGGCCTTGTTCTCGCGCCGCGCGGCCAGCCGATCCCTGATCCCGGCCGAGGCCGCCGCCCCTTGCCCGGCCGCCCGCACCGTCAGGTCAAGGGCGGTCAGCAGTCCGGTCACGAAGCGCCGCCAGAAGACGCGCAGCTCGGACCTTTCGAAGCCCAGAACGAAGGCCGCCATCGCCAGAACGCCCGCGGCGGCCAGCAGCCCGGCCAGGCGGATGCCGATCTGCGCCTTGACCGGCAGCAGGTTCAGCGTCGCGCCCATGATCATGTCGCCGAAATGCCCGCCCAGGCCATAGGATTGCTCCCATCCCGCGCCCGGCACCAGCGTGCTGCAATAAACCGAGGCCAGCGCCACCGCGATGGGCGTGAACAGCCCGCGCATGAACCGCTCCTCGCCCCGGTGCAGCATGAAGCGCAGGCCCCAGACACAGGCGGCAACGACCAGCATCCAGGATCCGTAGCCCGCGATCATCATCAGGGGCGAGGCGACATAAGCGCCGAAACTGCCAAGCGCGTTCTGCGCGGGTTCGTCGGTGGCGGACAGAAAGCTGGGATCCTCGGCCGACCAGCTGCCCAGCATCATGGCGATCACGATGCCCAGAACGATCAGAACCGCGCCCAGCAGCTCCTTGCCGCGCCGTTCCAGCGCCGCTTGGGTGGATTGGTCGAACAGCGGATCGCGGTGTTTTGCCTGCCAGCTTGCCATCGTCCCCTAGTCCTTCCCGCCGTTCGTTCCATCATACAGCACCGCGCGCAGCCGTTGCAGCGCCGGTTCCGTTTGTTCCGCGTCGGCCACCAAGGCCACGCGGATAAAGCCCTTGCCGGGATTGAGGCCGTCCACCTCTCGGGACAGATAGGCCCCCGGCAGCACCTGGATCCCCGCCTGCGCCCACAGGATCTTGGCGGCTTCCTCGCCATCCGGCACCGGCAGCCACAGGAAGAACCCGCCCTGGATCGGACGGTATCCGGGCACGTTGCCCAGCACCCGGTCGGCGATCGCGTATTTTCGTTGATACAGCGCGCGGCTGGCCGCCACATGCGCCTCGTCCCGCCAGGCGGCCTCGCTGACGGCCTGGGCGGGCAGCGGCAAGGGCGCCCCGGCATAGGCCCGCAGGCGGCGAATCAGGGCAATGCTTGCGGCGCTTCCCGCGACGAAGCCCGACCGCAGGCCGGGCAGGTTCGACCGCTTGGACAGCGAGTTGAAGATCACCACCCGGTCGGCCAGCCCCATCGCCGTCGCCACCGCCAGCGCGCCCGGCGGGGGGGCGTCACGCCAGATCTCGGAATAGCATTCGTCGGCAAAGACCAGGAAATCGTGCCGGTCCGCCAGGGCGATCAGGCATTCCAGATAATCCCGGTCCGCGATGGCCCCCTGCGGGTTGGCCGGCGAGCAGAGATAGGCGATGGCCGTCCGGTCCAGCACGGCCGGCGGCAGGGCGGCGTAATCGGGCAGGTTGCCGGTGTCGGGGGTGGCGGGCACGAAGACGGGCTCGGCCTGCACGGCCGCGGCGGCCACGGCATAGACCTGATAAAAGGGATTCGGGATCAGGATCGCGGGCCGCGCGCCGTTCTTGCGTTCCGGGCACAGCGCCAGCGCCGCGTTGAACAGCCCCTCTCGCGTGCCGTTCAGCGCCATGATGCGGTCAGGCGCCACGTCCAGACCATAGCGCGACCCCAGCCAGGCACCGATGGCCGACAACAGGCCCGGCGTGCCGTCGTTGGGCGGGTATTTCCCGAACCCCCCGATGCTGCCGGCCATCACGTCGGCCACGAATCCGGGCATGGCATGGCGCGGCTCGCCGATGGTCAGCACCGTCGGAGCCTCGCCGTCTTTCAAGCCCGGCTCGATGCCGGACAACAGCGCCCGCAAACGCGGGAACGCGTAGTCCGGCAGGTTCGAGAACCGCTCGGGGATCGCCATTCTGCCTCTCTTTCAGGGTCTTCGGCCCCGTTTATCACTGGAAACACTAGCGTGATCGCGCCCTTGCGTCCAGCGAAAGCCGGGCAGGAGGCCTTTCATCTTCGCGCAAACATCCTCGGGGATGGGTCCCGAAGGGACGGGGGGCAGACAGCCCCCTTCTTGCCGCCCTAACCCACCGCCAGCGCAGTCTCGATCCCTGCCGCGACATGCAGCAGATGCCCGTCCCGCCCCGCATGGCCCATCACCGAAAGCCCGCAGGCGGGGTGCCCGGTGGACAGCGTGCAGACCGGCAGCCCCAGCAGGTTGCCGATGCGGGTGTTGCGCAGGGTCAGGAGGTTCGCGCGGGCGAATTCGGCCCCGTCCGCCATCAGACGCGCGGCATCGGGCGGCAGGATCGGCACGGTAGGCAGCAGGATCGCGTCATGGCCCGAGGCCACCTCCTTGATCCACTTGCGCCGGATCCGCACCAGGCTTTCCCAGGCGGCGACGTAATCGGGGGCGCTGACATCGGCCCCGCCGCGGAAGCGGTCCAGGATCGGCTGCCACATCAGTTCCGGCGCATCCTCGATCTGCGCGCGCCAGATGCCATAGGCCTCGGGCGCGAACAGCGCGGGCGACAGCGGCATGGCCTTGGCCACCCAGTCCGAGGACAGCCGGGTGATCTGCGCGCCCGCCCGGGCCAGCCGGTCCACCGCATCCTCGAAGGCGGCGACGGGGCCTTCCTCGGCGTCCTCGAAGGGCAGGCCCTCCAGCACCATCAGGCGGCGCCCGGCGATGTCCGCGCCGGTCAGGTCGGCCGCCTTCGTTGCGGCCATCAGCGCGAACAGCTCGGCGCAGTCCTCGACCGTGCGGGCGATGGGGCCCACCACGTCGAACTTGCGGCACAAGGGCACCACGCCCTTTTCGGGCAGCGAATCATGCGTCGGCTTGAAGCCCACAAGGCCGTTCCAGGCCGCGGGCACCCGGATTGAGCCGCCCGTATCCGTTCCGATCGCCGCCGCCGCCAGACCCAGGGCCACCGACACCGCCGCCCCCGACGACGATCCGCCCGGCGCAAGGTCGGGGTCCAGGGCGTTCGGCGGCGTGGCCGTCCGGGGATTCAGCCCCAGGCCGGAAAAGGCCAGCTCCGTCATGTGGGTCTTGCCCAGGCAGATCGCGCCCTGGCGCGCGGCGCGGGCCAGCACAATGGCGTCCTTGCGCGGCACGCGGCCTTCCAGCAGCCTCGATCCGGCTTCCGTCACGGTGCCGCCGCTGTCGATGTTGTCCTTCCAGCTGATCGGCACCCCGTCCAGCAGCCCGCGGCGCTGTTCCAGCTTGGCCCGGTCATGGGCGGCCACGGCCTCGGACCGGGCGCGCGTCGCCGTGACGCGGGCATAGATGCGCTCGGCGTCGGGATGGGCCTTGACGGCGGCCAGATAGGCCTCGGTCTGGTCGATGGGATCCAGAAGCCCCGCCATGATCGCGCGCCCCTGCTGGGCCGCCGAGGCGCGCAGCCAGTCCATGCTCAGAAATCCACCGCGAGGCCGTTCTTTTCGTAATCGCCGAAGCGGACGGGTTCCGGCCCGTCGCGGCCGCCGTATTCCGGGGGCAAGGGCTGCGCGGCAGCGGCGGCCTTGCGGCGTTCGGCGGCCTCGGCCAGGGCGCGGATCGCCTCGGGCGGCAGGTCGGCCCGGTTGTCGTGCGAAAGCTCGCTCATGGAAACATCCTTCAACAAGGCGTATGGATCGCCATCAGTCTTTCAACAAGACATAGGCAAAGGAAAGCGGTTTGGCAAAGCAGGGCGTGGATATGGCTCGGTCGGGGGCATTGCGCCTGCTGGCGGGGGTGCGGGACGGGCTGTCGCTGGCGGACCAGGCGGGCGCGCTGAAGGGCCTGGCGCCCGCCGACCAGGCCCGCGCCGGGCGGCTTGCGGCCGCAGTCCTGCGCCACCGGTCGCGCGCCGACGCGGTGATCGCCGCCCATGTCAGCCGCAAGCCCGCCCCGCAGGTCGCCGACGTGCTGCGGCTGGCGGTGGTCGAGATGCTGGAACTGGGCGGCGCCGCGCACGGCGTCGTCGATGCGGCGGTGACGCTGACGCGCGGGCTCGGCCACAAGGGCCAGGCGGCGGCGGGCATGGTGAACGCCGTGCTGCGCAAGGCGGCGGGCCATGGCGGATGGCGCGACCTGCCCCCGCAGCCGATGCCGGGCTGGCTGCGAGAGCCCGTCGCCGCCGCTCATGGCGAAGCCGTGTCCCTGGCCATCGAGGCCGCGCATGGGGCAGGCGCCCCGCTGGACCTGACGCCGAAGCCGGGCGTGTCGGTCGAAGGCGCCGAGCCGCTGCCGACCGGATCCCTGCGCATTCACGGCCCCGTGCAGGTCTCGGCCCTGCCGGGATACGACCAGGGCGGCTGGTGGGTCCAGGATGCCGCCGCCGCCCTGCCCGCCCGCCTGCTGGATCCCCAGCCGGGCGAGCGAATCGCCGATCTTTGCGCCGCGCCCGGCGGCAAGACGCTGCAACTGGCGGCGGCAGGCGCCCGGGTGACGGCGGTGGACATCAGCCCCGCCCGCCTCCGCCGCGTGGCCGATAACCTGAGCCGCTGCGCCTTGTCGGCCGAACTGGTCGCGGCGGACGCGCTCGACTGGCGCCCCGATGCGATCCCGGACGCAGTCCTGCTCGACGCGCCCTGCTCGGCCACCGGCACGATCCGGCGCCACCCCGATCTGCCTTTCCTGCGCGACGGATCGGGCATCCCGGCGCTGGTGGACCTCCAGGCCCGCCTGATCGACCACGCCCTGTCCCTGATCCCGCCGGGCGGACGGATGGTCTATGCCGTCTGCTCGCTTCTGCCCGACGAAGGCGAGGCGCAGGTCGCCGCCGCCCTGGCCCGCCATCCGGGACTCGCAGTCGAGCAACCGTCCCTGCCCGGCACCGATCCCTCCTGGATCACCCCCGAGGGCGGCCTGCGCACGCGGCCCGACCATTGGCCGGACCGGGGCGGCATGGACGGCTTCTTCATGGCGCGGCTGCGCAAGCCGGGCTGACCGGCTCCTGCTGCGGACTTGAAGTATCCTCGGGGGGTCCGGGGGGCGAAGCGCCCCCGGGCGGCGCCACTGGACCTTTGGCCTCCATGGCGCTAAGCCACCGCCGAACCAGATGCGAGGCCCCCATGTCCCGTCCCGTGCCGATCCGACGCGCGCTGATTTCCGTTTCCGACAAGACCGGGCTGATCGACTTCGCCCGCAAGCTGGACGCGCGGGGGATCGAGATCCTGTCCACCGGCGGCAGCGCGAAATCACTGCGCGACGCGGGACTGACAGTTGTGGACGTGGCCGACGCGACGGGCTTCCCCGAGATGATGGACGGCCGCGTCAAGACGCTGCACCCGGCGGTCCACGGCGGCCTGCTGGCGCTGCGCGACAACGCCGAACACCTGGCCGCGATGGAGGCCCACGGCATCGGGCCGATCGACCTGCTGGTGGTGAACCTTTACCCCTTCGAGGAAACGGTCGCAAAGGGCGCCGCTTACGACGACTGCATCGAGAACATCGACATCGGCGGCCCGGCCATGATCCGCGCCGCGGCCAAGAACCACGGCTTCGTCACCGTGATCGTGGATGTGCACGACTACGACGCCCTGCTGGCCGAACTGGACGCCAACAACGACCGCACCACGCTGGCCTTCCGCCAGCGCCAGGCGCAGATCGCCTATGCGCGCACCGCCGCCTATGACGCCGCCGTCAGCACCTGGCTTGCCGGCGCCATCGGCGAGGAAACGCCCCGCCGCCGCGCCTTCGCGGGAACGCTGGCGCAGCCCCTGCGCTATGGCGAGAACCCGCACCAGCAAGCGGCCTTCTATGTCACGGGCGACAACCGCCCCGGCGTGGCGACCGCGAAGCAGTGGCAGGGCAAGGAACTGTCCTACAACAACATCAACGACACCGACGCGGCATTTGAGCTGGTCGCGGAATTCGACCCGGCCCAGGGCCCGGCCTGCGCGATCATCAAGCACGCCAATCCCTGCGGCGTGGCGCGGGGCGATTCGGCGCTGGATGCCTACAAGCGGGCCTTCGACTGCGACCGGACCTCGGCCTTCGGCGGCATCGTCGCGCTGAACCAGACGCTTGACGGGGCGACAGCGGAGGAGATCGCGAAGATCTTCACCGAAGTGGTCATTGCGCCGGACGCCGACGAGGACGCGAAACGCGTCTTCGCCGCCAAAAAGAACCTGCGCCTGCTGACCGCCGGCGGGCTGCCCGATCCGCGCGCCGGCGGGCTGGCCTTCCGCCAGGTGGCGGGCGGGTTCCTGGTGCAGGGGCGCGACAACGGCCATGTCGGGCTGTCCGACCTGAAGGTCGTCAGCGGCCGCCAGCCTTCCGGCGGCGAACTGAACGACATGCTGTTCGCCTGGACCGTCGCCAAGCACGTGAAATCCAACGCCATCGTTTATGCCAAGGACATGGCCACCGTGGGCATCGGCGCGGGCCAGATGAGCCGCGTGGACAGCACCCGCATCGGCCGCCGCAAATCCGAGGACATGGCCGAGGCGCTTGGCCTTGCACAGCCGCTGACGGTCGGCGCGGTTGTCGCGTCCGACGCCTTTTTTCCCTTTGCCGACGGGATCGAGGCCCTGGCGGAAGCCGGCGCCCGCGCCGTGATCCAGCCCGGCGGGTCCATGCGCGACGACGAGGTGATCGCCGCGGCGGACCGCCTGGGTCTGGCGATGGTCTTCACCGGCCAGCGGCATTTCCGGCACTGATGCAGCACGAACTTCCCCTTGATCCGACGCCCCCGGCACCGGCCCAGCACCAGGCGCCCAGGACGCGCAGGCCCCGCGCGCCGAAAAAGCCCGCGCCTCCGGTTCGCACGAACATGCGGCTGGTGGCCTGGACGGCGGGGCTGATCTTCCTGCTGGACCAGGCGCTGAAATACTGGGTTGTCCACGTGCTGCAACTGGACCGCCTGCGCGAGATCGACGTGCTGCCGCCCTGGCTGAACCTGCGCATGGCCTGGAACCAGGGCGTGAACTTCGGCCTGATGGCGTCGGATACCGACATCACCCGCTGGATCCTGATCGCGGTCGCGCTTGTCATCGTGGCCTGGGTCTGGATCTGGATCTGGCGGTCCGATGCGGGACGCTTCGCCCGCGTGGCGGCGGGGCTGCTGATCGGCGGCGCGCTTGGCAACGTGATCGACCGGCTTCTTTACGGCGCGGTGGCGGATTTCCTGAACATGTCGCTGCCGGGATGGCAGAACCCCTACAGCTTCAACGTGGCCGACATCGCCATCTTCGCGGGCGCCATCGGGCTGGTTCTGGTGCCGCAGAAGAAGGAAGCCGGAAAGCCCGCCCGCAAGCCGCAGGCGAGGCCCGCCGACAAGACCCGTGACGGCACCGGAAAATCCGGCTAGAACGGGGCGCAACAAAGGCAAGGGGCAGAACATGCAGGCTTTCGTCAGGGGCATCGCGGCAGCGGCCGTTCTGGGGCTTTCGGCCTGCGGCAGCAACCAGCTGATGAACATCGAGACCGGCCAGAACAGCCCGGACGAATTCGCCATCCTGCCGACCCGGCCCTTGTCCATGCCGCCCGACCTGGCGCTGCTGCCCACCCCCACGCCGGGCGGGGCCAACATCACCGACCCCAGCCCGAACGCCGATGCCGTGGCGGCCCTTGGCGGCAATCCGGCGCGGCTGTCCGACGGGGGCATCGCCGCCGCCGACGGCGCGCTGGTCGCCCATGCCGCGCGCCGCGGCAGCGACCCCGCCATCCGCCGGACGCTGGCCCAGGCCGATGCCGAATGGCGGTCGCGCAACAAGCGCCGCCCGCTGGAAGCCTTGTTCGGCACCACCGTGTATCAGCGCGCCTACCGCCCCATGGCGCTTGATTCGCGGACCGAACAGCAGCGCTGGCAACGCGCGGGGGCCATCACCCAGACCTCGCCCGCGCCCGTCGAGGAATGACGGCGGGCTTCGACCCTGCCCAACCCGGTTTCGGCGCGAACCCCTGGCCCGCTTATGCGCGGCTGCGGGCGGCGCCCGGCCTGCCCCTTTGGAACGGGTTCCGCCTGGCCGCGCGGTTCGCGGATGTGCGGGCCATCGCCTCGGACCGCCGGATGGTGCGGGGAACCGCGCTGTTCGCCCCCGAGATCCGGCGGCAGATGCAGGCGGCCGAGAATTTCCACGACATGCCGTTCCACGAACGCTTCGTGCAGACCTCGATGCTGGAACTGGACGGGCCGGACCACGACCGGCTGCGCCGGGCGGTTTTTCCCTTTTTCACCAAGACCCGGCTGGAAAGCCTGCGCTCCTTTGTCACCGGGTGGGTCGATGCCGCGCTGGACCGGCTGGTTGCGCGGGGCCGCTTCGACTTCATCGCCGATCTGGCCGCCCATCTGCCGGGACAGGTGATCGGCCATCTGATCGGCACCGATCCCGCGCTTGCCCCGCAGATGACGCGATGGTCCGAGGATACCGTCAGCTATTTCGACGTGAGCCGCCGCACGGCAGAGCGCAAGGCGCAGGCCGAAGGGGCGGTGCGCCTGTTCCACGACGCGCTGCTGGACCTCCATGCGGCCCGCCAGGCGCAGCCCCGCGACGACCTGATGACCGCGATGATCGGGGCGAAGAACGCGGGCCTGCTGAGCCATGACGAGCTGATCGCCACGATCATGCAGATCCTGCACGCGGGGCACGGATCGACCATCGACGTGATGGGCGGCGGGCTGCACGCGTTGCTGGCGCACCCGGACCAGATGGCCCGGCTGCGCGCCGATCCGGGCCTGATGCCGACGGCGGTGCAGGAAATGTTCCGCTTTGCCCCGCCGCTGATCTTCTTTCACCGCTACGCCGGCGAGGATCTGTCGATCTGCGGGCAGGCGTGGCCCAAGGGGGCGAAGTTCGGCCTGCTTTACGCCAGCGCCAACCGCGACCCCGAGGCCTTCCCGGACCCCGACCGCTTCGATGTGGCGCGCAGGCCGAACCTGCACCTGGCCTTCGGCGCGGGTCCGCATGTCTGCCTGGGCAACAACCTCGCGCGGTTGAACATGGAGATCCTGTTCGCCCGCCTGCTGGCCCGCACCCGCGCCATCGAACTTGCGGGCCCCGTCCCCTGGAAAACCGGCCTTCAGGCGCATGGCCCGCTGTCCCTGCCCATCACCATCGCCACACATTAGCGTCAGACAGGTTGCGCAATCTCCGGCGCCGGGCCAGATTTCCGCCCGAGCCCAAGGAGGTTTAGCCCCCATGCACCGCCCGACCCTGCCCGCGCTTCTGGTTCTGACCCTTGCCACCGCGCCCGCGCTGGCCGACATGCCCGAAGGCATCACCCATTTCACCCTGCCCAACGGCCTGGAAACCGTGGTGATCGAGGATCACCGCGCCCCCGTGGTCGTGCAGATGGTCTGGTACAAAATCGGTTCCGCCGACGAACAGCCCGGCAAGTCGGGAATCGCCCATTACCTGGAACACCTGATGTTCAAGGGCACCGACACGCTGGAACCCGGCGAACTGTCCAAGACCGTGACCGCCAACGGCGGTTCCGACAACGCCTTCACCTCCTATGACTACACCGCCTATTTCCAGCGCATCGCCTCGGACCGCCTGCCCCTGGTCATGGGAATGGAGGCCGACCGCATGGCCAACCTGCGCATCGGCGAGGACGACTGGCAGGCCGAACGCCAGGTCGTGCTGGAGGAACGGGCGCAACGCGTGGACAGCGACCCCGGCTCGCTGTTCGCCGAGGAGCGCAACGCCACCCTGTTCTACAACCACCCCTACGGCCGCCCTGTGATCGGCTGGCGCGCCGAGATGGAGGGGCTGACCCGCGACGACGCCCTGGCCTGGTACGACGATCATTATTCCCCGAACGAGGCGATCCTGATCCTCGCGGGCGACGTGACGCCCGAGCGCGCCCGCGAACTGGCCGAACGGTATTACGGCCCTATCCCCGCCAAGGGCGCCGCCGAACCCCGCGTCCGCCCGCAGGAACCCGTTCAACGGTCGCCCCGGCGGATGCAGATGACCGACCCCCGCGTGCCCCAGCCGGTGATGACGCGCAGTTACATCGCCCCCGAACGGAACCCCGGCGACCAAAAGGACGCCGCCGCCCTGACGGTGCTGGCGGAACTGCTGGGCGGGTCCATGCAGACCTCGGTTCTGGGACGGGAACTGGCGCTCAAGGGCAAGGCCCTGTGGGTGAACGCGGGCTATGACGGCTTTTCCGTCGATCCGACCAGCTTCGGCATTTCCCTGGTTCCCGCCGACGGCATGGCGCCCGAAGAGGCCGAGGCCGAACTGGACCGCGCGCTGGCGGACTTTCTGGAAACCGGCCCGGACCCCGCCGATCTGGACCGCGTCAAGACGCAGATCGAGGCCGCGCGGGTTTACACGCTCGATTCCGCGCATGGCCGGGCCTACGATTACGGGCAAGGTCTGGCGACCGGGCTGTCGGTCGAGGACGTGAACGACTGGCCCGACATCCTGGCCTCCGTCACCGCCGAGGACGTGATGGCCGCCGCCCGGCAGGTGCTGGGCAGCGAGGCCACAGTGACCGGCTGGCTGCTGCCCGCCGAGGCCGCGCAAACGCCCCCCGCCGCCCGAGCCGCACCCGCCCCTGCCCCCGCCCCGACCGACACCCCCAAGCCCGAGGTGCAAGGATGATCCGCGCCGCCATCGCCCTGTTGTTCGCCGTGCTGGCCGTGCCGGCCCATGCCATCGACATCCAGGAAGTCACCTCGCCTGGCGGCATCAAGGCCTGGCTGGTCGCCGACGACAGCATCCCCTTTGTCGCGGTGGAGTTCGACTTCAAGGGCGGCGCCAGCCTGGATGCCGAAGGAAAGCGCGGCGCCGTCAACCTGATGACCGCCACGCTTGAGGAAGGCGCGGGCAGCCGCGATTCCGTGGCCTTCGCCCAGGCGGTCGAGGATCTGGGGGCGCAGTTCTCCTTTGACGTGGGCGACGATTCGCTGTCGGTCGGGATGCGCGCCTTGTCCGAGAACCGCGACAAGGCCGCCGCTCTGCTGGCCGAGGCGCTGACCCAGCCCCGCTTCGACGATGCGGCGGTCGAGCGCGTGCGCGCGCAGGTGCAGTCGATCATCCGGGCCGAGGCGACCGATCCCCAAGCCATCGCCGCCAAGGAAATGTCCCGCCAGGCCTGGGGGGACCACCCCTATGCCACATCCATCAACGGCACGCGGGAAACGGTGGCCGCGCTGACGCGCCAGGATCTGGTCGCGGCCAAGAACCGCGTGCTGGCCCGCGACCGCGTGGTGGTGGGCGCGGCAGGCGACATCACCCCCGAGGAACTGGGCCTTTTGCTGGACAAGGTGCTGGGCGGCCTGCCGGAACAGGGCACCGCACCCTTGCCGGAACCTGCGCGGTTGCAGCTGACCGGCGGCGTCACGGTGATCGACTGGGACAGCCCGCAGACCGTTGTCAGCTTTGCCGGGCCGGGGCTGCCCATCGACGATCCCGATTACTTCGCGGCCTATGTGGCCAACCACATCCTGGGCGGCGGCGGCTTCAGTTCCCGCCTGATGGAGGAGATCCGCGAAAAGCGCGGGCTGACCTATGGCGTGGGCACCGCCCTGGCGACGGGCGTCTATGGCCAGACCTGGCAGGGCGGCATGGCGGGGTCGAACGCCACCACGGGCGAGGCCGTGGCGCTGATCCGGCAGGAATGGGACCGCATGTCGCAAGGCGTGACCGACAGGGAACTGGCCGACGCCAAGACCTTTCTGACGGGCGAATACCCCCTGCGCTTCGACGGCAACGGCAAGATCGCGGGGATCCTGGCCGGGATGCAGCTGATCGGCCTGCCCATCGACTATGTGAACACCCGCAACGCCAAGGTCGAGGCGGTCACCGCCGATGACGTGAAGCGCGTGGCAGGGCGGCTGCTGGATGCGGATGCGCTGCGCTTCGTGCTGGTCGGGCGGCCCGAAGGGATCGCGGCGACCGATGAGGCAGAGGCAAAGGCGGTGAACTGACCCGGGGGCTTGCGGAGCTTGCCGGATTTGTCCCGCGACGGCTCCGGCCGCGCCCGTCCGGGCGGTCACGCCCCCATTTGCGGAAACCCGGTCCGACGGCCCGCCCTGTCGCGCGCCTGCGACGGGGGGCCAATCGGTCCGGGGAATGTTCGCCGGACATCCGCCTGCCGGACATCGGCCACGGAATCTCTGGCCCCGCTGTCTTGCCCCTGCTAGATTTGGACGCATGAACACCCATGCCCACCATATCCGGCCCGTCATCCGGCAGCTGGACGAGGCCACCGCCAACCGCATCGCGGCCGGCGAGGTGGTGGAGCGTCCCGCCTCGGCGGTCAAGGAACTGGTGGAAAACGCGCTGGACGCCGGGGCCGCCCGCATCGACATCGCCATCGAGAACGGCGGCAGGCGGCTGATCCGGGTCTGCGACGACGGCTGCGGCATGATGCCGGAAGACCTGCCGCTGGCCTTGTCGCGCCATGCGACCAGCAAGATCGACGGCTCGGATCTGCTGGCGATCCGTTCCTTCGGCTTCCGGGGCGAGGCGCTGCCCTCCTTGGGCGCGGTCGGACGGCTGACGATCACCTCGCGGACGCGGGGCGGCGAGGGCGCGGTGATCGCGGTGGCAGGCGGAAAGGTCGCGCCCGCGCGGCCCGCCGCCGCCAATCCGGGCACGATCGTGGAACTGCGCGACCTGTTCTTCGCCACCCCCGCCCGGCTGAAATTCCTGCGCGGCGACCGGGCCGAAACGATGGCCGTGGCCGAATGCGTCCGCCGCCTGGCGATGGCCGAGCCTTTCGTGGGCTTCACGCTGACCGCCGACGGCAAGGAGATCTTCCGCGCCGATGCGGAAGGGGGCGCGTTGTTCGACGCGCTGAAAACCCGCCTGTCCCGCGTCATGGGCCGCGACTTCATCGACAACGCCATTGCCATCGACGCCGAACGCGACGGGCTGGTTCTGACCGGCTTTGCCGCGCTGCCCACCTATTCGCGCGGCGCGGCGGTGGCGCAGCATCTTTACGTGAACGGCCGGCCGGTGCGCGACAAGCTGCTGACCGGGGCGCTGCGGGCGGGATACATGGACGTGCTGGCCTCGGGGCGGCATCCGGCGGCGGTGCTGTATCTGACCTGCGACCCGCAGCTGGTGGACGTGAACGTCCATCCCGCCAAGGCCGAGGTCCGCTTCCGCGACCCGCAGGGCGCGCGGGGCCTGCTGGTCGGCGCCCTGCGGCACGGGCTGGCGAATGCCGGGCATCGCGCCTCGTCCACCCTGGGCGACGCGACGCTGGCGGCGTTTGCCGCCGAACCGGCGCCGCGCGCCTATCGGATGGACTACCGCCCCTCGGCCCCGGCGATCCGCGCCAGCCTGGATCTGCAAGCCCCCGTCGCGGGATTTGCCGAGGCCCCCTCGGCCCGCACCGAGGATCCGGCGCCGGTCCCGGCGGATGCCCCCCTGGGCGCGGCCCGGGCGCAGATCCACGAGAACTACATCATCGCCCAGACCGAGGACGGGCTGGTTATCGTCGATGCCCATGCCGCGCATGAACGGCTGGTTTATGAACGGCTGAAGGCCCAGGCGGCGGCCACAGGCATCGCCCGCCAGGCCCTGCTGATCCCCGAGATCGTGGATCTGTCCGAACCCGACGCCGCCCGCATCCTGGCGGTGGCGGCGGATTTGGCCGGCCTGGGCCTGGTGATCGAACCTTTCGGCGGCGGGGCCGTCGCGGTGCGCGAAACCCCCGCGATGCTGACCCCGCTGGACCTGCCCGCCCTGATCCGCGACATCCTGGACGATCTGGCGGACCAGGGCGCCTCGGACCGGCTGCGGGCGCGGCTGGATGCCGTCCTGTCGTCCATGGCCTGCCATGGCTCGGTCCGGTCGGGCCGGCGCATGGGGGCCGAGGAAATGAACGCCCTGCTGCGGGACATGGAGCGCACGCCCAAGTCCGGCCAGTGCAACCACGGCCGCCCCACCTGGGTCAAGCTGCGCTTGTCCGACATCGAGCGGCTGTTCGGGCGCAAGGATTGACCGCCGCCCCCAAGGGCGCGACAGTCGGCCCAATAAAGGAGCCGTGCCATGTTGCAGATCAGTCCTGAAAAGATCGCCCATATCATCATCCGCGCGCGCGAATACGACAGCGGCGTCAACCCTTGGGCGCATTCGGGCGGCAGGCGGCAGCACGGCGTCCAGAACGAGCTGCGCGGCTTCATCGCCAATCTCAACGAGGACGAGCAGGCCAGCCTGGTTGCCGTCATGTGGATCGGCCGCGAAAGCTTCGAGCCCGAGGAACTGGGCGAAGCCATCGAAACCGCCCGGATCGAGCGCACCACGCCCACCGAGGACTACCTGATGGGAGAGCCGCGCCTGGCCGACCTGCTGGAGGCGGGACTGGACGCCCTCGGCATCTCGCCCGAAGATGCCGAGGACGATCTGAACCGCCCCGTCTAGGACGCCTCTCCGGCGGGGGTGACGCGGATCAGCTTGCCGTTGTCCTCGTCGGTCAGCAGCATGATGGCGCCATCGCGGGCGACGGCCACTTCGCGCACGCGGCCGATGCCTTGCAGGTGCCGCGCCTCGCCCGTCACCCGGTCGCCGTCCAGTTCAAGGCGCACAAGCGCGCCCGCCTTCAGCCCGCCGGTCAGCAGGTCGCCCTGCCAGTCGGGAAACATCGCGCCGTCGTAAAAGGTCATCTGGCCCGGCGCGATCACCGGATCCCAGTAATAGACCGGCTGCTCGGTCCCCTCGAGCTGCGTGATCCCCTCGCCGATGGGTCCGCCGCTGTAGTCGATGCCATAGGTCACGCGCGGCCAGCCGTAGTTGCGGCCCGCCTGCGGGCGGTTCAGCTCGTCCCCGCCTTTCGGGCCATGCTCGATGGTCCACAGGCGTCCCTGGCCGTCCAGCGCCGCGCCCTGGATGTTGCGGTGGCCCCAGGACCAGATCTCGGGCAGGGCCTCGGCCACGCCGGGATCGCCCATGGGGGCGCCCGTTTCGGGGTCGATGCGCACCACCTTGCCAAGCGTCGTGGTCACGTTCTGCGACAAGACGCGCGCATCCGGGACGGATCGTTCGCCGGTGGTCACGAACAGCCCGCCCTGACCGTCATGGATCAGAACGGAACCGTAATGCTTGGTCGAATCCCAGGCGGGCTGCTGCTGCCAAATGACCTCGACGCCCTCCAGCGTGCCGTTGTCGGCCGACAGGGTGCCGGTGGCGACGGCAGTCGCGGTCTTGCCGCCGTCCCGAGGCTGGGCGAAGCTGATCCAGACGCGGCGGGTGTCCGCGAAATCCTCGGCAACGGTCACGTCCAGCAGCCCGCCCTGGTCGCGGGTGTCGATGTCCGGCAACCCGCCGATGGGGTCGGACAGGGCGCCGTCCGCGCCCACCATCCGCAGATTGCCCGCGCGTTCGGTCACAAGCCAGGCGCCGTCCGGCAGTTCGGCCAGGCCCCAGGGATGATCCAGCCCCTCGGCGATCACCGTCTGGTCCAGCGCCACGTCGCCTTCCAGCACCGGCGCGCGGGTCTGGTTCTCGAAGGCGGGCTGCTGGTCCGGGGCGTTGGGGGCGGCGGCGTTGAAATCCTGCGCCACGGCGCTTCCGGCAAGCAATGCCGCCGCGGCGGTCATGGCCGTCATGCTGGGAGAAAGTCGGGACATGCGAGTCTCCTGGATGTCGGGTGATCGCTGGCCGAACACCCCCGGGGGGCCGGCGTTCCGCCCCGCCCCATCACGTCTGTGTCAGGCCAGCCGCGCCATGCGGTCCTGGAACAAGGCGCCTGCCCGGCCCCATGGGCCTTCGTCGATCCGGTCCAGCCGCGCCAGCACCGGCAGAAGCTGCCGCGCGTAATCCTCGGAGCTTTCGCGCGGCAGCATCGAGGGCAGGTTGTCGATGGCCATCACGTCCAGGGGCGGATGGTCGGCCACCCGCAGCACCGGCTTGTCCCAGCCGGTCGTGCGGTCATAAACCCTGACCGGGGAAAAATCGCTGGTCGGATCGCAGGCCACGTCGCCGATGACCGTCAGGGCGCGGGCCAGAGTCGCGGCATCGGCGGGAACGAACACGGGCGCGCCTGGCTGGGCCAGGATCGCGTTGACGAACAGGTCATGGGCCAGAACCTCGGGGAAAGGGCCGCCATGGGCGGTTTCGGCCATGTCCCAGCGGGTGACGGGCACGTTCATCTCGGCCAGCAGGTCGGCGGCGCCGCTGCCCACGCGGCCCTTGGCGCCGATCACCAGGGCGCGCGGACGGGGACGGCCCGTGGCGTCCAGCTGCGCGCGGAGTTCGTCCAAAAGCCGCCCCTTGTCGGCTTGGGCGTGGACCGGCCCGCAGATCCCGCCCCGCTGCTGCGCCACCCAGGCCTTCAGGCTGACCGCCGCCCCCGCATAGCCCGCCCAGTGCCCGAAGGCCGCCAGGCGGCGGCCCGCGTCGTCCGTCAGGTATTCCAGGTCGTAAAGCCGCCCGCCCCCATCGGCGAACCGGCGCAGCAGAACCTGTCCCGCGGGCTGACCCTTGAAGGCATGGCCGAACATGACGTGGCGATGGCGCAGGGGGGTGCCGTCCTCGGGCAGCTCCTTCAGACCGAAGATGATGGCGTCACCGGGCGCGGTGGGCCAGCTTCCCTCGGGCGCGACAGCGGCGCCCGCGCGGGCATAGGCGTCCGTCGGCAGCACGCGGCGGGGGCTGTCCTCGACCGTGACGGCGAACCCTTGGGCAATCAGCGAGGCCACGCCGTCGGGGGTGATGCCCACCCGGTCCTCGTTCGGGCGGCTTTCGGCCCGCACCCACAGATGTGTCATCGCCAGTCCCCGATCCCTGATTGCACGGCCTTCTAGCGCGCCCCGTCAGGCGGCGGAAGGGAACCCCGCGGGCGCCATGCGTGTTCCACCCCGTTGCCATTCCCGTGCCCGGAGTTCTTCCGATGATCCTCAGCCGCCGCGCCAGCCTGATGCTGGGCCTTGCCACCGTCAGCGCCGCCGTCCTGCCCCGAATCGCCCTGGCCCAGACCGCAGCGCCCACCTCGTTCGCTTATCCCGTCGAAGGGGGCCAGGTCACCTTTCATCCGGTCGATCACGCCTCGATGGTGGTCGAAACGCCGGGCGGGGTGATCTATGTCGATCCGGTGGGGGGCGCGGATCTTTATCGCGGGATGCCGCAGCCCTCGCTGATCCTGATCACGCACGAGCATGGCGATCATTTCGACCTGCCGACGCTGCAAGCCCTGCCCCCTGTCGCGATCATCGCCAACCCGGCGGTCCACGGGATGCTGCCCGCCGACATGCAGTCGCGCGCGACCGCCATGGCCAATGGCGACCAGGCACAGGCCATGGGCATGGGGATCGAGGCGGTGCCCGCCTACAACACCAGCCCCGACAAGCAGCAGTTCCACCCGCAGGGACGCGACAACGGCTATGTCCTGACGGTCGGCGGCAAGCGGTTCTATATCGCGGGCGACACCGAGGACACGCCCGAGATGCGCGCGCTGGACGGCATCGACGTGGCCTTCCTGCCCATGAACCTGCCCTACACCATGACGGTCCAGCAGGCGGCCGACGCGGTCGCGGAGTTCAGGCCGGTTTCGGTCTTTCCTTATCACCACCGGGGCAGCGACGTGCAGGAATTCGCCCGCCTGGTCGAGGCGTCGGGCGCGGGCAGCCTGGTCGTTCTTGCCGACTGGTATCCCCGCGGCGAGGGCTGACGCGTCTTTACCGTTGCGGCGGGGCAGGTTAGCAATGCGGCCATGCTGCGATACCTGTCTCGCCGGATGATCGTGATGGGGCTGAGCCTGCTTGCGGCCTCGGCCCTGATCTTTTCCGTGACCGAGCTTGTGCCGGGCGACCCGGCCAGCTTCATGCTGGGAACCGGCGCGCAGCCTGAAACCCTGGCGGCCTTGCGTCAGCAGATGGGCCTGGACCGGCCCCTGGCCCTGCGCTACGCGGCCTGGGCGGGGGCGATCCTGCGGGGCGATTTCGGCACCAGCCTCACCTACAGGACGCCGGTTGCGGGCATGATCCTTGAACGGTTGCAGGTCTCGCTGCCGCTGGCGCTGATGGCGCTGGCCCTGGCGGGTGCCATGGCGCTGCCGGCCGGGCTTTACGCGGCGGGGCGGCGGGGCCGGGCGGGCGGCAGGCTGGTGATGGGGGCCACGCAGCTGGGCGTCGCGCTGCCCAACTTCTGGCTGGCGATGCTGCTGGTGCTGGTTTTCGCCGTCAAGCTGCGCTGGCTGCCCGCGGGCGGCTTTCCCGGCTGGTCCGATCCCCTGGCCGCGCTGCGGTCCCTGGTCCTGCCCAGCCTGGCACTCGCCTTGCCGCAGGGCGCGATCCTGGCCCGCGTGCTGCGGTCGGCCCTGGTTGAAACCATGGGCCAGGATTATATCCGCACCGCCCGCGCCAAGGGACTGACCAGCGGCCAGGCGCTGCGCCGCCATGCCCTGCGCAATGCGCTGATCCCGGTGCTGACGATCCTGGGGATGCAGTTCAGCTTCCTGCTGGCGGGCGCGATCATCATCGAGAACGTCTTCTACCTGCCGGGTCTGGGCCGGATGATCTTCCAGGCGATCACGCAGCGCGACCTGATCGTGGTGCAATCGGCCGTGCTGGTGCTGGTCGCCGCCGTGATCGCCGTGACCTTTCTGGTCGATCTGGCCTATGCCGCCGTGGATCCGAGGCTGCGCCGGGCATGAGGACCGGTCCCGTTCTTGGCCCCGTTCTTGGCCCCGTTCTTGGCGCCGCGCTGGCCGGGCTGGCGCTGGCGGCGGCCCTGCTGTCGGCGGTCTGGACCCCTTACGATGTCGGCCAGGTGGCCATTGCCGACAAGCTGCAACCGCCCTCGGCCGCGCATTGGCTGGGAACGGATCATTTCGGGCGCGACATCCTGTCCATGGCGATGCTGGGCGCGCAAAGCTCGATGGCGGTGGCGCTGGCCGCGGTCGCCATGGGCCTGGGCCTGGGCGTGCCGCTGGGCCTGCTGGCGGCGGCGCGGCGCGGCGGCTGGACGGACGATCTGGTGATGCGCGGCAACGACCTGGTCTTCGCCTTTCCGTCCCTGGTCATCGCGATCCTGATCGCCGCGGTCCGAGGGCCGTCGGCGCTGAACGCGATCGTCGCCATCGGCATCTTCAACATCCCGGTCTTTGCCCGCGTCACGCGCGGGGCGGCGCTGCCGATCTGGGTGCTGGACTACATCCGCGCGGCCCGGCTGGCGGGCAAGGGCGCGGCGCTGATCAGCCTGCAACACGTCCTGCCCAACATCGCCGGCCTTGTGATCGTGCAGGCCACCATCCAGTTCAGCCTGGCCATCCTGGCCGAGGCCGGGCTGTCCTATGTCGGCCTTGGCGCGCAGCCCCCCACCCCCAGCTGGGGCCGGATGCTGGCCGAGGCGCAGACCATGGTCACGCTGGCCCCCCATGCGGCGGTTATTCCCGGCCTGTGCATCCTGCTGACGGTGCTGGGCCTGAACCTGCTGGGCGACGGCTTGCGCGACGCGCTGGACCCGCGGCTGCGGGTGATGCGGTGATCCGGCTTGACGGCCTGTCCGTCGCCATCGGCGGGCATCCGGTCCTGGACGGGGTGTCGCTGGATCTGGCGCCGGGCACCATCACGGGTCTGGTCGGCGAATCCGGCAGCGGCAAGTCGATGACCGCGCTGGCGGTCATGGGACTGCTGCCCCGCCGGGCGCAGGCCTCGGGCCGGGTGACGCTGGACGGGCGGTCCCTGCTGGACCTGCCCGAACGCGCCATGTGCCGCATCCGGGGCCGACGCATCGGCATGATCTTCCAGGAGCCCATGACGGCGCTGAACCCGCTGATGCGCATCGGCGACCAGGTGGCCGAGGTGCTGCGCCTCCACAAAGGCCTGGGCCGCGCCGCCGCGCTGGCCCAGGCCCGCGAACGGCTGGACCGCGTGGGCCTTTCCGCGCCCCGCTTTCCCCTGGCGCTGTATCCGCACGAACTGTCGGGCGGGCAGCGCCAGCGGGTCGCCATTGCCATGGCGATTGCGCTGCGCCCCGGCCTGCTGATCGCGGACGAGCCGACCACGGCCCTGGACGTGACCACGCAGGCGCGCATCCTGGCCCTGCTGAGGTCTCTGGCGCGCCAGGAAGGCATGGCTCTGCTGTTGATCACGCATGACCTGGCCGTGGTGGCGGGCATGGCCGACCGGGTCGCGGTCATGAAATCCGGTCGCATCGTTGAAAGCGGGCCCACGGGCGCGGTGTTCCGCCAGCGCCGACATCCTTATACGCGGCAGCTGTTCGCGGCCTCGCGGCACAAGCCCGCGCGCAGCCCGCGCCCGGCCGCCGCACCGCTGCTGGAGGTCCGGGACGCCCTGCGCGAATACCGCCTGACCGGCGGCAGCCTGCGCGCGCTGGACGGCGTCAGCCTGACGGTCGGGCGCGGCGAAAGCGTCGGGCTGGTGGGCGAATCGGGCTGCGGGAAATCGACGCTGGCCCGGGCGGTCCTGGGGCTTGATCCCTTGCAGGGGGGGCGGATCCGGCTGGACGGGCTGGATGTCGCCGCCGGTTCGCGGATGCCGCCCGGCCTGCGGGCGCGGATGGGGGCGGTGTTCCAGGATCCCTTCGGCAGCTTTGATCCCCGCTGGCGGGTCGATCGCCTGCTGGCCGAGCCGTTCCACCTGACCGCCCGTCCCGCGGACTGGCGCGACCGCGTCGGCGCGGCGCTGGCCGAGGTCGGGCTTGGGCCGGGCGACGCCCGCAGGTTCATCCACGAGTTTTCGGGCGGCCAGCGCCAGCGGCTTGCCTTGGCGCGGGCGCTGATCATCCGTCCCGCGCTGATCGTGCTGGACGAGGCCGTCAGCGCGCTGGATGTCCGGGTCCGGGCGCAGGTGCTGGATCTGCTGGCCCGGTTGCAGGCCGATCACGGGCTGTCCTATCTGTTCATCAGCCACGATCTGTCGGTGGTGCGCGGCATCGCCGACCGCGTCCTGGTCATGCAGGCGGGCCGCATCGTCGAGGAAGGGCCGCCCGAGCAGGTCATCGGCGCGCCCCGGCATGATCATACGCGGTCGCTGGTGGCGGCCATGCCGGAAATTCCGGCAGAATGGAGGCAGGGCCGACCGGGCGGGTCTGGGAAACATGCGCTTCCCCCGCCGCCGTGATCGGGTGCCATCCCGCAACCCCGGCAGGCCGGCGCCCGACGGGGGCGGGGCGGGCGCCGACCGGGCCTCGGAGGCCTGGCGGCACTTGTGATGCCGGCATCGCGTGGCGAAGGCGGTGGGCTTCGCCAGCCGGGGTCAGCTCAGATACCCGCCATCCGAATCGTCGCCCGATTCCCCGACCAGCTGGGCGAAGTCCGGCAGGACAATGGTGCGCTTGCCCTGAAGCTCGATCACGCCCTCGCGCTTCAGCGCGCTGATCTGGCGGCTGACGGTTTCCAGGGTCAGGCCCAGGTAATCGGCCATCGCCTCGCGCGTCAGGGGCAGCTCGATCCGCATCCGTCCGCCCGGCTCGCGCTTTTGCAGCGCCGCCTCGCGCCGGGCGATGATCGCGATGAACGAGGCGATCTTTTCCCGCGCCGTCTTGCGGCCCAGCAGCAGCATCCATTCGCGGGCCGCGTCCAGTTCGTCCAGCGTCATTTCCAGCAGCCGGTGCGCGACATGGGGCGTGGCGCGCATCATCTGTTCGAACGGCTTGCGGCGGAAACAGCACATCACGACCTTTGTCGCGGCCGTCGCGTGATAGGCGGCGATCTCGCGGCTTGGCCGGCCCAGGAAATCGCTGGGCAGCAGCAGGCCCACCATCTGCGTGCGCCCGTCCTCCAGCGTCTGCGTCAGCGAGGCCACGCCGCTGACCACCGATCCCACGAAGTCCATCCGGTCGCCTTCCCAGACGATGGGCTGGCCCGGCTCGAAGGCCCGGTAGAACTTCATGTCCTCCAGCAGGGCAAGCTCGTCGGTCTCGCAATGCGCGCAAACGGCGCGATAGCGGATCGGGCAGTCGCCACAGCGTTCCCCGCCGTCCTGGCCGGTGGATTTCTGGTTGATCTGGGTCAAGGCAATCTCGCGCGTTTCCGTCTAGAACCTACCGCCATGAGCAATGTTTCGCAACTGAAGCGGCTGGGCCTGTTCGACGCGCGCGTCCCGCGCTACACGAGCTATCCCCCCGCCACGCAATTCAAGAACGGCGTGAACGCCAGTATGGCCGCGGGCTGGCTCGATTCCATCCCTGATGGCGCGGCGATCTCGCTTTATCTGCATGTGCCGTTTTGCCGCAGGTTGTGCTGGTTCTGCGCCTGCCGCACGCAGGGCACCAAGACGCTGGATCCGGTGATCGCCTATGTGGACACGGTTCTGGCCGAGCTGGCGCTGCTGCGCCGCCACCTGCCGCGCGGGGTGCGCCTGTCGCGGCTGCACTGGGGCGGGGGCACGCCGACGCTGCTGCCGCCCGACCAGATGCGGCGCGTGGCCGAGGCGATCTTCGACGCGGTGCCGATGGCCGAAGGGGCGGAATTCTCGGTCGAGATCGACCCTTCGGAAATCGACGCCCCGCGCATGGCGGCGCTTGCGGCGGCGGGGATGAACCGCGCCTCGATCGGGGTGCAGGACTTCGATCCGAAGATCCAGGACGCCATTGGCCGCCGGCAGCCGTTCGCGCTGACCGGCCAAGCGGCCGACCTGATCCGCGGCCACGGCATCGCCAGCCTGAACGCCGACATCCTTTACGGGCTGCCGCATCAGGACCGGAGCCGCATCTCCGAAACCGTGCAGAAGCTGCTGGCCTTGTCGCCGGACCGGGTGGCGCTCTACGGCTATGCCCATGTGCCCTGGATGTCCAAGCGCCAGGTGATGATCCCCGAGGACGCCCTGCCCGGCAACGAGGACCGGCTGGCCCTGTTCAACACCGCGCGCGACCTGTTCGTGGCCGACGGCTATGCCGAGATCGGCATCGACCATTTCGCCCGGCCCGGCGACGGGCTGGCGGTGGCCGCGAAAGCGGGCCGGCTGCGGCGCAACTTCCAGGGCTATACCGACGACGGAGCCGAGGTTCTGCTGGGTCTTGGCGCGTCGTCCATTTCCCGCTTTCCGCAAGGTTATGCGCAGAACGCGCCCGCGACCGGGGCCTATACGGCGGCGGTTCGCGACGGGCGGCTGCCCGTCACGCGGGGCCATGCCTTCACCCCCGAGGATCGCTGGCGCGGCCGGATGATCGAATCGCTGATGTGCAATTTCAGGATCGACGCGGAGGAGATGGCGCGCGGCTACGGCCTGACGCCCGCCCGCTTGCAAGAGGTCTTCGACCCGGTGATCGGGCAATTCGGCAACATGGTCGAGGTCGGTCCCTGCGGCCTGCGCATCGCGCCCGAGGGCCGCCCGCTGGCGCGCATGGTGGCGAACATGCTGGACAGCTACATGGCCGCCCCGACCAGCCATTCCTCGGCGGTTTGACGATGCGGGCTGCGCGCTCGCACCCAGCCTAGGCGTGATCGCGGTTCTTGCGATCAGCGCAGCTTTCGGGCGGCTCGATTTCGATGGTGGAGTGCGGGATGTCGAAGCGGCGGGCCAGCATGTCCTTGGCCGCGCGGGTGACGGCGAAGGGGGCGTCGCTTTCGACAACCAAATGCACGGATGCCGCCACGCGTTTCTCGTCGATCTGCCACAGGTGCAGGTGATGGGCGCCGCTGACGCCCGGCAACGCGCGCAAGGCCGACAGGACCGCGCCGGGATCGCTGCCCGGGGGGGCGGCCAGCATCAGGGTGCGGAACACCGGCCCGATTTCCATGCCGATATGCCACAGGATCACGGCGGAAATCGCCAGCGTCAGGATCGGGTCGGCCAGATGCCAGCCAAAGGCCCAGATCAGCAGGCCGCCCCCGATCACGGCGACCGACACTGCCGCATCGGCCACGTTGTGCAGGAACGCCGCGCGGATGTTGGCGCTGTTCTTCGATGCCCGCCAGACCAGCGCGGCTGTGGCCAGATCGACCGCCAGCGCGAAGGCGGCTAGCCCCACCACCAGACCACCCGCCACCTGCGGGGGATCGGCCAGGCGGCCAAGCGCCTCGACGGCCAGCCAGAGCGATATGGCGATCAGCGCCAGATAGTTGACAAAGGCCGCGACGATCTCGACCCGGCCCCAGCCATAGGACCAGTCGGGCGTGGCCGCCCGCCGCGCCAGCCTGCGCGCGCCGAAGGCCAGCACCAGGGCCAGCGCGTCGGACAGGTTGTGGATGCCGTCCGCGATCAGCGCGGTGGAATCGGCGGCATAGCCGCCTGCGATCTGCGCGGCGGTCAGGGCAAGGTTGACAACGACCGCCCAGCCGATGGCCGCGTCGCCGCCCTGTTGCCCATGCCCGTGCCCATGCCCGTGTCCATGCCCATGCGAATGGTTGTGTGCGTGTCCCATCAATGCGCCTCGGCCCAGTTCAGCCCGTGCCCGGCATCGACGACCAGCGGAACGGACAGTTTCACGGCGGGATCGGCGGCGCCCTCCATCACGGCGCGGGCGGCGGCGATGAGATCGTCCACGGCGTCCTCGCGCACCTCGAAGACCAGTTCGTCATGGACCTGCAACAGCATCCGCGCGGGCAGGTGCGCCACGGCCGCGGGCATGCGGATCATGGCGCGGCGGATGATGTCGGCGGCCGCCCCCTGGATCGGCGCGTTGATCGCCGCGCGGCGCGCGCCCCCCGCCGCCGGGCCGGACTGGTTGATCCCGGGCGTGTTGATGCGCCGCCCGAACAGGGTGCGCACCGAACCGTCGGCCTTCGCATCGGCCAGCGTGCGGTCCATATAGGCGCGGATTTCAGGAAAACGCTGGAAATAGGTGTCGATGAAGTCCTGCGCCTCGGCCCGCGGGATGCGCAGGTTGCGCGACAGCCCGAACGAGGAGATGCCATAGATCACCCCGAAGTTGATCGCCTTGGCGCGGCGGCGGATCATCGGATCCATGCCTTCGACGGGCACGCCGAACATCTGGCTGGCGGTCATGGCGTGGATGTCGATGCCTTCGCGGAACGCCTGCTTCAGCGCCGGGATGTCGGCCACATGGGCCAGGATCCGCAACTCGATCTGACTGTAGTCGAGGCTGACGAGCCGGTGCCCTTCGGCCGCGATGAAGGCCTCGCGGATGCGGCGGCCTTCCTCGGTCCGCACGGGGATGTTCTGGAGGTTCGGGTCGGTCGAGGCCAGCCGCCCGGTCTGCGCGCCCGCGATGGAATAGCTGGTATGGACGCGGCCCGTGTCCGGGTTCACGAAGGTCGGCAGGGCGTCGGTATAGGTCGATTTCAGCTTGGAGATCTGACGCCAGTCAAGGATGCGCGACGGCAGGTCGTGGCCTTCGGCCGCCAGATCCTCCAGCACGTCGGCGCTGGTGGAAAAGGCGCCGGTCTTGCCGGTCTTGCCGCCGGTCATGCCCATCTTGTCGAACAGGATTTCCCCAAGCTGCTTGGGGCTGCCGATGGTGAATTTCTGGCCTACCAGGGCGAAGATCTCGTCCTCCAGCGCCGCCATCTTCTGGGCGAAGGCGCCCGACATGCGTTTCAGCACGTCGCCGTCGATGCGGATGCCCGCCATCTCCATGTCGGCCAGAACCGGCACCATCGGGCGTTCGGTCAGCTCGTAGCTGGTCGTGACGCGTTCGACCGGCAGCAGGGGCGCGAAATGCTGGTAAAGACGCAGCGTGACATCGGCGTCTTCGGCGGCATAAGGGGCGGCCTTGTCGATGGGCACCTGCCCGAAGTTGATCTGCGCCTTGCCCGTGCCGATCAGATCCTTGATGGGGATGCACTTGTGGCCCAGGTAACGTTCGGCCAGCTCGTCCATGCCGTGGTTGTGGGTGCCCGCGTTCAGCGCATAGGACATCAGCATCGTGTCGGCCAGGGGCGTCATGCGGATGCCGTTCCGGGCGAGGATCTTCCAGTCGTATTTGAGGTTCTGGCCGATCTTCAGGATCGCCGGATCCTCCAGGAGCGGTTTTAGCGCGGCCAGAACCTCGGCCAGCGGCAGTTGGCCCGCAACCGGCGCGGACTGGCCGAACAGGTCGTCCCCGCCCGCCATGTGGCCCACGGGGACATAGCAGGCCTTGCCCGGCGCAACGGCCAGGCAGATGCCCACAAGGTCCGCCTGCATCTCGTCAAGGCCGGTGGTTTCGGTGTCGATGGCGACCTGGCCGGTGTCGCGGATCATCTGCATCCAACGGTCCAGCCCGGCGCGGTCTGTCACGGTTTCATACAGGCCGCGGTCGATGGGGGGCAGGTCCGGGGCGGCGGGCGCTTCGCGCGGGGGGGCGGAAACGACGGCGGGCGCCTCGGCCCCCAGGCGTTCGGCGACGCGGGCGGTGAGGGTGCGGAACTCCATTTCCGACAGGAAGGTCAGCAGGGTGGGCGCGTCGGGGGGGCGCACCTCCAGGCTTTCCAGCGTGAAATCCAGCGGCGTGTTGCAGTCCAGTTCGACCAGGCGCTTGGAGATGCGGATCTGTTCGGCATGGTCGATCAGGGTCTGGCGACGCTTGGGCTGCTTGATCTCGTCGGCGCGCGCCAGCAGGCTTTCCAGGTCGCCGAATTCGGTGATCAGTTGCGCGGCGGTCTTGATGCCGATGCCCGGCGCGCCCGGCACGTTGTCGGTCGGATCGCCCGCAAGCGCCTGCACGTCCACCACCCGGTCGGGGTAGACGCCGAACTTGGCGAAAACCTCGTCCCGGTCGATGGGCTTGCCCTTGATCGGATCCAGCATCTGCACGCCGTCGCCCACAAGCTGCATCAGATCCTTGTCGCTGCTGATGATCGTGACGGTGCCGCCCGCATCGCGCGCCTTGCAGGACAGCGCGGCGATGATGTCGTCGGCCTCGTAGCCCTCGGTTTCGATGCAGGCGATGTTGAAGGCGCGGGTGGCGTCGCGGGTCAGCGGGAATTGCGGGCGCAGATCCTCGGGCGGCTCGGGGCGGTTGGCCTTGTAGGCGTTGTAGATCTCATTGCGGAAGGTCTTGGACGAATAATCGAAGATCACCGCCGCATGGGTGGGCGCGTCGTGGCCCCGTTCGTCGGAAACGTATTTCCACAGCATGTTGCAAAAGCCCGCGACCGCGCCGACCGGCAGCCCGTCGGATTTGCGCGTCAGCGGCGGCAAGGCGTGATAGGCCCGGAAGATGAAGGCCGATCCGTCGATCAGGTGCAGGTGGTGGCCCTTACCGAATTTCGCGCCGAAGCTGTCCATGAAAGCGGTCCTTGTGCCGAGTCTTCGGGAACCGTTTTGGCAGAAAGCCGCGGGGGGCGCAAAGGGGCACGGTCGGAACCGGGGGCGCTTCGCCCCCCGGACCCCCCGGGGTACTTGGACAAAGAAGAAGCGGCCGGATGCCTCAGTGCTCGTCGTGGGCGTGGTCGCGGTCGATCACGAAGCGCTTGTCGCAGTAGCCGCAATCGACAAAGCCCGTTTCGGGCGAGATCGCCAGCCAGACGCGCGGATGGCCAAGCCCGCCCGCGTCGTCGCCGTCGCAGGCGACCTTCCAGGTGGTGACGATCTGCGTCGCGGGCGCGGGCAGCTTGAGTTCGGCCAGGCTGGTCTGTTCGGTCGAGAGCGAGTTCTCGGGAATGATGTACTTCGTCATGGCTGGCCTTCTTGTGGCGGCGGGCGGCATCTGGTCTAACGCCCCATACCGCAGCGCCGCCTGCCTTCGCAAGCTGTCGCAACCCGCCAGGGGAGACCAGACCCATGCCAAACGCCATCGACATCACAGGGTTGCGCAAGACCTATGCCGCCCAGGGAAACGCGCCGGCCAAGGAGGCGCTGAAGGGGATCGACCTTGCCATTCCGGCAGGCAGCATCTTCGGCCTGCTGGGGCCGAACGGGGCGGGCAAGTCGACGCTGATCAACATCCTGGCGGGGCTGGTCAACAAGACCGCGGGCCGCGTCACCATCTGGGGCTTCGACCAGGACGTGAACCCGCGCCAGTCGCGCGCCGCCATCGGGGTGATGCCGCAGGAGTTGAACATGGATCCGTTCTTCACCCCCCGCGCCAGCCTGGAGGTGCAGGCGGGGTTGTACGGCGTGCCCCGGTCCGAACGCTGGACCGACGAGCTTCTGGACCTGGTGGGACTGCGCGACCAGGCCAACGCCTATGCCCGCAACCTGTCGGGGGGCATGCGGCGGCGGCTGCTGCTGGCCAAGGCGCTGGTCCACCGCCCGCAGATCCTGGTGCTGGACGAGCCCACGGCGGGTGTGGACATCACCCTGCGCGAGATGCTGTGGCAGAATGTCCGGGCGCTGAACCGGCAGGGGATGACGATCATCCTGACCACCCATTACCTGGAGGAAGCCGAACAGATGTGCGACGAGATCGCCATCATCAACCACGGCGAACTGGTGGTGCGGCAGGACACCCGCAGCCTTTTGTCGCGCGCCGACGGCAAGACGCTGGTTCTGGACACGGGCGGGCGCGTCGCCCTGCCGGCGCTGCCCCCGGGCGCGCATCCCGACTGGCGGGGCGACGGGCGGCTGGCGATCAGCTATCCGCCCTCGCGCATTCGGGCCGACCAGTTGCTGGACGCGCTGCGCGGCGCAAACATTCCCATCCTGGATGTCGCGACCGAGCAGCCGGATCTGGAGGACGTGTTCGTTGAAATGACGCGGGGCTGAGGCGTCGGCCGGATGGATGCCCGGCACGGGCGGAAAAAACAAAATGCACGCGTTTGCCCGCCCGCCTGCGACGCTGCCACCGGAAAAGGCCGCCATTCCGCGACCGCGGCGGGCCGGCGTCCGCCGGGTGGGGACGGGCGCCGACCGGCGGCGCAGGCGATGGGCCTTGCCCGAGGACCGGACCTCCGAGGTGGCTAGCCGCGCAAGGACACCATCGGCCCCATTTCCCGCCCGCCCATGATGTGCAGGTGGTAATGCGGAACCTCCTGCACGCCGTGGGCGCCGGCATTGGTGATGGCGCGGAAGCCCTGGCCGTTCTCCAGCCCCACGCCTTCTGCCCGGACCACCTCGGCGCAAAGACGCGTAAAGGCCGCGATTTCCGCGTCCGCGGCATTGGCGGCGAAATCGTCGAAGCTGACATATCTGCCCTTGGGAATCACCAGCACATGGACCGGCGCCTTGGGGTTGATGTCGCGGAAGGCCAGGGCGTGGTCGTTCTCGGCCACGGTGTCGCAGGGGATCTCTCGGCGCAGGATCCGGGCGAAGATGTTGCTGTCGTCATAGGCAAGGGCCATGGGGCGTTCCTGTGGTCAATCGGTGAACAGATGCGAGGTCTGCGCCAGATCATGCGCGATGGCGGGGGAAACATCCAGAAAGCGCGCGATCGCCTCGGCATTGGCGGCGACGGAGCGTCCGGGGCCGATTGTGTCGAACTGCGCGAAGTCCATGTCGCGCAGCCGTTCGGCTTCGTGAGACAGGTCGCTTTCCACGATGGGCAGAAGTTGCGCGATCACCGCGTCGGGCGTCCCTTCGCCAACCAGGCCCACGCGGCGCACGTGGCCGCGCAGATAAGCCTCGTCGAAGTCGCTGTCGATGAACAGGATCCGCGTCCGGGTCCGGTCGCCCGCGAAATCCGCGATCAGCGCCAGGGCCGAGGGGTCGAGGCACAGAACCAACTGACGGGCGCCGAAATCGTCCAGAAGCAGCCGCACCAGCGCCCGGCGGTGCCGTTCCCGCTTGGCCACGGTCGAGGCGATGCCGCCCAGGTCGGGCAGCCCCGCGTCGCGTTCGTTGAAGATGTAGTCCACCGCCGGAATGCCGGTCAGCGCCCGGATGGCCGCGGTCAGCCGCTTGGCGACATGCCATTTCTTGGCGACGATCAGGCCGATCGCGTGGTCGCGGGACATGCCCTGGTCTTCCCAGAAACGCGGGGCAAAGCGGCGCCCGACACGGCCGCGCCCCGTCAGGAAGCGGAACAAGCGCGGCGCCTCGTTCGAGATGGCGAAGCCCACGCCTTCGGCCAGCCACAACGCGCCCAGCCTGGCGCGCAGCTCCTGCGCGTCCGAGCTGATCTTGCGCGCGAACAGGTAGTCCTGGCGGATCAGCAGGTCGTAATGGTCGTTGTAGAAGGTGACCGGCATCCCGTAGTCGGTGAACATCAGGCAGGTGGGCGAGCGGCGGCGGATCTGGTCCTTGGGCACGACATGGGCGACAAGGGTCTGGAAAAAGGTCTCGTCCGGGATCCAGGTCGTGCGGAAAAAGCGCACCAGATCAGGGCGGTCGTCGATCAGCGCCAGAACGGCCTCGACCGTTTGGCGGCGCAGGCACCACCATTGCGACCCGATCATGATCTGAAGACCCCTGGGCAGCCTGCGGTCCAGACCCAGCCTTTGCTGCGTCTTCATGCTGGCATAGAACAGGCGCTTGTTCTTGCGTTCGTTGAACCAGTGGCGATAGATCAGCCGTTCCTCCTTGATGCCGGTCTTGATCCAGTCGCTGTCGAAGAAGTCGAAGGATTCTATATAGTCGCAGTCGTCCCGGTCCAGAAAGGCGCGCGCGTGTTCCGCCGACTTGATCGGCATGCAGTCGCCCGACAGCATGTAGAAATGCGTGGCCCGGGGAAAGCGGCGCTCGGCCTCGCGCAGGGCAGACAAGGTGGCGGCGACCAGCGACCATTCGCCCCAACCGCACCGGAACCGCCGGGGCGCGAAGGCCACGCCCGGCTCATCGGCCAGCGCCTGCCGGATCAGGCGGCAATCCTCGGGCGGGGCGCCGCGGTCATAGTGAATGACGACATGATCGCCCGTGGCCGTCAGACGCCGCGCCTGGTCCACCACGCCCCGGGGATCCTTGTGGGTCAGCAGGATAAAGACGATGCGGGCCATGGGGACGCGAATTCCCGGTCAAATCCTGTGGTATCGGACGGCGTTCAAATCTTGCGCCTGCCCTGCTAACCGTGTGTAAACGCCTTTGACGTGTGCCGGCAAGCCGGACTGCAATCTTGGAGAACGACCGCCAATGGGCTTTCCCGGTGTCTGGATGACCGAAAGCGAAAGCCTGATCTATCGGGTGGTGCCGAAATGCGCCTGCTCGACGATCGGGCAGATCATGTTCTATTCCGATCACGGCCGCTTCTTCGACGGCGACATTCACGATTCCACCGCCGGGCTGCACAAGTGGTCGCAGGACGGCAGCAAGCCCTTGATCGAGAATGCGGTGGCCCGGGGCGAGGCCGTCACCTTCACCTGCGTGCGCAATCCTTACGCGCGGATCCTGT
Source organism: Paracoccus angustae (assembly GCF_042648745.1). Lineage (NCBI taxonomy): Bacteria > Pseudomonadati > Pseudomonadota > Alphaproteobacteria > Rhodobacterales > Paracoccaceae > Paracoccus > Paracoccus angustae. The sequence continues at coordinate 251,116 of NZ_JBHRXY010000002.1, forward strand.
CGTCCTTTTTCGACAAGATCGCCGGCATCCAGCGCAACGGCAGACGCTATCGCGGCAATCTGGTGCCGCAGCTGGCGCAGCAATACGGCATCGACGTGGGCAGCCCGGACAACGGTTTCGACTTCGACCAGGTGGCCAGCTTCCGCCGCTTCCTGCTGTTTGCCCGCGACACCATCCGCTGGCGCCGCCCGATGGAGCCTGACATCCACTGGTCGTCCATGTCGGGCCATATCGCCACCTTTATCGCGAACGGCGGCCGCTACGACCGGATCTTCTTCACGGAGGACTTCGGCGCCGGCATGGCGCAGGTGCTTGGATCGGCCCGGACGCCGGTTCCCGTCGATCTGGACGCCGTGCCGCGCTTCAACGAATCCGAAGGCCACGGGCCCAGGCGGGCCCACGAGGTCAGCGCCTATTTCGACGACCTGTCGCGGCATCTGGTCTGGGAAATCTACAAGGACGATTTCCAGCTGTTCCGCTATGACTTCGACGATCCCGACAACAGGATGCCCCTGGGCGAGGTCGATCTGGACAGGGTTCACGCCAGGCTGGGCCGCTGAGGTTTGTGGCGGCCATCACTCCAGATGGCTTTCCAGGAACCACAGATCCTTGTCCACCGTGCGCGAGGCGGCGGTCAGGATGTCGGCAGTGTCGGCATCCCCCGCCTCGTCCGTGGCGTCGATGGCCGCGCGCAGCTTTTCGCCATGATCGCGATAGCGTTCCGACAGCGCCCGGATGTGATCCTCGGCCTTGGTCAGGTCGGTCGGGTATTCGGGCAGGCCGCTGTCCGCCGCGACCTTCTGCGCCGTGCCGATTGCGATGCCGTCCAGTTGCTGCACGCGCTCGGCCATGGTGTCGACATGGCCTTGCAGGTTGGCATGAAGCATGTCCAGCAGCTCATGGACCGCGATGAAGTTGCGGCCCTTCACGTTCCAATGCGCCTGCTTGACCGCCAGCGCCAACGCGATCGAATCGGCCAGCCGCCCGTTCAGTTCCGAGATCGCGGTCTTGCGGGCATTGTCGGTCAGGCCCTTCAGTTCGACAGCCATGGTCGGCTCCTTCCATTCCGTGTTGCGCGGTCCAACGGCGCGCCGCCGCCCGCGGTTCCGGCAAGGCCGCCATGCGCCAATGGAAAACGGCGCCCCTGCCGGTGCAAGGACGCCGCCCGAATGGTGCCGGCGATCGGCGGGAAGCGGATCAGACCGCGCCCTTGATGAAGGTCACCGCGTCGCCGACGGTCTGGATGGTTTCGGCGGCGTCGTCGGGGATCTCGATCCCGAATTCCTCCTCGAACGCCATGACCAGCTCGACGGTGTCGAGGCTGTCGGCCCCCAGATCGTCGATAAAGGACGCGGATTCGACCACCTTGTCCTCCTCGACGCCCAGATGCTCGACCACGATCTTCTTCACGCGATCAGCGATATCGCTCATGTCCTATCCTCATTCTCGCGGGCATCCGCCCAATTGATCCGCGGATACGCGATCCGCTTCGGCACAGGGCGGTTTCCCTGCTGCTCAAGGCCGGGATATAGCACCCGCTTGCCCTGTTGCAACCGCTTTCGCGTGCCGGCGCCCGCGTCAGACCATCGCCATGCCGCCGTTCACGTGCAGCGTGGCGCCGGTGACATAAGCGGCTTCGGGACTGGCCAGATACAGCGCCGCCGCCGCGATCTCGGCGGGCGCGCCCATGCGGCCCACGGGGATCTGGTCCAGGATCTTGCCCTTCTGGTCGTCGCTCAGCTTGTCGGTCATGGCCGTGGCGATAAAGCCGGGCGCGACGCAGTTGACTGTGATCCCGCGCGAGGCGACCTCATGGGCCAGCGATTTCGACATGCCGACCAGCCCCGCCTTGGCGGCGGCATAGTTGCCCTGCCCCGGATTGCCCGTGGACCCCACAACCGAGGTGATGTTGACGATCCGCCCCCAGCGGGCCTTCATCATGCCGCGCAATGCGGCGCGCGACAGGCGGAAGACGCTGGTCAGGTTCACGTCCATGACCTGCGCCCATTCCTCGTCCGACATGCGCATGAACAGGTTGTCGCGCGTGATGCCCGCGTTGTTGACCAGAACATCGACCGAGCCCATGGCTGCGGACGCGTCCTTGATCAGCCCGGCCGCCGCTTCGGGCTGCGACAGGTTGGCGGGCACCACATGCGCCCGCTCGCCCAATCGCGCCGCCAGCTCCTGCAACGGCCCCTCGCGCGTGCCGGACAAGGCGACGGTGGCGCCCGCGCCGTGCAGCGCCTCGGCAATGGCGCCGCCGATGCCGCCCGATGCGCCCGTGACCAATGCCGTCCTGCCTGTCAGATCGAACATGCCCGTTCCTTCTTCTTTGTCCAAATACCCGAAAGGCATCCTCAGCCCTTCAGCGCCGCGACATCCGCCGGAACGCCGACATTCCGCACGGCCGCGTCCCTGGCGATCCGCTTGATCATCCCCGACAGCGCCTTGCCGGCGCCGATCTCCCAGAACTCGGCAACGCCCGCTTGCGCCATGTTGGCGACGGATTCGCGCCAGCGCACGGTGCCCGTCACCTGTTCGACCAGCAGCCGCCGGATCGCGCCGGGTTCCGTGACCGCCTCGGCGCGGACATTGGCCACCAGCGGCACGGCGGGGGGCTGGATGTCCACGCCCGCCAGCGCCTCGGCCATCACGGCGGCGGCAGGCTGCATAAGCACCGAATGGAAGGGCGCCGAGACCGGCAGCATCAGCGCCCGCTTGGCGCCCGCCTCCTTCATCGCCGCGGCCGCGCGCTCCACCGCGCCCTTGTGACCCGAGATCACCACCTGCCCCGGATCGTTGTCGTTGGCGGCCTGCACGACCTCCTCGCCCGCGACCTCGCGCGCGATCCGGTCCACGGTGGCGAAGTCCAGCCCCAGGATCGCCGCCATCGCGCCCTGGCCGACCGGCACGGCCTCCTGCATGGCCTGGCCGCGCAGCCGCAAGAGCCGCGCCGCATCCTCCAGCGTCAGCGACCCCGCCGCGCACAGCGCCGAGTACTCCCCCAGCGAATGCCCCGCCACGAAATTCGCGTCCCGGATGGTGATCCCCTCGGCCTCCAGCGCCCGGAACGCCGCCATCGAGGCCGCCATCAACGCCGGCTGCGCGTTCCGCGTCAGCGTCAGCGTGTCGATATCCCCGTCCCAGATCAGGTCCGAGAGCTTTTCCCCAAGCGCCTCGTCCACCCGCTCGAAGACCTCGCGGGCGGATGGATAGACCTCGGCCAACTCGCGCCCCATGCCGATGCTTTGCGCCCCCTGGCCGGGAAAAACGAACGCGCGCATGTGGGGGCCTCCTCGGAATGATGCTGGTGCGCAGGGATAGCGCGCGGGGGTCGGCGGCGCAACGGGGATGGGACGGACCAGCCGCCGGGCATGTGGCCCCCCTCAGATGTTCTTCTGCTGCCCCAGCTCCACCACCCGGTTCGACGGCAGCCGGTAATAGTTCGTCGGCTCCGCCGCGGACCGGTACAGCCGCACGAAGATCCGGCTCATCCAATGGGGCATCAGCGTGCCCTTGCCCGACCGCAGCGTGCGTCGGTTCAGGAAGAACGAGGTGGACATGATGTCGAACTTCAACCCCTCGCGCTTGGCCTCGGCCAGGGCGCGGGGGACGTTGGGCTGCTCCATGTAGCCAAAGGACAGCCAGGCCCGCCAAAAGCCGGGGGCGATGTTTTCCAGGCGCAGGCGGGCGTCGTCGGGGACGCGGGGGGTGGTGGCGCTTTCGACCTTCACGATGAAGTTGCGCTCGTGCAGGACGCGGTTGTGCTTGAGGTTGTGCAGCAGCGCGGGCGGGGCCGCCATCGGGTCGGCCGTCAGAAAGACCGCCGTGCCCGGCACGATCACGGGGGGCGATTTCACCAGCTTGCCCGCCAGCAGGTCCATGGCGATGCTTTCGGCGGCCAGCTTGTCCTGCAACCGGCGCATCCCCTCGACCCAGATCAGCATCAGAACGATCGCGAAGCAGGCGAAAAGCAGCGGGATATAGCCGCCGTCCAGAAGCTTCATCAGGTTGGCCGAAAAGAAGATCAGCTCGATCCCCAGAACCGGCACCATCACGGCGGCGACCAGCGGCCATGTCCAGTTCCAGGCCCAGCGGAACACCACAACCGCCAGGATCGAGGTGATCACCATGTCCCCCGTCACCGCGATGCCATAGGCGCTGGCCAGCCGGGCGGAGGATCCGAAGGCCAGCACCAGCGCCGCCACGCCGATCATCAGCACCGCGTTGACCTTGGGCAGGTAGATCTGCCCCGCCTGGGTGTCCGAGGTGTACTTGATGTGCAGGCGCGGCAGCAGGCCCATCTGCACCGCCTGCGCCGCGACCGAGAACGCGCCCGAGATCACCGCCTGCGAGGCGATCACCGTGGCCGCCGTGGCCAGGATCACCAGGGGCACCAGGAACCATTCGGGCGCCATCAGGAAAAAAGGGTTCGACACGGTTTCGGGATTGGCCAGCACCATGGCGCCCTGGCCCAGATAGGACAGCGCGAGGGCGGGAAAGACCAGCACGCTCCAGGCGGTGCGGATGGCGCTGCGGCCGAAATGGCCCATGTCGGCGTAAAGCGCCTCGGCCCCGGTGACGGCCAGGAAGACCGAACCCAGAACCGGCATCGCGGCCATGCCGTAGTCGGTCAGAAAGCCCGCCGCGCGCAGCGGGTTCAGCGCCTGGAGGATGCGCGCGTCGTCGGCGATATGGCCCAGGCCCAGGATCGCCATGGTGGAAAACCACACCAGCATGACCGGCCCGAACAGCCGGGCGATCCGGTCGGTGCCGCCGCGCTGGACCCAGAACAGCACAATCACGATCGCCAGCGTCGCCGGCACCACCCAGGGTCCGAAACCCGGTTCGACCAGGGTCAGCCCTTCGACCGCGGACAGGACCGACATCGCCGGGGTGATCATGCAGTCGCCGAAGAACAGCGACACCCCCACGATCCCCAGCAGCAGCAGCAGCCGGCGCCGCCGCGCGTCGGGTCCGGCCTTCAGCGCGCCCTGCGCCTTGGCGACCAGCGACAGGGTGCCCCCCTCGCCGTTGTTGTCGGCGCGCAGGATCAGGATCACGTATTTCACCGTCACGATCAGCACCACCGTCCAGAACAGCAGCGACACGATGCCGATCACCGCCGTTTCGGGCAGGCCTTCCTCGCGCGCGTGGACAAGCGACTCGCGCAGGGCATAAAGCGGCGAGGTGCCGATGTCGCCGTAAACGACGCCCAGGCAGGCCAGCACAAGGGCGGGCGTCAGCTTCGACGGGGTATGGGGTTCACGCGCATGGTCCGCCGCAGACGGGCCGGTTGCGGCTTCTTCGCTGGCCATTCCGGCACTCCGACTGCGATTCCGCGGTGATATGCGCCCGTTGAGAGGGCGGTTCAAGAAAAATTTATCGCTCCGCCGTTCCGGCGTCTCGCAGGCATGAAGTCCCCGTTGACGCAAGGCGCGCTTGGCCCGAGGCTTCGGGGATGCGCAAGTCCTGGCCCGTCCGCCCGCTGCATCCCGTCGTGCCGTCGTTGCCGGTCTGGACCGGCCTTGCCCTGTCCGCAGGACTTGCGGCGGCGCTGGCCTGGATAACGGCGCGGACCCTCGGGGCAAGCGGGGCGGCGGGGGCGGGAACGGTTGCGGGCTTTCTGGGGGCGGCGGCGGGCATCGGGATCCTGATGCGGCGGCATTACCCGCATTCCCGCATGGGGGCCTGCAACATGGTCACGCTGGGGCGCGCGGCCCTTGTGTGCGCGCTGCTTGCCCCGCTTGCCGACGGCCGCGGTGCAGGCTGGGCGGCGGCCGCCGTGGCCGGGCTGGCGCTGGCGCTGGACGGGGCCGATGGCTGGCTGGCGCGCCGCGCGGGGCTTGTGTCGCGCTTCGGCGCCCGCTTCGACATGGAGGTCGATGCGGCCATGGCCCTGGTTCTGTCCCTGCACGTCCTGGTCGGCACGGCCCTGGGCCCCGAGGTTCTGCTGCTGGGCCTGGCCCGATACGGCTTTGTCGCGGCGGGGCTGGCCCTGCCCTGGCTGCGGGCCGACCTGCCGCCGAGCCTGGGGCGCAAGACGGTCTGCGTGGCGCAACTGGCGGCGCTGATCCTGCTGCAAACCCCCTTGCCGACCGAGACGCAGGCGGTCTGGCTGACGCGCCTGACCGTTCTGGCGCTGCTGTGGTCCTTTGGCCGCGACATCCTGTGGCTGCAAGGACGCCGGGGGTGAGGGCGCCGGTCCGGCCCGGCCTGCCGGGGGCGATCCTGGCGATCCATGCCGTTCTGGCGCTGCCCACGGCGCCGGGCCGGTTCGGCGGGGCATGGCTGGCCGTGGACGCGGACCTGCCGGTCCTGGTGCTGGCCCTGGCCTGGCTGGGCTTTGCCGGGATGGGCCTTGCCGGGCGGATCGCGGCCACCGGGGCCTTGTGGCTGCTGGCCGTGCAGAAGCTGGCCGATCTGGGCATGGGTCATGTCCTTGGCAGGCCCTTCGCCCCGGCTGCGGACCTGCCGCTGATCGGGTCGGGGTTCGAGGTTCTTGCAGGCGCCTTCGGCACCCCCGCGGCGGTGGCGGCCGCGGCGGGCGCCGTGGGCCTGGCCGGCGGGCTTGCCCTGGCCTTGTGGCGGGCCTGCGGCATTCTGGCCCGGCTGCGGCCCCGGCAGGCCGTGGCGCCTGCCGGGGCCCTGGCCGTTCTTGCCGTTCTTGCGCTCGTCCTGGGCGATCACCGCCCTTCCAACGGCGCCTATGCCCTGGGCAAGATCGCGGAAGCCCGCCAGATGCGGGCCGATCTGGGGAAACTGCGCCGGGCCGGCGCGCGTGACCCGTTTCAAGGCGCGCCCGGCCTGCTGGAGGCGATCAACCGCGACGTGATCGTGATCTTTGTCGAAAGCTATGGCCGCACCAGCTTCGACACGCCGTTTTACGCCGCCCGCCATCTGGAAACCCTGCGGCAGGCGCAGGCCCGGCTTGGTGCGGCGGGCCTTGCCATGCGGTCGGGCTTTGTCGCGGCGCCGACGCAAGGCGGGCAAAGCTGGCTGTCCCATGCGACCTTCGCCAGCGGGCTGTGGATCGACAACCAGACGCGCTATCGCGCGATCCTGGCCAGCGGCCGCGCGGGGCTGTTCCACCATGCGCGCCGCGCGGGCTTTCGCACGGCGGCGGTGATGCCCGCGATCACCCGCCCCTGGCCCGAGGCCCGGACCCTGGGCTTCGACCGGATCCTTGCCGCCGACGACCTCGGCTATCGCGGAAAACCCTTCAACTGGGTGACGATGCCCGACCAGTTCACGCTGGCGGCCACCGACCGGCTGCTGCGCAGGCAGCCGGACCGGCCGCGCCTGTTCGCGCAGGTCGCGCTGATCTCGTCCCACGCGCCCTGGGTTCCCGTGCCGCGCCTGCTGGACTGGGACCGGCTGGGCGACGGCCGGGTCTTCGACGCCATGGCCGCGGCGGGCGATCCGCCCGAGGTCGTCTGGCGCGACCCGGCCCGCGTCCGGCGGCAGTACCGCGACGCGCTGGACTACTCCCTGGCCACGGTCATGGACTATGCGCTGCGCCATGCCGCCGATCCGCCGCTGCTGATCGTGCTGGGCGACCACCAGGCGGCCCCCGCCATCGCCCTGGACAACCGGCCCGAGACCGTGCTGCACCTGATCGGCCCCCCATCCCTGGTCGACCGGGCCGCCGCCTGGGGGCTGACCTGCGGGTTGATCCCGCCCGGCACCGGCAAGGCCCCGCCCATGGACCGGTTGCGCGACCTGATCCTGGGCGGCTTCGGCACGGGCGGCGGGCCGGGTGCCGCCGCCCTGCCAGGCCATCCGGCGGACGATCCGGCGCCATTCGCTTCCACGAACGGGCGCGCCCCGGGGTCCATCGGAAACAGACCCGACCAAGCCCGGGAACGGCCCGCCCCGCCGCCGACGGGCGGGGGCAGGGCTTGCGAAGCCCGTCGGCGTTGAAGGCGGAGGCGTCGAAACGAACGCCAGGCGCCACGGGTCCGCGAAAGAAGAAGGGGGCCGCGCGGCCCCCTTTCCGTCGCATCCGTCCGGCGATCAGCCGACCAGTTCAAGCCCCGAAAAGAAGAACGCGATCTCCTCCCTGGCCGTTTCCGGCGCGTCCGAGCCGTGAACCGAGTTTTCGCCCACCGACAGCGCGAATTCCTTGCGGATGGTGCCCTCCTCGGCCTGGGCGGGGTTGGTCGCGCCCATCACCTCGCGGTTCCTGGCAATGGCGTTCTCGCCTTCCAGCACCTGCACCACGACGGGTTCCGAGGCCATGAACTCGACCAGCTCGCCGTAGAAGGGGCGGTCCTTGTGGACTTCGTAGAACTTGCCCGCCTGCTCGGCCGACAGCTTGATGCGCTTTTGCGCGACGATGCGCAGGCCCGCGTCCTCGAACTTGGCGTTGATCCTGCCGGTCAGGTTGCGGCGGGTGGCGTCGGGCTTGATGATGGAAAGCGTGCGTTCGATGGCCATGGGTCTGTCCCTTTGCTGTGGCAGGCGGGCCAGCCCCGCCCGGTCATGAAATCCGCGCCCGGTTATCAGGGATGGTATCTGCGGGCAAGGCAGGCATGATGCGCGCGAAACAGACGAAAGGCCCCCGCATGACCGACCGTCCCGCCGTTCCCGACCCCGCTCCGCAGCCCCGCCTGCGTCCCGGCCCCATCGCCATCGTTTTTGCCGCGGCGCTGCTGCTGGCCGCCGCCTGGCAGTGGTCGAACGTGCTGCTGATGGGCTTCGGCGCGATCCTGATCGCCATCGCGCTGCGGGCGGGGGCGGCCTTGCTGAACCGGCGCGCGGGCCTCGCCTTCAAGCCGGGGGTGCTGCTCTGCGCCCTTGCCGCCATTCTGGCCGTCGCCGGGATCGCGGCATGGGCGGGGCCGTCGATCTCGGAGCAGTTCCGCCAGCTGATCGGCAGCCTGCCCGACGCCTGGCGCCAGGTCGAGGACTGGATGGGCGAAAGCTCCGTCGGCCAGTTCCTGGAACGGCGGATGGAGAACGCCCAGGCCGGCGGCGGCGCGGCGCCCACGGGCAGCCTGCCCTCGGTCTTCGGCTATCTGACGGGAACGCTGACCACGGTTTTCGGCAGCCTGGCGAATCTGGTGCTGCTTGTGACGGTGGCGATCTTCCTGGCGCTGGACGCGCCGATGTATCGGGGCGGCGCGCTGCGGCTGGTGCCGCCCTTTTACCGCGCCCGCGCGGCCCGGATCGCCGATGAACTCGCCCGCGCCCTGGGCCGCTGGATGGGGGGACAGGCGCTGGACATGGTGCTGGTGGCCCTGGTCACGGGCCTTGGCCTGTGGCTTCTGGGCGTGCCGCTGGCGCTGGTGCTGGGCCTGATCGCCGGGCTGACCAACATCATCCCGGTGGTCGGCCCCTTTCTGTCGGGGATCCCGGCCGTGCTGTTCGCCATGACCCAGGGCTTCGAGTTGGCGATCTATGTCGCGCTTCTGTTCGTGGTCGTCCAGCAGCTGGAAGGCAACCTGCTGATGCCCCTGATCCAGCGTTTCGCAGCCGACCTGCCCCCCGCGCTGACGGTGCTGGCGATCCTGGCCTTCGGCAGCCTGTTCGGCTTTGCCGGGGTGGTGCTGGCGACGCCGCTGCTTTTGGTCTCGATCATCCTGGTCAAGCGCATCTATGTCGAGGATGTGCTGGGCGACCGGGAAGACGGCTAGATTTTTCCGCGCCTTTGCCGCGCCAGAGCGGTATGATCGCCCGAGCTGTTCCAGGGGCGCCACATGCAACCGATGCGAAAAGGCCGGTATCTGGCCCGGCTGGCCGAGACCTCCGCCGACCTGCGCGCCGCGCAGCGCCTGCGCTGGCTGTGCTTCGTGGCCCGCGAGGGCGCGTCGGACGCCGCCGCGCGGCTGGAGGCCGACGCCCTGGACGCCCGCTGCCGCCACGTGCTGGTGGAGGATGCGGCGACAGGCCGGCTGGCCTGCTGCTTTCGCTTCCTGCCGCTGGCGGACGGGGGCGACATCGCCCGCAGCTATTCGGCGCAGTTCTACGACCTGTCGGCGCTGGAGGCCTTTGACCGCCCGATGCTGGAAATCGGGCGCTTCTGCGTCCGCCCCGGCCTGTGCGATCCCGACATCATCCGCATCGCCTGGGCCGCCCTGACCCGCCTGGTCGATGAAACCGGCGTCCAGATGCTGTTCGGCTGCTCGTCCTTCATCGGGACCGAACCCGCCCCCCATGCCGAGGCCTTTGCCGTGCTGCGCGCCCGCCACCTCGCCCCCCGCCGCTGGTGGCCGCGCATCAAGGCGCCCCATGTGTTCCGCTTCGCCCGGGCGCTGCTGCCCGGCCAGCCCGATCCCCGGCGCGCCATGGCCGCGATGCCGCCCCTGCTGCGCAGCTATCTGGCGCTTGGCGGATGGGTCAGCGACCACGCCGTCGTGGACCAGGGCCTGCGGACCATGCATGTCTTCACCGGGGTCGAGATCCGGGCGATCCCCCCGGCCCGGCGCAGGCTGCTGCAAACGGCGGCGCATCGACCGGTTCCAACCCTGCGCGCCTTTTGAGCAGTCAGCCCTTTTGATGGGCAGGCCCGGCCCTGCCGCCTGTCCGGCAGGCATGGCCCGGACACGGCCCGATTGACCTTTCCGGCAGCGGGACGCCCTGTCGGGGCATGTTCGTCAGCGCCGTTCCCTTCCACCCCCATCAGCGCAGCCAGGGCGCCGCGCATGTGGTCATGGGGCCGCGCGGACTGGCCGATCTGGCGCAGCGCGGATCGGCCAAGGCGATGCTGCCGCGCGTGCCGGTGGGACCGCCGGAGATCGTGTTTCTCAACACGGCGGGCGGTCTGGCCTCGGGCGACCGGCTGTCCTTCGCGGTCACGCTGCGGCCCGGGGCGCGCGCGCTTGCCACGACGCAGACGGCGGAACGCGCCTACCGCGCCGAGGGTCCGGCGGCCCGCGCCGAGGTCCGCCTCGAGGTGGGCGAGAATGGCTGGCTGGACTGGCTGCCGCAGGAAACCATCCTGTTCGACGGCGCGCGGCTGGACCGGGACACCGCCGTGGATCTGGCCCCCGGCGCGGGCTGCCTGCTGGTGGAGATGATCGTGCTGGGCCGCCTGGCCAGGGGCGAACAGCCCCGCCGCCTGCACCTGCGCGACCGCCGCGTGGTGCGCCAGGGGGGCCGGACCGTTCATCACGACGCCATGGCCCTGGACGATGCCGCCCTGCCCCGGCTGGACGGCCCCGCCCTGCTGAACGGCGCGCGCTGCCTGGCGACGCTGGCGGTGATCGCGCCTCACGCGCCCGACCTTCTGGGCCCCGCCCGCGCCGCGCTGGACCAGCCGGGCGTCACATCGGCCGCCAGCGCGCCTCCGGGCCGGCTGGTGATCCGGTGCCTCGCCCGGGACGACTGGCCCCTGCGGCGGCAGGTCAACCGGCTGCTGACCATGCTGCGTCCCGATCCCCTTCCCCGCATCTGGCAGGTCTGACGATGAACCTTTCCCCCCGCGAACGCGAGAAGCTGCTGGTGTCCGTCGCCGCGATGGTGGCCCGCGGCCGCCTGGCCCGCGGCGTCAAGCTGAACCACCCCGAGGCCATCGCGCTGATCACCGATTTCGTGGTCGAAGGCGCGCGCGACGGCCGCAGCGTCGCCGACCTGATGGGGGCGGGCGCGCATGTGATCACCGCCGACCAATGCATGCCCGGCGTGCCCGACATGATCGAATCGGTCCAGGTCGAGGCCACCTTTCCCGACGGAACCAAGCTCGTCACCGTTCACCACCCCATCCGCCACGAGGCCTGAATGAAAAGATTTTCCATCCTTGCCGCCGCCGTTCTGTTGCCGCAGGCCGCCTTGGCCCATGTCGGCCATCCCGGCCGGGGCCAGTTCGCCGACGGCCTGGCCCATCCCGCCGGCGGGGCCGACCACCTGCTGGCGATGGTTGCGCTTGGGCTTCTGGCGGCCCAGATCGGCGGGCGGGCGATGTGGGCGCTGCCCCTGGCCTTTGTGGGCAGCATGGTCGCGGGCGGGCTTGCGGGCGTCGGCGGGCTGCCCTTTCCGGGGGTCGAGCCGATGATCCTTGCCTCCGTCATCGTTCTGGGCGCGCTTGTGGCCACGGCCGCGCGTCCACCGCTGGCGCTGCTGGCGCCGGGGGCGGCGGTTTTCGGCTTTGCCCATGGCTGGGCGCATGGCGCCGAAGGCCCGTCCCAGGGGCTGGCTGCCTATGCGGCGGGCTTCGCGCTTGCCACCCTGGCGCTGCATCTTGCGGGCATGGCCGCGGGCAAGGCCTTGAACCATGGCGCCCTGCTGCGCGGCCTGGGCGGCGGCACCGCCGTGGCGGGCCTTGCCCTGGCCATGGGGGCCTGAATGATCCCCGGCGAGATTCTGACCGCTCCCGGCGAGATCGTCCTGAACCAAGGCCGCGATCCCGTCGCCGTGATGGTGGCGAACACCGGCGACCGCCCGATCCAGGTCGGCAGCCATTACCACTTTGCCGAAACCAATCCGGCGCTGGAGTTCGACCGCGCGGCTGCGCGCGGCATGCGCCTGTCCATTCCCGCAGGCACCGCCGTCCGCTTCGAGCCGGGCCAGTCCCGCGAAGTCCGCCTGATCGCCTTTGCGGGCGGCCGGGTCGTGCAGGGCTTCCGCAAAGACGTGATGGGGGCGCTATGACCCGCCTGTCCCGCGCCGATTACGCCGCGCTTTACGGTCCCACCACCGGCGACCGCATCCGCCTGGCCGATACCGAACTGCTGATCGAGGTCGAGCGCGACCTGACCGTCCCCGGCGAGGAGGTCAAGTTCGGCGGCGGCAAGGTCGTCCGCGACGGCATGGGCCAGTCCCAGGTCACGCGCGCGAACGGCGCGATGGACACCGTGATCACCGGCGTCGTGGTTTTCGACCACCAAGGCATCACCAAGGCCGACGTGGGTCTGCGCGATGGCCGCATTGCCGGCATCGGCAAGGCGGGCAACCCCGACACGCAGCCGGGCGTCACGCTGATCATCGGGCCGGGCACGGAAATCATCGCGGGCGAGGGGCGTATCCTGACGCCCGGCGGCTTTGACTGCCACATCCACTACATCTGTCCGCAGCAGGTGGACCACGCCTTGCATTCCGGCGTCACGACCCTGCTGGGCGGCGGCACCGGACCCGCGCACGGCACGCTGGCCACCACCTGCACCCCCGGCCCCTGGCACATCGCCCGGATGATGGAGGCCTGCGCGGACCTGCCCGTCAACATCGGCATCGCGGGCAAGGGCAACGCCTCGGTCCCCGCGCCGCTGGAGGAACAGATCCGCGCCGGAGCCTGCGCGCTGAAGCTGCACGAGGACTGGGGCACCACCCCCGCCGCCATCGACAACTGCCTGTCCGTCGCGGACCGCATGGACGTGCAGGTGATGATCCACACCGACACGCTGAACGAATCCGGTTTCGTCGAGGACACGATGGCCGCCATCGCGGGCCGCACCATCCACGCCTATCACACCGAGGGCGCGGGCGGCGGCCATGCCCCCGACATCATCCGCATGGTCGGCATGGGCAATGTCCTGCCGTCATCGACCAACCCGACGCGGCCCTATACGGCCAACACGGTCGAGGAACATCTCGACATGCTGATGGTCTGCCACCACCTCGACCGCCGCGTCCCCGAGGACGTGGCCTTCGCCGAATCGCGCATCCGCCGCGAAACCATCGCGGCCGAGGACATCCTGCACGACCTCGGCGCGTTTTCCGTGATCTCCTCGGACAGCCAGGCCATGGGCCGGATCGGCGAGGTCATCATCCGCACCTGGCAGACGGCCTCGAAGATGCGCCGCCAGCGCGGCCGGCTGCCCGATGAACAGGGCCGGAACGACAACAAGCGCGCCCGGCGATACATCGCCAAATACACGATCAACCCGGCCATCGCGCACGGCGTCGGCGCCCATATCGGAAGCATCTCCCCCGGCAAGCGCGCCGACCTGGTGCTGTGGTCCCCGGCCTTCTTCGGCGTCAAGCCCGAGATGGTTCTGGTCGGCGGCCAGATCAGCGTGGCCCAGATGGGCGATCCCAACGGATCCATCCCCGTGCAGCCGATCTTTTCCCGCCCGATGTGGGGACATGCGGGCCGCGCCTCGGCCCTGTTCGTCAGCAGGGCGGGACTGGAAGACGGCGCGGGCGAGGGGCTGTCGAAGACCCTGATCGCGGTGGAAAACACCCGCAACATCGGCAAGGCCGACATGGTGCTGAACGACGCCATGCCCCGGATCGAGGTCGATCCCGAAACCTACGAGGTCCGCGCCGACGGACAGTTGCTGACCTGCGAACCGGTCACGGAACTGCCGATGGCCCAACGCTATTTCCTCTTCTGAGGGAGAACCGCCATGATCACCGCCACCAGCATCGTCCGAAACGCCCCCGGACCCTTCCAGGGCGAGGTTTCGCTGGATTACGAAGGCCGCCTTTTGCGGCGCAAGAAGCTGTCCTGCACGACGGATTTCGGCTGCGCCGACTTTCTGGTCGATCTGCCCGAAACGACCAGCCTCGAGGACGGCGACGCCTTTGAGTTGTCCGACGGCCGTCAGGTCGTGGTGCGCGCCCGGCCCGAACCCGTGATGGTGATCCGGGGCCATCTGGCGCGCCTGGCCTGGCACATCGGCAACCGCCACACCCCCTGCCGGATCGAGGCCGACCGCCTGATCATCCGCCAGGATCACGTGCTGGAGGCGATGCTGCGCAAGCTGGGGGCCGAGATCTGCCACAAGGACCTGCCCTTCCGTCCCGAAGGCGGCGCCTACGGCCACGGCCGCACCTTCGGCCATTCGCATGGCCCCCTGGACGAACACGCGCATGACCAACCCCCCGCCGAAGGCCACAGCCATTCCCATCACCACCTCGCCTGAGGCCGCGCGCCTGCATCTGGCGCAAGTGCTGTCGCCCGCCTTTCCGGTGGGCGGCTTCGCCTGGTCGCAAGGCCTGGAATGGGCGATGGACGGGGGAACCGTCACCCGCGCGACCCTGCCGCAGTGGCTGGCCGACTGGCTGGACCACGGCGCGGGCTGGACCGATGCCGTCTTGGCCGCGCTGTCCCTGCGGGCCACGGATCACGCGGCCCTGGACGATCTGGCCCGCGCGGCCTGCCTGACCTCGCAGCGCCTGGCCGAAACGGCGGAACAGGGCGCCGCCTTCGCCGCCAACATGGCCGCGCTGACCGGCCAGCCGCAGCCCGCGGCATGCCTGCCCGTGGCCTTCGGCCGCGCCTGCGCCGCGCTGCCCCTGCCACACCCCGAGATCATCGCGGCCTTTCTGCAAGCCCAGGCCGCCTCGCTGGTTTCCGCCGCCGTGCGCTTCATGCCCCTTGGCCCGGTCGAAGGCCAGCGGATGCTGGCCGCCCTGCAACCGGCGATCCTTTCCGCCGCCGCCCGCGCGGCCGCCGCGACCGAGGCCGACCTTGCCGGCGCGGCCTGGGGCGCGGACATCGCCGCCATGCGCCACGAAACCATGCCCGTCAGGATATTCCGATCATGAGCGACAACCGACCCCGCCATGGACCCTTGCGCGTCGGCATCGGCGGCCCCGTCGGCGCGGGCAAGACCACGCTGACCGAACAGCTGGCCCGCGCCCTGGCCCCCCGCCTGTCCATGGCCGTCATCACCAACGACATCTACACGCGCGAGGACGCCGAGGCGCTGATGCGCGCCCAGGTTCTGCCGCAGGACCGCATCCGGGGCGTGGAAACCGGCGGCTGTCCCCACACCGCGATCCGCGAAGACGCCAGCATCAACCTGGCCGCCATCGCCGACCTGAATGGGGCCTTCCCGGACCTGGATCTGATCCTGATCGAATCGGGCGGCGACAATCTGGCCGCGACCTTTTCCCCGGAACTGGCGGACCTGACCATCTATGTCATCGACACCGCCGCGGGCCAGGACATCCCCCGCAAGCGCGGGCCGGGCCTGGCGCGGTCGGACCTGCTGGTGGTGAACAAGACGGATCTCGCCCCCCATGTCGGCGTGGACGCGGGCCTGCTGGAATCCGACGCGCGGAACGCGCGCGGTGCCCGTCCGGTGGTCATGGCGCAGCTGCGCCACGGCAAGGGCGTGAAAGAGATCGTCGATTTCCTGATCGACCAGGGCGGCTTGCAGCCCCGCGCCGCCTGAACCTGCCTGCCGCGCGGGCAGTTGCCCGCCATCCTGCCCGCGCGCGAACCACTTTCCGCATCCCCCCGGTCAAATCCGCCAGAAGCCTGTTCAGCCCCCCGAAAACCCGTCTTGCTGCACATGCGAAGGCCTTGCGCCTTCAGGAAAACAACAGGGGCACAGGGCCGAACGGCCGGGAAAGGTGATGATGACAAGACTGTCCGCGATGCTGGCGCTGACCACCGCCATGGCCTTGGCCACGGGCGCGATGGCGCAGAACGGCGAGCCGATCAGGATCGGCGTGCTGCATTCGCTGTCGGGCACAATGGCGATTTCCGAGACCACGCTGAAGGACACGGTTCTGATGATGGTCGAACGGCAGAACGCCAAGGGCGGCCTTCTGGGCCGCCCGCTGGAAGCGGTGGTCGTTGACCCAGCGTCCGACTGGCCGCTGTTTGCGGAAAAGGCGCGCGAGCTGCTGACCGTCAGCGACGTGGACGCGATCTTCGGCTGCTGGACCTCGGTGTCGCGCAAGTCCGTGCTGCCGGTGATCGAGGAGCTGAACGGGCTGCTGTTCTATCCCGTCCAGTACGAGGGCGAGGAATCGTCCAAGAACGTGATCTACACCGGCGCCGCCCCGAACCAGCAGGCGATCCCGGCGGTGGACTACATGGCCGAGGAACTGGGCGTCGAGAAATGGGCGCTGCTGGGCACGGATTACGTTTATCCGCGCACCACGAACAACATCCTGGACGCCTATCTCAAGGGCAAGGGCGTGGCGGAAGCCGACATCTTCGTCAACTACACCCCCTTCGGCCATTCCGACTGGTCCAAGATCGTGGCCGACGTGGTGGCGCTTGGCGCGGACGGCAAGAAGGTGGGCGTCGTGTCCACCATCAACGGCGATGCCAACGTGGGCTTCTACAAGGAACTGGCGGCGGCGGGCGTGTCGGCCGACGACATCCCGGTCATGGCCTTTTCGGTCGGGGAAGAAGAATTGGCGGGTCTGGACACCGCGAACCTGGTCGGCCACCTGGCCGCCTGGAACTATTTCCAGACCGCCGAATCCGATGCCAACGCCGCCTTTATCGACGAATGGAAAAAGTTCATCGGCGACGAGGACCGCGTGACCAACGACCCGATGGAGGCCACCGTGATCGGCTTCAACGCCTGGGTCGCGGCGGTGGAAAAGGCCGGCACCACCGATGTCGATCCGGTCCTGGACGCCATCGTGGGCGTCGAGGTTCCGAACCTGACCGGCGGCACCGCCACGGTCCTGCCGAACCACCACCTGACCAAGCCCGTCCTGATCGGAGAGATCCGCGAGGACGGCCAGTTCGACATCGTCAGCCAGACCGAGCCCGTGCCGGGCGACGCCTGGACCGACTTCCTGCCAGAATCGGCCAAGCTCGAGGCCGACTGGCCGGGCCAGGACTGCGGCATGTTCAACACGGAAACGGACACCTGCGTGCAGGTCCAGTCGAACTATTGATCCCTGCCGGGGGCGGCCTTGTCCGCCCCCCAACCATCGGGAACGCGCCCATGATCCGCCCGCTGATCGTTCTTGTCCTGACGCTGCTTGCCGCGGCGCCCGCCGCGGCCAACCCCGCGCTGGAGGCGGTGATCGCCGGGAATCTGGACGGCATCGAACGCCCGTCCCGGCGCACGGTCGAGCCGCTGGTGGCCCAGATCGCCGCCACGGGCCCCGAGGGGCTGGCACTGTTGTCGGCCTGGGCCAACCGGTCGCTGGGCCTTGCCGACAACGGACGGCTGCTGATCGTGGACGGCGACACGGCGACAGATGCCGTCACGGGCCAGCCTGTCCCCAATGCCGATCCGAAGATGCTGCGTCCCAATTCGGGCGTGCGCGGCGTCATCGCGTCCGCCCTTGTCGCGGGCGAGATCGCCAGCCCCGACCCCGCCCGCCGCGCGAGCGCCCTGGCATCCATCGCCCGCGACGGCACCCCCGGGCATCTGGAAGCCCTGCGGACCGCCGCGCCCGAGGACGATCCGGCCCTGGCAGCGCAGCGCGAGCGTGTCACCAACCTGCTGGCGATCCGTTTCGACCCCGACCCCGCCGCCCGGGTCGCCGCCATCGAGAGCATGGCGGGGGACGTGGGCCTCGATTTCCGCGCCGCGCTGAACCCGCTGCTGGCGACGACCCGCATCGCCGCGCCCGCCGAACCCCAGGCCAACATCGCCCGCGAACTGGCCGTGGGCGACGGCGATTTCCCGCGCGAGGCCGCTATCGCCCTGCTGACCAGTCAGGCTGTCCTGCAACCTCGCCTGACCCCGGCCGATCAGCGCAACGCCCTTGCCGCGAACATCACGAACGGCGCCGTGGGCGGCATTCCGGTCGCGGATCTCTCGGACCCGGCCGCCCGCGACCGCGCCTACGAGGCGCTGGAGGCCGCGGGCCTCGTGCCCCCCGCCGCGACCGAGGCCGAGGCCGATGCCGCCATCGCCGCCAACCGCTTCTTCGAAACCTATGCCGAACCGGACCGCGACGTGACCGAGGCCGCCCGCGCGGCCCAGACCCGCGCGCAGGTGCGGCTGGCGGCGATGACCGGCCTCGACCTGGGGCTGGACGCGCTGTCCTTGGCCTCGATCTATTTCCTGGCGGCGATCGGGCTTGCCGTCACCTTCGGGGTGATGCGCGTCATCAACATGGCCCATGGCGAATTCATCATGATGGGCGCCTATACCGGCTATGTCGTCCAGACCCTGGTGGCCGACCGCACCCTGTCGCTGGTGGTGGCGCTGCCGCTGGCCTTCGCCGTGACGTTTGGCGCTGGCGTCCTGCTGTACCGGCTGGTGATCCGGCATCTGGCGCGGCGTCCGCTGGAAACGCTGCTGGCGACCTTCGGCGTCTCCATCGCGCTGCAACAGCTTGCCAAGAACATCTTCGGCACCCAGGCCCGCCCGCTCACCGCGCCCGCCTGGCTGGAAGGGGCGATCACGGTCAACGACGTGATCTCGATCAGTTCGATCCGGGTGGCGATCTTCGTGCTGGCCCTGCTGTTCCTGGGATTGTTCCTGTTCATCATGAAGCGCACTCGCCTGGGGCTGGAGGTCCGCGCCGTCACCCAGAACCCCGGCATGGCGGCAAGCATGGGCATCAACCCCGACCGCATCGCCATGATGACCTTCGGCCTGGGGTCCGGCATCGCGGGGATCGCGGGCGTGGCCATCGGGCTGTTCGCGCAGGTCACGTCGGAACTGGGCCAGCAATACATCGTGCAAAGCTTCATGACCGTGGTGGTGGGCGGCGTCGGCACCATCTGGGGCACGCTGGCGGGCGCGGGCCTGATCGGCGGGCTGTCCAAGGTGATCGAGTTCATGAACCCCGCCAACACGCTGGCCGCGCAGACCTTTATGATCCTGTTCATCATCATCTTCATCCAGTTCCGTCCGCGCGGCATCATCCCGCAGCGCGGCCGCGCGGCAGAGGCGCAAGCATGACCCCCCGGCCCTTCATCCTGCGAAACCCGTCCATCCTGGTGGTGCTGGCGGTCCTTGCGGCCTTTACAGCCGCCGTCACGCTGCTGAGCCAGGCCTACGGCACCGGCGCGATCCCGACATCGACCGTCAAGGTGCTGGGCAAGACCCTGTGCCTGGCGCTGGCGGCGGTCGCCATGGATCTGGTCTGGGGCTATCTGGGCATCCTGTCGTTGGGGCAGATGGCGTTCTTCGCCCTTGGCGGCTATCTGATCGGCCAATGGCTGATGTATGCGCGGACCGAAGGCATCGTCGCCGCATCCTTGGCAACGAACCCGATCCCGCCCACCCCCGCCGAGTTGCAGGAAGGCGTGGCGAACCAGATCTTCGGCGTGGTGGGGTCGTCCGACCTGCCGCTGGCCTGGTCCTTCGCCCATTCCCTGCCGCTGCAACTGGTGCTGGTGCTGGCGGTGCCCGGCCTGCTGGCGCTGGTGTTCGGCTGGCTCGCGTTCCGGTCCCGCGTGAACGGGGTCTACCTGTCGATCCTGACCCAGGCGATGACGCTGGCGCTGGCCTTGTGGCTGTTCCAGAACGACAGCGGCTTTCGCGGCAACAACGGGCTGTCGGGGTTGCAGAACATCCCCGGCCTGGACGCGGTGGATCAGGCCACGCTGTCGGTCTGGTTCCTGTGGGCATCCGCCGCCGCCCTGGCGCTGGCCTATGTGCTGGCGGCCTGGACCGTCAGCGGCAAGTTCGGCAGCGTGGTCCGCGCGATCCGCGATGACGAAACACGCGTGCGCTTCCTCGGCTATCCGGTCGAAGGGTTCAAGCTGGTGGTCTTCACCCTGGCCGCGATGATCACCGCCGTCGCCGGGGCGCTGTATTACCCGCAGGCCGGCATCATCAACCCGGCGGAACTGATGCCCATCGCCTCGATCTACCTCGCCGTCTGGGTCGCCATCGGCGGACGCGGGCGCTTGTATGGCGCGATCGTCGGCGCGGTGGTCGTGTCGCTGCTGTCAAGCTGGTTCACCGGGGGACGCGCGCCCGGGATCCGCCTGCCGAACTATACCGTCGAATGGGTGGACTGGTGGCAGGTGGCGCTTGGCCTGTGCTTCGTGCTGGTCACGCTGTTCGCGCCCAAGGGCATCGCCGGCATCGTCGATCGGCTGGGCGGATTGCGCCCGCCGCAGCGGCATGGCCGCGGCCTTGGTCCCGACCGGGGCGCGTTGCAGGAACAGGAGGCCAAGGCATGAGCGCGCTTCTGGAGGTGGACAGCATCTCGGTCAGCTTCGACGGGTTTCGGGCGATCAACAACCTGTCCTTCAACATCGGCGAGGCGGAACTGCGCGCCGTGATCGGCCCCAACGGCGCGGGCAAGACCACCTTCATGGACATCGTGACCGGCAAGACCCGCCCGGACAGCGGCGACGTGAAATGGGGCACGCCGCCGAAATCGCTTTTGCGCATGAACGAGGCGCAGATCGCGCGCGAGGGCGTCGGCCGCAAGTTCCAGCGTCCCACCGTGTTCGAGGACCAGACCGTGGCCGAAAACCTGACCATGGCGCTGAAAGCGAGCCGCAACCCCTTCGCGGTGCTGGGCTGGCGTCCGTCGCGCGCCTCGGCGGAACGCGTGGCGGACCTCGCCTCCGAGGTCGGGCTTGCCGCCCAGGTCGCGCGCAAGGCGGGCGAGCTGTCGCACGGCCAGAAGCAATGGCTGGAGATCGGGATGCTGCTGGCGCAGGAGCCGCGCCTGCTGCTGGTCGATGAACCCGCCGCCGGAATGACGCTGGCGGAACGGGAACAGACCACCGCGCTGCTGGTGCGGCTGGCGCGGACGCGGGCCGTGGTGGTGGTGGAACACGACATGGACTTCGTGCGCCGCCTGAACTGCAAGGTCACGGTGCTGCACCAGGGATCGGTCCTGGCCGAAGGGTCGCTGGACCACGTGACCCGCAATCCCGACGTGATCGAAGTCTATCTGGGGCGCTGAGATGCTGGAAGCCGCGAACCTGACCCTGCAGTACGGCGGCAGCCAGATCCTGCACGGGATCGACATTGCCGCCCGGCCCGGTTCCGTCACCTGCGTGATGGGCAACAACGGCGTGGGCAAGACCTCGCTGATGAACCTGCTGGCCGGACGGCATCCACGGTCGGGCGGGACCGTCCGCTTCGACGGCAAGGACCTGGGCCGGATCACCGCGCAGCAGATGGCGCGGATGGGCGTGGGCTATGTCCCGCAGGGCCGGGCGATCTTTCCCATGCTGACCGTGCGCGAGAACCTGGAAACGGGCTTCGCCTGCCTGCCCCGCGCCGAGCGCCGCATCCCCGACGCGATCTTCGACAGCTTCCCCGTCCTGGCCGAGATGGCGCACCGGCGCGGCGGCGACCTGTCGGGCGGCCAGCAGCAGCAGTTGGCCATCGCCCGCGCGCTGATCACCAAGCCCCGCGTCCTGCTGCTGGACGAGCCGACCGAAGGCATCCAGCCTAACATCATCGCGCAGATCGGCCGCGTCATCGCCGGTCTGCGCGACCGGGGCGACATGGCCATCGTCCTGGTGGAACAGTTCTTCGATTTCGCCTGGGATCTGGGGGACGACTTCCTGGTGCTGGAACGGGGCCGCGCGGTGATGCAGGGGCCCAAGGCCAGCCTGCGGCGCGCGGATCTGCACGCCCGGCTGGCCGGACACGCGGCGGCGTGATCAGGCCGCGGCCCGCATCCGCAGCAGATCGACCGCCAGGAAGAAGGCCAGGCTGATCCCCAGCACCGGCAGCCCCCAGCCAAACCCCGCCGCCAGGGCCGCCCAGAACAGGCGCTGCCCCGGTGTCAGGCGCCGCCAGGTGGCCCACAGCGGCTCGCCCCCGGCGGGACGGCGCGACCACCACATGCGGTATCCGTAAACGATCATCACCATCAGCCCCATCGCCAGACCCGCCATCAGCATCTGGTTCGCCACCCCGAACAGCACCCCCATATGGGCGTCGATGCCCCAGCGGATCAGCTTGGGGATCAAGGGAAAGGTCGCGAAATCGGCGCGGCTGGTGATCTGCAACGTGTCGGGGTGGATCGCCACGGTGTCGACCTGGGTGGGCCAGCTGCGGTCGTATTCGCGCACCACCCAGGCCTGGCCGGGCTTGGGCAGGCGGATCTCCATCAGCGGGGAATCGATGCCGCCCGCGCGGGCGGCGGCGGCCACGGCGTCCAGCCGGTCCAGCCGGTCCTCGCGCGCCGCAAGGCCGTGACCCCCATGGGCACCGTGATCGCCATGGTCCGAGGCGGGCAGCGCAGGACCCGCCAGTGCCGTGCTGGCGGATGGCGTGACCCAGCCAAGCTGCGTCCGCAGGGCGTCGATGCGCGCGCCGCCCGCCTGCGACCAGGTCAGCCCCGTCAGCGACACGAACAGCAACGCCAGCGACAGAACCACGCCGATGGCGGAATGCAGCCAGCGGCGGCGCTGCGGGGCGGGCATGGCGGCCACGGCCCGGCGGCGGCGCGGCCCGGTGGCCCACAACGCGACGCCGCCCAACACCGCGACCCACAGCCAGCTTGCCGCCAGTTCGCTGTAATAGCGCCCGAAACCGCCCAGCATCATGTTGCGGTGCAGGTAATCCAGCGCGATGCGGAAGGGCAGGATGCCCGAGGTGCCATAGGTGGTCAGCTCGCCCCGGACTTCCAGCGTGGCGGGATCGACGAACAGCGTCCGGTTCTCCGATTCGCCCAGCGAGGGATCCGAGAACATGATCCGCGTGGTGGTGCCCGGCGCGGTGGCGGGACGCACGGCCGACACCGCAAGATTGGCGCCCAGGGCGTTCCGCGCGGCCAGCGCCTGATCGGCCAGCCTGCGGGACGGGCCGGTGCTGCCGGTGTAAAGCGCGTCCCGGTACAGCCAGGATTCGACCTGCGGGGTCAGGACGTAAAGCAGCCCGGTCAGGGCGGCGACGAAGATAAAGGGGCCAACGAAAAGCCCGACATGGAAATGCATCCGCAACAGGAACGGACGCAGCGCGGTGCGGGCGGCATCGGCCCGCGCGGAATGGGTGATCTGTGACATTGGCTCGACCTGAAGAACAAGGGCATGTGCCACCCTGCGGGCGGCGCGGCTTTGGATTCAGATCAGGTGCGGCGGGCCGCGCTTCGGGACGGCGGGATCGCGCGCATGACCCGCAGCGCGGCGGATCTGCGGCAGGACGACCCGGGCCAGGATGCGCCGTTCAGCATCCAGCAGGGACGCCGCGACGGGCGGCAGGCCGATCGGCGCGGCCAGGTTGCACAGGGGACAATGGTTGGCCCGGTGGTCCGCGCCGTGATCGCCGCAAAGATCGTCCAGCGACCCGCCCGCCATCGTCCAGGCTTCCAGACGCAGATCCATCTCGGAAGGGACGGGACGCGCGGTCATGCCCGCCGCGAGGGCGAGGATGAGCAGGCCGATAAAGGCCAGATTCCACGGCTGACGGACCAGGCGGCGCATGGCGCAAGCGATGCACGATATGCCTCTGGCATGGCAAGATCGAAATTGCCGCAGGGGCGCGCCCGGAAAAGGGTCCGGCGGATCCCTTTCGGCGGCGGCGGACGGGCACATCCTTGGGTGGGCGATTCACGCTGCACCCTTGCCGCGACGCAAAGGCAGCGGCTTTCGCCATGAAGGCCCGCAGGGCTTCGCCAGACGCCGTGGACGCAAGCGGCGCTCCGGATGGATCGCGACGTTCTGCCAAAGGCCCGGCGGGCCTTGCGGCCGGCGCGGCCGGCTGTTCACGCAGGCATGCCGCCGAACGAAACGCAATGGCCGCCGGTCCTTTGCCGCCCCGGATGCGGACAGGCGGCCCGTGGCGGGATCTGCCCGACGGCCCGGCGGTTGGGGCCTTCCGGCGGTTCAGCGGCTGGCGCGAAGCTGATTGGCTGCAAGCGCGTGTCGATGCCCTGACGGACGGGCCGGACAATCCGGCGCGCTTTCGCCTGATGCCGGAAAGCCGCCGGGATGCGTCTGCGCCCGCAGGCCAGGCCGGATCCTCGCGGCAGCGGCCTGTCCCGCCGCACGCGTCGTCGCCGGCGATGAAACCCCGCGGGCCCAAGGGGCCAGCCTTATCTTTTCCGTTCCCACCGCCCCGATTCCTCGGACCAGTATTCCGCCGCCACACCCGCGCCGGTCAGCACGCGCCACTGGTCGCGCGCCCGCGCCGTGGCCCCGGCATCGCCGCCGTCGAAGATGATGCAGGCGCGCGACAGGGCCTCGCATTCGGCGGGCGCGACCTCGGCCCCGTCCAGCGCCATCAGGCAGGCGGGGCGGTTCGCGGCCGCCTGGCCCGCCAGCGTCAGCAGCACGGGCTGGCGCGCGTCGTGCGGCCCGCCCGCCAGCCCGTGCGGCAGAAAGCCGTCGCCCCCCCACAGATGCAGATCCAGCCGCTCCATCCGGGCCGGATCGGTGCCGCGCAGTTCCACATGCCATCCCGCCGCCAGCGACTTACCGATCAGCACCGGCAAAAGGCTTTCGGCGGGCGAGCGGAGGAGGTGATAGAACAGCGCGTTGCCCATCGGGGCTTACCGGGCCTCGTAGCGGTCGCGGATCAGGCGGTCCAGCGTCATCACCCCCCAGCCGGTCGCGCCCTTGGGGGCCAGATCGGTGGCCCCCGGCGGCAGCGCCACGCCCGCGATGTCGATATGCGCCCAGGGCGTGCCCTTGCGGATGAAGCGTTGCAGGAACTGCGCCGCCGTGATGGATCCCGCCGCGCGGCCGCCGGTGTTCTTCATGTCGGCCAGGCGCGACTTGATCAGATTGTCGTAGGACTGGCCCAGGGGCAGGCGCCAGGCGCCCTCGCCCTCGGCCCGGGCGGCGGCCAGGATGCTGTCGGCCAGCGCGTCGTCATTGGCGAAAACGCCCGCGTTGTCGTGACCAAGCGCGATGATCACCGCCCCGGTCAGCGTCGCCAGGTCGATCACGGCGGACGGGTCGAAGCGGGTCTGCGCGTACCACAGCACGTCGGCCAGAACCAGACGCCCCTCGGCGTCGGTGTTGATCACCTCGATCGTGTCGCCCTTCATGGATTTCACGATGTCGCCCGGACGCTGCGCCTTGCCGTCGGGCATGTTTTCCACAAGGCCCACCAGACCCACGACATTGGCCTTCGCCCGGCGCAGCGCCAGCGTCCGCATGACCCCCGCGACCACGCCCGCGCCACCCATGTCCATGGTCATCTCCTCCATGCCCGCCGCGGGCTTGATGGAAATGCCGCCGGTGTCGAAAACGACGCCCTTTCCGACCAGGGCCAGGGGCGCCTGGTCCCCGCCGCCGTTCCAGCGCATCACCACCACCTTGGAAGGGCTTTCAGACCCCTGGCCCACGCCCAGCAGCGCGCGCATGCCCAGGTCGGCAAGCTGGTCCTCCTCCAGCACCTCGACGGTCAGGCCGATCTCCTCCATGGCCTTCAGGCGGTCGGCGAAATCGGTGGTGGTCAGGATATTGGCCGGTTCGTTGACCAGATCGCGGGTGAAGAACACGCCTTCGGCCACCGCCGCGGCGTCCCGGGCGTTTCTTGCCAAGGCTTCGGGATCCCCGACCATGAAGGTCACGCGGGCCTTTTCGGATACCGGCTCGTCCGGCGCCTCGGGCGTGCTGTCGGCCTGGGCGTCGGCGATCACCGCATTGTCGGCCTCGTGGGTGACGCTTTGCGGGATCGGGTCGGCGCCCGCGTCCTCGCCCCCCTCGGCAGGCTTGGTCTGATAAACCGAGAAGTCGTAGCCCCGCAGGGCGATGCCAAGCGCGATCTCGTTCGCCAGCGGGTGATCGCCCGCCAGAACAAGGGTGTGCGCCTTTCCCAGCTTGGCGCCGATGGCCGCGCCCGCCTTGCGGGCCTGCGCCACGTCGGCGTCACGGGGCAGCGCCACCAGCATCAGCGCGTCCGCCGCCATGCCCGCCGGAAAGGCCAGTTCCAGCGCCGCGCCGGGCTTCAGGCCCTTGCCCGCCTTCGACGCCATCGCCCGCCGCGCCGCCTGGAGGGCCGCGTCCGGCAGGCCCGGCGGCAGATCCCCCCCCGGCTGGACGATCATCGCCACCCGTCCTTCGTGCCCGGCCAGACGGTCGGCGGCGGTTTCGGTGAAGGTGATTTCGACAGGGTGGGTCATCGCGTCCTCATCATTCTGCGGAAGAAAGCCTAGACGCCCCGCGCACCCTTTTCCAGAGCCGCCCTTGCCGCTAAGCAAGACGTGACCGCCGCCCCCGACATGGCTTCAAGGACAACCCCCGCGACATGCCCCGGATCAACCGCTACATTCTCGGCCAGTTGCTGACGCTGTTCGGGTTCTTCGCGCTGGTGCTGGTGTCGATCTACTGGATCAACCGCGCCGTCAGCCTGTTCGACGATCTTCTGAGCGACGGGCAGACCGCGCTGGTGGTGCTGGAATTCACGGCGCTGACGCTGCCGCTGGTGATCTCGGTCGTGCTGCCGGTCGCGGCCTTCGCGGCCACGGCTTATGGCACGAACCGGCTGTCGGGCGAATCCGAGCTGGTGGCGATGCAGGCGGCGGGATTGTCGCCCTGGCGGCTGGCGCGGCCGGTGCTGGTCTTCGGGGTCTTCGTGGGGCTGATGGTCGCGGTGCTGGTCCACGGGCTGGTGCCCCTGGCCCGCGCCCGGCTGGCCGACCGGCAGGCGGAACTGGCCCAGGACGTGACCGAGCAGTTTCTGCGCCCCGGCACCTTCCAGTATCCGGCCGAGGGCATCACCCTGTTCATCCGCGACACCGCCACCGACGGCCGCCTGCTGGATCTGTTCATCGAGGACGCGCGCGATCCCGCGAACCAGACCATCTACACCTCCGAGGAGGCCCTGGTCGTCCGGGCCGAAACCGGCCCCGTGCTGATCCTGCTGCGCGGCATGTCGCAGAACCTGCGGCAACGGGGGGACCGGCAGACGCTGGCCGTCACCCGGTTCGACGAATTCAGCTACGACATCGGCGCGCTGTTCGCCGGCGGCGGGCGGAAAGGCCGCGACCTGCGCGATTATGGCACGCTGCGGCTGCTGAACCCCGATGCCGCCCTGCTGGCCGCGACCGGGGCCAGCCCCGCCGATGCCCGCCGCGAGGCGCATGAGCGCATCGCCCAACCCCTTTTGTCGCCCGTCGCCGCGATGATCGGCTTTGCCACGCTGCTGATCGGCGGCTATTCGCGCTTCGGCGTCTGGCGGCAGGTCTTGTGGGCCATTCTGGGGCTGATCGCGGTGCAGTTCCTGACCAATGCCGCCGCCAATCAGGCGGGGCGCGACCCTGGGCTGTGGCCCGTCCTGTATGCGCCCGCCCTGATCGGCGCGGCGCTGTGCTGCGGGCTGCTGCGGCTAGCGGCCGGGCCGCGGCGGCTGAAGCGCCGGGAGGCCGCCGCATGATCCTGGCCCGCTATGTCGCGCGGCGCTTCCTGCGGTCCTTTCTGACCATCGCGGGGGTGTTCCTGCTGATCCTGCTGCTGATCGACATGATCGAGATGATCCGCCGCTTTTCCGACCGCGACATCGGCTTGGGCGGCGCCTTCGGGCTGGCGGCGCTGAACGTGGCCGCAAGCTTTTACTCGATCCTGCCGCTGCTGACCGTGCTGGCGGGGATCGCGCTGTTCCTGAACCTGGCGCGCACGTCGGAAATGGTGGCGATCCGCGCCTCGGGGCGGTCGGCGCTGAAGGTGGTGACGGCGCCCGCGATCACGGCGGTGCTGGTGGGGGCGCTGACCGTGGCCTTTCTGAACCCCCTGGTCGCCGTGACCGGCGCGCGCTTCGATCGGGCCGTGGCCGAGATCGAGCGCGCCAGCCGCCAGACCGTGTCCGTGGGCGACAGCGCGGTCTGGCTGCGCCAGGCCGTGGTGGAGGGATCCCAGGAAGCGGGCCAGATCGTTATCCGCGCCCGCCGCGCCAGCCCGGATGCGACGACGCTTTACGACGCGACCTTCATGGTTTTCGACGAAACCCTGGGTCCCGTGCGCCGGGTCGAGGCGCGCGAAGCCCGGCTGGTTCCCGGAAAGTGGGAACTGACCGATGTGCGCGACTATCCCCTGACCGAGGCGAACCCCCAAGCCGCCGCCGCGACGGCCGCGCGGATGGAGCTTGCCTCGGACCTGACCGCGCAGCGCATCCGCGAAGGCTTCGGCCGCCCCGAAGCCGTGCCGGTCTGGCAGCTGCCGGGCTTCATCGCGGGGCTGGAACGGGCGGGCTTTTCGGCGGCGCGCCACAAGGTCTGGTTGCAGATGGAACTGGCCCGGCCCTTTCTGATGGCCGCAATGGTGCTGATCGCCGCGGCCTTCACCATGCAGCATGTGCGGGGCAGGAACACCGGCGGGGCGGTGCTGCTGGCCTTCGGGGCGGGGATCGGGCTGTTCTTCCTGCGCAATCTGGCGCAGGTTCTGGGCGACAACGGCCAGGTGCCGCCCTGGCTTGCGGGCTGGACGCCGCCCCTGGTGGGCGGCCTGCTGGCCATGGCGCTGATCCTGGCGCGGGAGGACGGATGAAGGGCCACATCTTGAAGGCTTGGACCCTGGGGCTGGCGCTGCTGCCGGGGTTCGCGCTTGGCCAGACGGTGCTGACGCGGGATCCGGGCCTGGGCGCGGGCAGCATCGGCGGATCGGGCACCCTGGGGTGGAGCGACGAGGCCGCCCTTGCCCCGACCGCCGCGCCGCTTGGCAACAGCATCCTGGGCGACCGCACCCCCGGCGCCGCCCCTCTTCAGGCCGTCGCCCCCGATGCCGACGTGACCCTGCCCGGCCGCGACGCCGGGGGGCCGCCCGACGACGCGGCCACGGTGCTGGCCGACACCTTTGTCATACAAGGCGACCGGACGCTGATCGCGGCGGGAGGCGTGGTGGCCTGGTACCAGGGGGCGCGGCTGGTGGCGTCCCGCATCGTCGTGAACGGCGCGACGGGCGAGCTGACCCTCGAAGGCCCCATCCACCTGTCCCGCCCCGGCGCCGCCGACCCCGAGGCCGAGGCCGTGCTGATCGCCGATTCGGGCCAGATCGACCGCCGCTTGCAGGACGGCATCATCCGCGGCGCGCGGCTGGTGCTGGCGCGCGAATTGCAGCTGGCCGCGACCGAGCTGACGCGCACGGGCAACGGGCGCATGACCAACCTGCGCCATGTCGTGGCGTCGTCCTGCCAGGTTTGCGCCAGCGATCCGACGCCCTTGTGGGAAATCCGGGCGCGCAACATCACCCATGACGCCGAAACCCGGCTGATCACCTTCGACCGCCCGCAGTTCCGCGCCTTCGGCCTGCCCCTGGCCGCCGCGCCCTTCGCGCTGACCGCGCCCGATCCCACGGTGGAACGCCGCACGGGCTTTCTGCGGCCGGAATTCCGCACCACCTCCAACCTGGGCTTCGGCATCAAGCTGCCTTACTTCGTCACCCTGGGCGATCACGCGGACGTGACGGTCACACCCTATGTCTCGGCCAGCCGGACCCGGACGCTGGAGCTGCGCTATCGCCAGGCCTGGGCGAACGGCGTCACCGAATGGAACGGCGCGATCAGCCGCGACGACATCGAGCCGGGCGAGACCCGCGGATACCTGTTCGGCAACGCCCTGTTCGAGCTGCCGCGCGGCTATCGCCTGGGCGTGCAGGTGCAGGCGGCGTCGGACCGGGGCTATCTGCTGGACTACGACATCACCGAGGCCGACCGGCTGTGGAGCGGCTTCACCCTGGAGCGCGTGACCCGCGACAAGCTGTTCTTCGGACGGACCGGCAACTATCACTCGCTTCGCGACGACGAGAACAACGAAACCTCGCCCGCCCAGGTGGCCGACGTGATCTGGCAGCGCCGCTTCACCCCCGACTATATCGGCGGGGAAGGGCTGCTGGAATGGTCGGTTCACGCGCATCGCCGCCCTTCGGACCGGGACGGAGCGGGCCGCGACATCGCCCGCGCCTCGGTGGGCCTCGACTGGCGGCGCAGCGAGATCCTGCCGGGCGGCGTGGTCGGCGCGGCCCTGGCCGGGATCGACGCCGACATTTACCGCATCGCGCAGGACAGCCGCTATGACGACCTGGTGGCCCGCGGCGATCCGATGGTGGGGGCGGAACTGCGCTGGCCCCTGATCGGCGGCGCCGACGGCGTGACCCACATGGTCGAACCCGTGGCGCAGATCCTTTATTCGCCCCCGGGCCGCGACGACGACATCCCCAACGAGGACAGCCGCCTGATCGAGTTCGACGAGGGCAACCTGTTTTCCGACAACCGCTTTCCCGGATGGGACGCCCGCGAAAGCGGGCTGCGCGCCAATCTGGGCGTGACCTGGACGCGGTTCGATCCGACCGGATGGTCGCTGGCCCTGACCGGGGGCCGCGTGCTGCGCGCCGACCCGGACGAGGCCTTTCCCGATGACTCGGCCCTGTCCGGCACCAGCTCCGACTGGCTGGTTTCGGCGCAATACGACAGCGGCATCGGCCTTGCCATCGCCAACCGGGCGCTGTTCGACGACAATCTGGACATGTCGCGCAACGAACTGCGCCTTGGCTGGCTGCGCGACGACCTGCAACTGTCGGCGGGCCATCTGTGGCTGGACGGCGACAGCCGGGCCGAGGTCGAGCTTCCCGACATCAGCGAACTGGTCGCCAATGTCGGCTGGCAGATCCGCGCCGGCTGGTGGGGCCGCGCCGAAACCCGTTACGACTTCGCGGCCGACCGGGCGCAGCGCGCCTCGCTGGACCTGACCTATCGCAACGAATGCCTGACGGTGGACATGGGCGTGTCGCGCCGCTTCACCAGTTCGGACAGCGTGAACCCGGAAACCAGCGTCGGCCTGTCGGTCCGGCTGGGCGGCTTCGGCACCAGCCAGGACGACCTGCCGGGCACGGTGGCGCGCCGGTCCTGCATGCGCTAATCTTGCGCCAAGAAACAATACGAAGGGGCAGCAGATGCGGCATTTCCTTTCCGGCCTCGCCTTGGCGGCGACCCTGGCGGCAGGGCCAGCGCCGATCCTGGCGCAGAACCTGTTCGAGCCGGTGATCTACATCAACAATGCCGCCATCACCCGCTACGAGGTCCAGCAGCGCCAGGCGTTCATGCGGATTCTCGGCGCCCCCGGCACCACGGAAGCCGAAGCGCAGGACGCCCTGATCGACGACCGCCTGCGCAGCTTCGCAGCCCGCCAGCTGGGCATCGCGCCGACCGAGGAAGGCCTGCAGAACGGGCTGGAGGAATTCGCGGGCCGCGCGGGCCTGTCGGCGGCGGAATTCACCGCCGCCCTTGAGAACGCCGGCGTGGAACCCCAGGCCTATCGCGATTTCGTCAGCGCGGGCCTTGTCTGGCGGTCCGTCATCCGCGAACGCGTGGTCCCCCGGATCGAGGTTTCGGACGCCGAGGTGGACCAGGAACTGCGCCGCGCCGTCGAAACGCCGATCGTTTCCCGGGTGCTGATTTCCGAACTGATCATTCCCGCCCCGCCGGGCCAGGAACAGCAGGCGCTGGACCTGGGCCGCCAGATCGCCGGGGCCGATCTGTCGTCCGACGAATTCGAGGCCGCGGCCCGCCGGTATTCCGCCGCCGAATCGGCCGGCTCCGGCGGGCGGCTGGCCTGGGTGGACATCGACAACCTGCCCCCGGCCTTGCGCCAGGTCATCGGCGGGTTGCAGCCCGGCCAGACCACGCAGCCCCTGACCGTCGAGGGCGCGGTTGTGCTGTTCCACCTCCGCGACAGCCAGGGCACCCTGCGCCCCGGCGCAACCGAGCAGGTGATCGACTATGCGACCCTGCGCCTTGCGTCCGCGGCCGAGGCCGCGGCGCTGGCCGCGCGGACGCGCGGCTGCGACGACCTTTACGTCCAGGCCGGACAGGCGGCCCCGCAGGTGCAGCGCCAGACCGTGCCCCAAGGCGCCATCCCGGCGCTGATCGCCACGCGGCTGGCGACGATGGACGCGGACGAGGCGGGCGTGGTCGATTACGGCAACGGCGCGGATCTGGTGATGCTCTGTTCGCGCCAGCCCGCCCTGGTGGCCGGCATCGCGGATGACGTGGCCACCACCGCCCTGCCCCCCGACGGGGTCGAGGCCGCGGTGCCCGACACCGACGCCCTGCCCACGCGCGAAGCCGTCCGCGACGAGATCTTCAACCGCAAGGC
The DNA here is from genome assembly GCF_042648745.1 of Paracoccus angustae. Taxonomy (NCBI): domain Bacteria; kingdom Pseudomonadati; phylum Pseudomonadota; class Alphaproteobacteria; order Rhodobacterales; family Paracoccaceae; genus Paracoccus; species Paracoccus angustae. The sequence continues at coordinate 283,672 of NZ_JBHRXY010000002.1, forward strand.
CAATGCCGCGGCCGAAGCCTATCTGGCCGAACTGCGCGCCGACGCCGTCATCCGCCGCCCGTGACCGTTCGCCGCATCATCCTGACCTGTGGCGAGCCTGCGGGCGTCGGCCCGGAACTGGCTCCGCAGGCGTTGGCCTCGGGCGTCGATTTCGCCTGGATGGGCGACCCGCGCCACCTGCCCGCGGGCACGGCCTTCACCGAAATCGCCGCGCCCGGCGACCCGGTGCCTGCGGGCCGTCTGCCCGTCCTGCGCCACGACTTCGCCGCCCCCGCGGTGCCGGGCCGCCCCGACCCCGCGAACGCGGCGGGCGTGATCGGCGCGATCGCCCGCGCGGTGGATCTGGTCATGCGCCGACAGGCGGCGGCCGTCTGCACCCTGCCGATCAGCAAGCAGGCGCTGAAGGAAGGCGCGGGCTTCGCCTTTCCGGGCCATACCGAATACCTCGCCCATCTGGCGGGGGACGTGCCGGTCGTGATGATGCTGGCCTCGACCACGGTGACGCCGCCCTGCCGCGTGGTGCCCGCGACGATCCACATCCCGTTGCAGGACGTGCCCGCCGCCCTGACCGATGCCGTTCTGGAACAGGCGATCCGCATCACCCATGCCGCGCTGATCCGCGACTTCGGCATTCCCGCGCCCCGCATCGCGGTCGCGGGCCTCAACCCCCACGCGGGCGAGGGCGGCGCCATGGGCCGCCAGGAAACCGGCTGGATGGCCCCCCTGTTGGGCCGCCTGCGGGCCGAGGGCCTGGACCTGACCGGCCCCCTGCCCGCCGACACGATGTTCCACGCCCCCGCCCGCGCGCGGTATGACGCGGCGGTCTGCGCTTATCACGACCAGGCGCTGATCCCGATCAAGACGCTGGATTTCGAGGGCGGCGTGAACGTCACCCTTGGCCTGCCCTTTATCCGCACCTCGCCCGACCACGGCACGGCCTTCGACATCGCGGGCAGGGGGCTTGCCAGCCCCGCCTCGACCGTCGCCGCCCTGCGCATGGCCCGCGACATGGCGGCGGCGCGCGGCGCTTGATGCTTCTTCTTTGTCCAAATACCCATCCGAACGCGCCACGATGAGCACCATCGACGACCTGCCCCCCCTGCGAGAGGTGATCGCCCGCCACGAGCTGCGGGCGAAGAAGCAGCTGGGCCAGAACTTCCTGCTGGACCTGAACCTGACCGCCAAGATCGCGCGCCAGGCGGGCGACATGAGCCGATGCGACGTGCTGGAGATCGGCCCCGGTCCCGGCGGCCTGACGCGCGGTCTTTTGGCCGAAGGGGCGCGCCATGTCCTTGCCATCGAAAAGGACGCCCGCGCCCTGCCCGCCTTGCAGGAGATCGCCGACCGCTATCCGGACCGCCTGACGGTGATCCACGGCGACGCGCTGGAGATCGACCCCCTGGCGCACCTGACCCCGCCGATCCGCGTGGCGGCCAACCTGCCCTACAACGTCGGCACCGAATTGCTGATCCGCTGGCTGACGCCGCCCGACTGGCCGCCCTTCTGGCAGTCGCTGACCCTGATGTTCCAGAAAGAGGTCGCCGAGCGGATCGTCGCCGCGCCCGGCTCCAAGGCCTACGGGCGCCTGGCGCTGCTGGCCCAATGGCGGGCGGATGCGCGCATCGTCATGACCCTGCCGCCCGAGGCTTTCGTGCCCGCGCCCAAGGTCCATTCCGCGGTGGTCCACCTGACCGCCCTGCCCGCACCCCGCTTTCCCGCCGACCCTGCCGTCCTGTCGCAGGTCACGGCGGCGGCCTTCAACCAGCGGCGCAAGATGCTGCGCGCGTCCTTGCGGGGGCTGCATCCGCGAATCGAGACCCTGCTGGAACAGGCCGGGATTCCGCCCACAGCCCGCGCCGAGGAGATCGGCCTTGAACGCTTCTGCGCGCTGGCCCGCGCGCTGGACGCCGCGCGCCGGGGACACTGAAGCCAGAACAAGTGAAGCCACGGCCACTGAAAAGGGCCGCCGGCTGAACGCCGCGGCCCTTTTCCCTTATTCCTCGCTGGCAGCGGGCGTTTCCTCGGCCTCCGCCTTCGCACCCCCCTCGGGGGACTTGCGTCGGGTCCGGGGCGCGCGCGGCGGACTGGGCTTTTCGCTCCGCTCGCTCCGGGGCGCGCGCGGCGCGCGGCTGCGGGCAGGCTTGGCCGAGGCTTCGGGCGTCTCGACGGGACCGGCCGCCTCGTCCTCGGAGGTGGTCACGGCGTCCGGCAGACCCTCGGGCTGAACCTCGACACCTGGTTCCGGCTGGGGCGAGGGCTGCTCGTCCTCGCGGCGCTCGACCGGCGCCGGTTCCGGGCGCGGCTGTTCGCGGCTGCCCTGTTCGCGGGTGGCCTGATCGCGATGCTGATCGCGCGGACCGTTGTCGCGATAACCGTTCTCGCGCGGACCATGGTCACGGGCACCATGGTCACGGGCGCCATTCTCGCGGTTCCCATTTTCGCGGGAACCGTTGTCGCGGCGGTTGTCGTCGCGCCCATGGGGTTCGCGCGCCGCCCCGTCGCGCTGCTGCTGGCCGTTGCCGCCGTTCGGCTGGCTTTCTCGGCCCTCGTCGCCGTCCTGGCGGTTCTGGTGGAACTGCTGGCGTTCGGCCATCTCGCGCTGCGCCTCGCCCAGCATGCGGGTGTAGTGCTCGGCGTGTTGCAGAAAGGCCTGTTCGGCCACGCGGTCGCCCGACAGCTGCGCGTCACGCGCCAGCGTCAGGTATTTGTCGATGATCTGCTGGGGCGTCCCGCGCACCTTGCCCTCGGGGCCCGAGCTGTCGAAGACGCGGTTGACGATGTTGCCCAGCGTGCGCTGGCGGTTCGACTTGTTGCGCGAGCGGGATTTCGATGATCTCATCAGTTTTGTCTGTTTGTGTTCCAGTTGATCCGGCTTTCCAGGGATCTGGACGGCTTCGCGGGCGGCGGCAGCGGTTCAAGGGGCTCGCCCTGCCGTTCAGCCCGCGCCTTGCACCCGAACGAACGCAGAGCGGCGTTCATCACGGAATCGGCTTTTTCCAGGCTGACCCGTGCCTGGGCATCGCTGCCCCCTGCACAAGGGCGAATAAACACGCCCCGTCCCCCCTGACAAGCGAAATCGTGACGAAAACCCGCGATTCCCGGCTTTCAGGCGGAAAAGCGTGCCAGGACGACACGATCCCGGCCATCCAGGTCGACGATCACGCGCGCCTCCGCCCCAGCAGCCGCCAGGATCGCGCAGACCGCCTCGCCCTGGGTCGGCCCGATCTCGACCAGCACATGCCCGCCCGGGGCCAGATGGTCCCGCGCCCCCGCCGCGATGGCGCGATAGGCGGTCAGCCCGTCGTCCCCGTCGGTCAGCGCGCCGCGCGGTTCCCAGTCCCGCACGTCGGGGGAAAGGCCCGCCATTTCCGAAAGCGCGATGTAAGGCGGATTCGAGACGATCAGGTCAAAGCGGCCCGCGATCCCGTGGTACCAGTCGGCCGGAACGAAATCCGCCGTCACGCCGATCATCTGGGCATTGCCCCGCGCCACATCAAGGGCCGCGCCCGAGATGTCGGTGCCAAGCCCCCTCGCCCCCGGCCGCGCCGCCAGAAGCGAGACAAGGATCGCCCCGCTTCCCGTTCCCAAGTCCAGCACGCTGGCCCAAGGCAGATCCAGCGCCGCCCGGACCAGCACCTCGGTTTCCGGGCGGGGGTCCAGCGTGTCGCGCGTGACCCGGAACCGGTGGGCATAGAAGTCGCGAAAGCCCACGATCTGCGCGACCGGCTGGCGGGCGGCGCGGGCGGCAAGGCCGCTCTCCAGCCGGGCCAGCTCCTCGCCCGTCAGGCCGCGGTCATCCATGACCCGCAACCGCCCCGGCTCGATCCCCAGAACGGCCGCCAGGATCCGGTCGGCGTCGCGCGCCGCACCCGCGATGCCGGCGGCGGCCAGCCGCCGGGCGGCGTCCCGGCGGGCTTGGGACAGCCTCATCCCTCTGCGGCCAGGCGGGCGGCCTGGTCATGGGCGGTCAGGGCGTCGATGATCTCGCCCAGATCGCCCGCCATGATCCGGTCCAGCGCGTAAAGCGTCAGGTTGATGCGGTGGTCGGTCATCCGCCCCTGCGGAAAGTTGTAGGTGCGGATCCGCTCGCTGCGATCGCCCGACCCGACCTGCGACTTGCGGTCGGCGGCCCGTTCGGCGTCGGCGCGGCTGCGCTCCATGTCGTAAAGCCGCGCGCGCAGCACGGCCATGGCGTTGGCGCGGTTCTGGTGCTGCGACTTCTCGCTGCTGGTGACCACGATGCCGGTCGGCAGATGGGTGATGCGCACCGCCGAATCGGTGGTGTTCACATGCTGCCCGCCCGCGCCGCTGGCCCGCATGGTGTCGATGCGGATGTCGCCCGCAGGAATGTCGATGTCGACCTCGGCGGCCTCGGGCAGAACGGCCACGGTGGCGGCGCTGGTGTGGATGCGCCCGCCCGATTCGGTTTCGGGCACCCGCTGGACGCGGTGAACGCCGGATTCGTACTTCAGCCGGGCAAAGACCCCTTCGCCCTCGACCCGCGCGACGGCCTCCTTGACGCCCCCCAGTTCGGTTTCCGTCAGATCCAGCATCTGAAAGGTCCAGCCCTGCTGTTCGGCATGGCGGCGGTACATGGACAAAAGATCGCCCGCGAACAGCGCGGCCTCGTCCCCCCCGGTGCCGGGGCGGATCTCGATAATGGCGGGGCGGGCGTCCGCCGCGTCCTTGGGCAGCAGGGCAATGCGCAGCGCCTGTTCCAGCGCGGGCATCTCGCTGCGCAGCCGGGCCAGCTCGTCTTCGGCCAGTTCGCGCATCTCGGGGTCCGCCAGCATCGCCTCGGCCTCGGCCAGCCCGTCCCGGGCCGCGCGCCAGCGGCCGATCTGTTCGACCACGGGCTTCAGTTCGGCATATTCCCGGCTGACCCGGGCGATCTGGTCGGGCGCCGCGCCGGCATTCAGCTGCGCTTCGAGAAATTCGAACCGCTGGACGATCTGGGACAGGCGATCTTCGGGCAACATGGCGGGGGATTACCCGGGCGCCACGAAACCGGCAAGCCTGCTTTGGACGACAAATATCCTCGGGGGGTCCGGGGGGCGAAGCGCCCCCGGCCGCCGCGGGACGCGATCAGCGCCGCCTCCAGCCGTAAAGCGCGATCAGTTCCGCCGCCACATGCGCCCCCGCGATGGCGGTGGCCCCCGTCGCGTCGTAAGGGGGCGAAACCTCGACCACGTCGCCGCCGATCAGATCCGCCCCCGCCAGCCCGCGCAGCAGCGCCGCCGCCTGCCAGGATGCCAGCCCGCCCCAGACCGGCGTGCCCGTGCCGGGCGCAAAGGCCGGATCCAGGGCGTCGATGTCGAAGGTGACATACACAGGCCGGTCGCCCACCGCGGCGCGGACCCTTGCCAGCGTGGCCTCCACGCCGTCCCGATGCACGCCCGCCGCGTCCAGGATGGTCACGCCCAGGGTGTCGGGGTTCTCGGTGCGGATGCCGATGCTGACGCTGGCCGCCGGATCCACCGCCCCCTCGCGGATGGCCTTGTAAAGAAACGTCCCGTGGTCGATCCGGTCGGGATCGTCGTCCGCCCAGGTGTCGGAATGGGCGTCGAACTGGATCAGCGCCACCGGCCCGCGACGGGCGGCCACCGCGCGCAGGATCGGCAGGGTGATGGAATGATCGCCCCCCAGCGTCACGGGTGCGGCGCCCGCGTCCAGGATGGCGCCCAGATGCGCCTCGATCCGGGCGGGCACCTCGCGCACGTTGGCATAATCGAAGGCCATGTCGCCGTAGTCGATCACCGTCAGCGCCGACAGCGGGTCGTAGCCCCAGCCATAGGGCGGATCGTAGGGCTGCAAGGCGGACGCCTCGCGGATGGCGCGGGGGCCGAAGCGGGCGCCGGGGCGATGCGTCACCGCCTGGTCGAAGGGAATCCCCGTCACCGCCACGTCCACCCCGGCCAGATCCTTGCTGTAGCGCCGCCGCAGAAAGCTGGTGGCGCCGCCAAAGGCGTTCTCGAAGGACGGCCCGCGCGGGTCTTTCCGCGTAAAGGCCTGATCCACCTGATGCTTGGCATCCTCCAGCGCCATCTCCGCCCCTCGCTCGCCGCCGCCCCGAGGCATCGTGACGCAGCCGCCGCCGCGCCGCAAGCGCCGCGTCTTGATCTGCATCATGGCGCAGCCGCGCCCATTCGCTAGGCCGGGAACCGGGCGCGCGAGTTCCGCAATCGAGAGACATCCATGAAGACCTTCCTTCTTGCCATCGCCGCGCTTGGCGCGCTGCCCCTGCCGGCCCTTGCCCAGACCGGGCTTCCGCCGGATGCCGAACTGCGCGCCGCCGCGCTGGAATGGTTCGAGCCGATCCCCGACGCCCCCCAGGCACCTCCGGGCAACGTGCTGGCGCCCGAGCGGGTCGCGCTTGGCGCGATGCTGTTCTTCGATCCGCGCATGTCGCGCTCGGGCGTGTTCTCGTGCCAGTCCTGCCACAACGTGGGGCTTGGCGGGGTGGACGGGCTGACCACCTCGATCGGGCATGGCTGGCAGCAGGGGCCGCGCAACGCGCCGACCATGCTGAACGCGATCTTCAACGTCGCGCAGTTCTGGGACGGTCGCGCGCCCGACTTGGCCGCCCAGGCCAAGGGTCCGGTCCAGGCCGGGGTCGAGATGAACAACACCCCCGAAAACCTTCTGGGCACGCTGAAGTCGATGCCGGGCTATGTCGAGGCCTTCGAGGCCGCCTTTCCCGACGAGGCGGCCCCCGTCAGCTTCGACAACTTCGCCCGCGCCATTGAAGCCTTCGAGGCGACCCTGATCACCCCCGACAGCGCCTTCGACCGGTACCTCAAGGGCGACGATGCCGCCATGTCCGATCAGCAAAAGCGCGGGCTGGCGGCCTTCATGGATACCGGCTGCACGGCCTGCCACGCGGGCCGCAACGTCGGCGGGCAGGATTACCATCCCTTCGGCGTGGCCGAACGGCCCGGCGGATCGGTCCTGCCCGAAAGCGACCGGGGCCGCTTCGCCGTGACGCAGACGGCGGACGACGACTATGTCTTCCGCGCCGCGCCCCTGCGCAACGTGGCCCTGACCGCGCCTTATTTCCATTCCGGCGCCGTCTGGGATCTGCGCGAGGCGGTCAGCATCATGTCCTCGTCCCAGCTGGGCACGGAACTGGCCGAACCGCAGATCGACGAGATCGTGGCCTTTCTGGGCACGCTGACCGGCCGGCAGCCCCGGATCGTCCACCCGATCCTGCCGGTGCGCGACGCGGCGACCCCGCAGCCCCAGCCGATGGCGCGGTGACGCCCGGCCCGGTCCGGCGCGCCCGGGCCGGGCCTTCCCCGAATCACCTTGCATCCCCGGCATTCGCCGCTATAAAGCCGCATCCTTCCGCCGAGATCTTGCCACCGGCGCAGCCTCTCGTGACGGGTGCGGAAGGGCTGGCCCGTCGATGAAATGCGCCCGACAATCGAAAGGGATGCCATGCCTCTGTACGAGCATGTGCTGATCGCCCGCCAGGACCTGTCGAACACGCAGGCCGAAGGGCTGATCGAACATTTCGGGACCGTGCTGGCCGACAACGGCGGCCGGGTCGTCGAAAACGAATACTGGGGCGTTCGCACCCTGGCCTACAAGATCAACAAGAACCGCAAGGGCCATTACGCCTTTCTGCGTTCGGACGCGCCCTCGGCCGCCGTGCAGGAGATGGAACGCCTGGCCCGGCTGCACGACGACGTGATGCGCGTCATGACCGTGCGCGTGGACAAGCACGAGGAAGGCCCCTCGGTCCAGATGCAGAAGCGCGACGACCGCGACCGGGGCGAGCGTGGGGACCGCGGCGACCGTGGCGACCGCCCGCGCGGCGACCGCGACCGGGGCGACCGCGCCGACCGCGGCGGCGACCGCGGCGAGCGCCGCGAGCGGACTGAAAGGATCTGACCATGGCCAACAAACCGTTCTTCCGCCGCCGCAAGGTTTGCCCCTTCTCGGGCGAAAACGCGCCTGCCATCGACTACAAGGACACGCGCCTGCTCCAGCGGTACATTTCCGAACGCGGCAAGATCGTGCCCTCGCGCATCACCGCCGTTTCGGCCAAGAAGCAGCGCGAGCTGGCCCGCGCCATCAAGCGCGCCCGCTTCCTGGCCCTGCTGCCCTATGTCGTGAAGTAAGGAGACGGGGACATGCAAGTCATCCTGCTGGAACGCGTGGCCAAGCTTGGCCAGATGGGCGAAGTCGTCCGCGTCAAAGAAGGCTATGCCCGCAACTTCCTGCTGCCGCAGGGCAAGGCGCTGCGCGCATCCGAGGCCAACATCAAGTCCTTCGAGAACCGCAAGGTCCAACTGGAGGCCCAGAACGCCGAATCCAAGGCCGAAGCGCAGAAGATCGCCGACAAGCTGAACGGCCAGACCTTTGTGATCATCCGGTCCGCATCGGATGCCGGCGCCCTGTATGGTTCCGTGACCACCCGCGACGCGGCCGAGGCCGCGACCGAGGCCGGCTTCACGCTTGACCGCAAGCAGGTCGTGCTGAACCAGCCGATCAAGGAACTGGGCCTGCACGAGGTCAGCGTCGTGCTGCACCCCGAGGTGGACGCGACCATCGTCCTGAACGTCGCCCGTTCCGTCGAAGAGGCCGAACTGCAAGCGCAGGGCAAGTCGATCCAGGATCTGGCCGCCGAGGCCGATGCCGCCGCCGAATTCGAGATCGCCGAGCTGTTCGACGACATCGGCGGCGCGTCCGGGGACGAAGGCGACGACCGCTAAGGCGGCTCTTCGCACACGCAAAGTTCAAGGCCGCGGCGGGAAACCGGTGCGGCCTTTTTTCGTTCCGGTCCAAATTGTTTCCTGCCGGAACCAGACGTATCATGGACTTGATGATTGGTAGCCGTCCCTGGACGGACATTTCGCATTATGCTGAAGGACAGCCGATGCCCGACCCTCTCAGCCAGCTTCTTGCCAGCCGCGGCTGGCTCATGGCGGACGGGGCGACGGGAACCAACCTGTTCAACATGGGCCTGGCGTCGAACGTCGCGCCCGAGCTGTGGAACATCGACCAGCCCGAAAAGGTGCGCCGCCTGTACCGCGATTCGGTGGAAGCCGGGGCCGACCTGTTCCTGACAAACACCTTTGGCGGCAATGCCAGCCGCCTGCGGCTGCAAGGCGCGGCCCATCGCGTGCGCGAGCTGAACCGGACGGGCGCCGCCATGGCGCGCGACATCGCCGACGCCGCGGGGCGCACGGTCGTTGTGGCCGGCAACATCGGCCCCACGGGCGAGATCATGGCCCCCATCGGCACCCTGTCCCATGCCCGCGCGGTCGAGATGTTCCACGAACAGGCCGAGGCGCTGAAGGAAGGCGGCGCCGACGTGCTGTGGGTGGAAACCATCAGCTCGGCCGAGGAATTCCGCGCCGCGGCCGAGGCCGCCCATCTGGCCGACATGCCCTGGTGCGGCATGATGAGCTTCGACACCGCGGGCCGCACGATCATGGGCGTGACCTCGGCCCAGTTGTCGGCGCTGGTGGAACGGCTGCCGAACCCGCCCTTGGCCTATGGCGCCAATTGCGGCGTGGGCGCGGCGGATCTGCTGCGCACGGTGCGCGATTTCGTGGCCTCGGGCAACGAACGGCCGATCATCGCCAAGGGCAACGCGGGCATCCCACATCTGGAGGACGGGCACCTGCATTACGACGGCACGCCCGCCGTCATGGCCGATTACGCCTGCCTGGCCCGCGACCTGGGGGTGCGGATCATCGGCGGCTGCTGCGGAACCACGCCCGCCCATCTGCGCGCCATGCGCGAGGCGCTGGAAACGCGCCCCGCCGGCCCACGCCCCTCGCTGGAGGAAATCGCGGCGCGGCTTGGCGGGTTCAGCTCGGTCGGCAACGGTTCCCGGGAATCGCCTTTGGCGCGGTGATTGGACGCATCCCAACGGGGTTCCGCCCGGTTTAGGGCCGAAGGAAACCAGCAAAGGCGGACAGGACCATGACCGAGGAACGCGACAGCAGGACAGCCATCACCCGGGGCTTGCTGAACCAGTGCCCGAACTGCGGCAAGGGGAAACTGCTGCACGGATACCTGGGCGTTCCCTCGGAATGCGCGGTCTGCCATGCCCCCTTGGGCCGCTATCCCGCCGCCGACGGGCCTGCCTTCTTCACCATGACGATCATGCTGCTTTTGCTGATCCCGCTGATCGGCTTCACCTGGGTGCTGTTCCGCCCGTCGCCCGTGATGCTGCTGGCGATCACGGGGGCCATCACCACGCTTGTGACGCTGATCCTGCTGCGCTTCGTCAAGGGCGCCTTTATCGGCTATCTCTGGGCCAAGAACGAGCAGGATCGGGGCGCCTAGAACAGCGCCAGCTGCTCGCCCGCCTTGGGCGGCGGGCCGAAGCGGCTGCAATCGAGCGGCGCGCCGTTCCCTTGATAGCCCAGCCGCCTGCGCGCCAGACGGAAGCGTTGAAGCGCCAGGTCCGCCTCGGCCCCCTGCCCGCGAAAGCGGTGGCCGAAGCGCGGGTCGTTGTCGCGTCCGCCCCGCATGGCCCGGATGCGGTTCATCACATGCGCGGCCATGCCGGGCCGGTGGCGGTCCAGCCAGTCGCGGAACAGGGGCGCCACCTCCAGCGGCAGGCGCAGGGGGATCATGCTGGCGGTGGTGGCGCCTGCCTCGCGCGCCGCGGTCAGGATCGACTCGATCTCGGGTTCGGTCAGCACGGGGATGACGGGGGCGACCATCACCCGCACCGGCACCCCGGCGGCGGACAGTTCGCGGATCATCCGCAGGCGCGTGGCGGGCGTGGGCGCGCGCGGCTCCATCGCGCGGGCAAGGCCCGTGTCCAGCGTGGTGATGCTGACGCCCACGGCCGCCATCCGCTTGGCGGCCAGTTCCGCCCACAGGTGGAGGTCGCGCAGAACGGCCTGCCCGCGCGTGACCAGCGTCGCCGGATGGTTCCAGTCCGACAGGACCCGCAGGATCCCCGGCATGATCGCCAGTTTCGATTCGACGGGCTGGTAGGGATCGGTGTTGGTGCCAAGCGCGACCGGCGCGGGCCGATAGGACGGCCGCGCCAGCTCGCGCGCCAGCAGCAGCGCCGCGTCGGGCTTGGCGGTGATCTTTGTTTCGAAGTCCAGGCCCGGCGACAGCCCGAGATAGGCGTGGGTCGGGCGGGCATAGCAATAGATGCAGCCATGCTCGCACCCGCGATAGGGATTGATCGAGCGGTCAAAGGAAACGTCGGGCGAGGTGTTGCGCGTGATGATGCTGCGCGGACGTTCCGTCACGACCTGGGTCCGCAGCAGGTGTTCGTCCTCGGGCATGTCCCAGCCATCGGCTTCGCGGGTCCGCCGATGCGGCTCGAACCGTCCGTCGGGGCGGGTGTCCGCGCCTCGGGCTTTCAGGCGTTCGTCGGGATCGCGGGGCGGCAACATGGCGCCAGACTAGAACATATCAGGAACATACGCCAGCGTTTTGATGGGTTGATGTTCGCACGGCCTGCCCGCATCCTGCGCCCGAACCAGCGTCAGGAGGCGTCATGACCGACGATTACACCCCGCCCAAGGTCTGGACCCAGAAGGGCGAAAACGGCGGCCAGTTCGCCAGCATCAACCGGCCCGTGGCAGGCCCGACCCATGACAAGGATCTGCCGGTGGGCAAGCACCCCTTGCAGCTGTATTCGCTGGCCACCCCCAACGGGCAGAAGGTCACGATCCTGCTCGAGGAATTGCTGGAAGCGGGCCATGACGCCGAATACGACGCCTGGCTGATCCGCATCGGCGAAGGCGACCAGTTCGGCAGCGGCTTCGTGGCGGTGAACCCCAATTCCAAGATACCCGCGCTGATGGACCATGGGGTGACGCCGCCGCGCCGGGTCTTCGAGTCGGGATCCATCCTGTTCTATCTGGCCGAGAAGTTCGGCGCCTTTCTGCCCGCCGATCCCGCCGCCCGGACCGAGGCGATGAACTGGCTGTTCTGGCAGATGGGCTCTGCGCCCTTTCTGGGCGGCGGCTTCGGCCATTTCTATGCCTATGCGCCGGTCAAGATCGAATACGCCATCGACCGCTATACCATGGAGGTCAAGCGCCAGCTGGACGTGCTGAACCGGCATCTGGCCCGCAACCGCTTCATGGCGGGCGAGGAATACTCGATCGCCGACATGGCGATCTGGCCCTGGTACGGGCAGGTCGTGGCGGGCAAGCTTTACGGCGACGCGGCGACCTTCCTGGACGCGGGCATTTACGACAACGTGCGCCGCTGGCGTGACCAGATCGCCGCCCGTCCCGCCGTTCAGCGCGGGATCATGGTCAACAACACCTCGGGCGATCCGTCGCGGCAGTTGTGGGAACGCCACGACGCCGGCGATTTCCAGACCCGGACGCAGGACAAGATCGGAACGGAATGAAGAAGAAGGGGGGCGTTGCCCCCCGTCCTTCGGACTCCCCCCAGGATATTTTCGGTCCGTCGCAGGCCTGCTTTGGACGTCAAATATCCCACGGGGGTCCGGGGGTATGAAACCCCCGGAACGGATCAGTTCCGCGCGCGATCGACCATCTTGCCCTTGGAAATCCAGGGCATCATCTCGCGCAGCTTCGCGCCGACCTTCTCGATCTGGTGTTCGTCGTTGGCGCGGCGCGATGCCTTCAGCGTCGGCTGGCCTACGGCGTTCTCCATCATGAAGTCGCGCACGAACTTGCCCTGCTGGATGTCGGCCAGAACCGCCTTCATGCGGGCCTTGGTTTCCTCGTAGGGCAGGATGCGCGGGCCGGTGACATACTGGCCGTATTCCGCCGTGTTCGAGATCGAGTAGTCCATGTTGGCGATGCCGCCTTCATAGATCAGGTCCACGATCAGCTTCACCTCGTGCAGGCATTCGAAATAGGCCATCTCGGGTTCGTAGCCCGCCTCGACCAGCGTTTCGAAGCCCAGGCGGATCAGTTCGACCAGACCGCCGCACAGCACCGCCTGTTCGCCGAACAGATCGGTTTCGCATTCCTCGCGGAAGTTCGTCTCGATGATGCCCGAGCGTCCGCCGCCGATGGCCGAGCAATAGGACAGGCCCAGATCCATGGCCTTGCCGGTCGCGTCCTGGTGGACCGCCACCAGGCAGGGCACGCCGCCGCCCTTGGTGTATTCGCCGCGCACGGTGTGGCCGGGACCCTTGGGGGCCATCATGATGACATCGACGCCGGGCTTCGGCTCGATCAGGCCGAAATGCACGTTCAGGCCGTGGGCAAAGGCGATCGCCGCGCCTTCGCGCAGGTTGTCGTGAACGTATTTCTTGTAGGTTTCGGCCTGCAACTCGTCCGGCATGGTGAACATGATCAGGTCGGCCCAGGCGGCGGCCTCGGCGATGCCCATCACCTTCAGGCCCTCGCCTTCTGCCTTCTTGGCCGAGGGGCTGCCCTCGCGCAGGGCGACAACGACGTTCTTTGCGCCCGAATCGCGCAGGTTCAGCGCATGGGCATGGCCTTGCGACCCATAGCCCAGGATCGCGACCTTTTTGTCCTTGATCAGGTTCACGTCGCAATCGCGGTCATAGTAAACGCGCATGGAATGGTCCTTTCCTCTCCGATGCGGGCTTTCTAAGCGGCAAAAGAGCTGAACCGGCATCTATTTCTATCACGGCAGCCGCATTTTCCGCGATGGACATGCCGCCGTTTCACCTTTAATGAAAAGTTCATGCCCGACGCAGCCGATCTCCGCATTCTTCGCCACCTGCTGGCCGACCCCGAGGCGCCGAACGCGGTCCTTGCCGAACGCGCGGGCCTGGCCCCGGCCAGCCTGTGGCGCCGCCTTGAAAAGCTGCGCGAAACCGGCGTGATCGCCGCCGTTCAGGGACGCATCGACTGGCGCGCGCTTGGATACGAGGTGCAGGTCAGCCTGCGCTTCACGCTGGACAAGACCGATCCTCGCGCCTTTGACGGATTCATCGCCGCCGCCCGCCAGGTGCCCGAGGTGACCGAGATCCAGACCTTTCTGGGCAGCGTCGATCTGCGCCTGTCGGTGATCGCGCGCGACATGGCCCATTGGCAGCAGATCTATCGCGACCGCATCCTGACCCTGCCGCATGTGTCCGACAGCGACGCGCTGATGCTGGTCAGCACCATAAAGGACAGCGGGGAGCTGCCGTTGTGAGCGGGCTGGACGCGACCGATCTGGCAATCCTGCGCATCCTGGCGGGCGATGCCACCAGAAGCGCGGCCGAGGTGGGCCGCGCCGTCGGCATCGGCCAGCCCGCCGCCTGGCGCCGCATCAAGCGGCTGACGGACGGCGGGATCCTCGCCGGGCGGCGCGTGATCGTGGACAATGCCGCGCTTGGCTTCGGGGTGACGGTTTTCCTGGGCATCCGCCTGGCCGCCAAGGGCCGCACCAGCCTGGAGGATTTCGAACGCGCCGTGACCGCCATCCCCGAGGTGCAGACCGTCCAGCACGTGCTGGGCCAGTTCGACTATCGCCTGCGCATCACCGCCCGCGACATCAGCGATTTCGAACGCATCCTGCGCCGCCGGATCATGACCCTGCCGGGCGTGGGGCAGGTCGAAGCCAACGTCATGCTGTCCGAGGAACGGCGGCCCGGACCGCTCGGCGCGCCGGACGGCAAGTGAAACCTTTCGACGGCTCGCCTGTTGGGCCACAGTCCACAAGAGGTCGCACCATGAGCTATCTGCGCTTTTTCGGCACCATTGCCGTTTCAACCGTCGTGATGTTCGCGATGATGTATCTCAACACCTATGCGCTGGATCATGTCTGGTTCAGCCAGACCCGCGCCTGGATGGCTCTTTACATGGGCGGCGGCATGGCAGTGGTGATGCTGGCCGCGATGTGGTCGATGTTTCCAAGCGCGGGCAAGTCCGTCGCGGCGCTTGCGGTCGCGGTTCTGGTTTTCGCACTGGGGCTGTTCATGGTGCGCAGCCAGGCCACCGTGGACCAGATCTCGTGGATGAAGGCGATGATCCCGCATCATTCGATCGCCATCCTGACCAGCACGCGCGCCGACATCAGCGATCTCCGCGTCCGCGCCTTGGCCGACCAGATCATCGAGACGCAGCGGCGCGAGATCGCCGAAATGGAGGCGCTGATCGCCGACCTGGAGGGCGGCTCCGCGGCGGCGCCGGACGCGGACGGGGGATGACAAGGATTTGGCTGGTCCGGCCTGACGCCGCAAGATAAGGATGGACCATGCAAAGGATCACGCTTTCCGAACGGCCCTACTGGCGCGAGACCGCGAAAGAGGTGGGCTTCACCTTCGCCGACATGCATGGCGAGCCTTATTGGGACGAGACCTCGGCCTATCGGTTCACGCTGCGCCAGATCGAGACCGACATCGAGGATCCCTCGACCGACCTTCATGCCATGTGCCGCGATGCCGTGGCCGAGATCGTGGCCAGCCAGGACATGATGGACCGGCTGGGCATCCCGGCGCAGCACCGCGACCTGATCGCCGACAGCTGGCGGCGCAACGAGCCCGAGATTTATGGCCGCCTGGACCTGGCCTATGACGGCAAGGGTCCGGCAAAGCTGCTGGAATACAACGCGGACACGCCGACATCGCTTTACGAAAGCGCGGCCTTTCAGTGGCAATGGCTTGAGGATCAGCTTGCGGCGGGCGTGCTGCCGCGCGGGGCCGACCAGTTCAACGGCATCCACGAGGCCCTGGTCGAACGTTTCCGCGCGCTGTTCGACCGCGACACCGACATCCATTTCACCGCCGTGGCGAACAACCCCGAGGATTACGCCACCGTCGAGGCCATGGCCTGGGCCGCGCGAGAGGCGGGGATGGGCGCGCATTACTGCGATCTGGACAAGCTGGGCGTGACCAAAAAGGGCCAGTTCGTCGATGCCGAGGACCGGGTGATCGGCACGCTGTTCAAGCTTTATCCCTGGGAGGATCTGCTGCGCGACGATTACGCGCGCCACATCGGGGGGTCGGGCTGCCTGTTTCTTGAACCGGCCTGGAAGGCGCTGGTGTCGAACAAGGGCATCCTGGCAGTGCTGTGGCAGATGTTTCCGGGCCATCCGAACCTGCTGCCCGCCTTTTTCGCCGACGACGTGGCCGATGCGCTGGTGGCGGGGGGCCGTCCGGCGCCTGCCGTGGCCGCGGCCTTCGACAAGGTGGCCGACCAGTTCAAGCGCGGCCATGTGGTCAAGCCGATCTTTTCGCGCGAAGGCGCGGGCGTCAGCATCGTCGAAAACGGCGATGTGACCGAAGCCTCGGCCAATACCGATTACAATGACCATCCGCGCATCGTTCAGGCCTATGCGCCCTTGCCCGACTTCGACGGCTTCCGGCCCGTTGTCGGCGCCTGGATCGTCGGCGATGCCTGCGTCGGCATGGGCCTGCGCGAGGACCGGTCCCGCATCACGCAGGACTTGTCGCGCTTCAAGCCGCATTTCATTGCGGACCAAGAGGGAATGCCATGAGGAAACGTTCCAGAACCGTCGCGCTGACCATCCTGGGCGCCGCCAGCTTCGCCATCGCCGGCTGCCGCGAGGAACAGGTGGACGCCCAAGCCTTTCCCGACCTGAACGCCTGCCTGGCTGCGGCCGATGAAAACGCGCTGTTCACCGCCGACGAATGCCGCCAGTCTTTTGCCGAGGCCGAACAGCTTCATGTCGAATCCGCCCCCCGATACGACAGCCTGCAAGTCTGCGAGGAACAGCACGGCGTCGGCAATTGCGGATCCGAGGCAAGCCAGACCAATGGCGGATCGGGCGGCATCTTCATGCCGCTGCTGGCGGGATACCTGATCGGGTCGATGCTGGGCGGGGGCGGGCTGTCGCGGTCCCAGCCGATGTACCGCACGCCCCAGGGCGGCTATACCAATGCGGCGCGGACCAGCACGTTTTCCAGCAACACCGGCCGCGCGGCGCTGAACAGCAGCCAGTTCGCCCGTCCCGCCGCAACCGTCGGGCAGCCGCCGATGTCGCGCGCCACCGCCGCCTCTCGCGGCGGGTTCGGAACGACCGGGGGCGGCCGGTCCTTTGGCGGTTGACCGTTTGCGGATTTAAGGGAACCCTGACCGGGCCGGCGCGTCTTGCCCATGCGCCCTTGTCAGGAGTTCTGCCCATGTCCCGTTTCGCCCCGCTGGTTGCCACCCTGCTGATGGCGGCGACGCCGCTTGCCGCGCAGGACATCGTTGTGTCGTCCAAGATCGACACCGAAGGCGGCCTTCTGGGCAACATGATCCTTTTGGCGCTGCGCGACGCGGGGCTGCCGGTGCAGGACCGCCTGCAACTGGGCGGCACGCCGATCATGCGCGACGCGATCACCGCGGGCCAGATCGACATCTATCCCGAATACACCGCCAACGGCGCCTTCTTCTTCAACGAGGCCGACAGCCCGGTCTGGAAGGACGCCGCCCAGGGCTATGCCCGGGTGGCCGAACTGGACAAGCAGCAGAACGACATCGTGTGGCTGACGCCCGCGCCCGCCAACAACACCTGGGCCATCGCCCTGCGCCAGGACGTGGCCGAGCCGAACGGGCTGACCACCATGACCCAGATGGGCGAATGGATCGCAGGCGGGGGCGAGGTGAAGCTTGCCGCCTCGACCGAATTCGTGACCTCGCCCGCCGCCCTTCCCGCGTTCCAGGAAACCTATGGCTTCGCGCTGACGCCCGATCAGCTGGTTCAGCTTGCGGGCGGCGACACGGCGGCGACCATCGCGGCGGCGGCGCAGGGAACCTCGGGCGTGAACGCGGCGATGGTCTATGGCACCGACGGTGCGATCGCCGAGGCGGGCCTGCTGGTGATGGAGGATGACAAGGGCGTCCAGCCCGTCTATCAGCCCGCCCCCATCGTCCGCGCATCCGTGCTGGAGGCCCATCCCGGCATCGCCGAGGTTCTGGAGCCGATCTTCGCCTCGCTGACCTTGCAGACGCTGCAAACGCTGAACGGCCGCATCCAGGTCGGCGGAGAGCCCGCCGCGGCGGTCGCCCGGGATTACCTGACGCAGGCGGGATTCCTGGACTGATCCGGTGGCGCGGCTGTCGCCTCCGGCCCTTCTGTTCGCCGTGATCGGGCTGGCCGGGCTGGCCCTGCCCTTGGCGCAATTCAAGCCGAACCGGATCGTGCCGGGCGACGGCGTCGGGCTTGCCGCCTTGCCGGGAGGCATCGGGGCCATGCTGGCCCTTGGCGCCGTTCTGGCCGCCGCCTGCTGGTCCGGCTGGCCCGCCGCGCTGCGGCTGGCGGCGGCGGTCGGGGGATTGGTCGCGGCCACGCTGTCGCTTGGCGCGGCGGCGGCGCATCTTGTGCCCCAGGGCAACATGCTGGCCCGCGTCTCGCCCTCTGGGGGGTTCTGGCTGCTGCTGCTGGCTTTCGGGCTGATGGGGGCCGATGGGGTGAACCGGCTGCGCCCCGGGCTGGCGGGGCGTTGGCTGATGCTGGCGGGCGCGGTGGCGCTCGCGGCGGCGATCCTGGCTTCGGGCGCGCTGGACGGGGTTTCGGTGATGCGTGAATACGCCACCCGGCGCGACCTGTTCGAACGCGAGGCGCAGGCCCATCTGGCGCTGGCCTTCGGATCGCTGGGGCTGGCGCTGCTGGTCGGGATTCCGGCGGGGATCGCGATCTTTCAGGCGCCGCGCCTGCGCGGGCCGGTGCTGGGAGTGCTGAACATCCTGCAAACCATCCCCTCGCTGGCGCTGTTCGGGATCATGATCCCGATCTTTGGCTGGATCGCCGCGACCCTGCCGGGCGCGGCGCAGATGGGCGTGTCGGGCATCGGCGTCTTTCCGGCCCTGGTGGCGCTGTTTCTGTATTCCCTGCTGCCGGTCGTGTCGAACACGCTGGCGGGGCTGTCGGGCGTGCCCGCCGCCACGCGCGACGCGGCCCTCGGCCTCGGCATGACCCGCGCGCAGCTTCTGGTCCAGGTGCTGATCCCGCTGGCGCTGCCGGTGCTGCTGGCGGCCGTGCGGATCGTGCTGGTCCAGAACATCGGGCTTGCCGTGATCGCGGGGCTGATCGGCGGCGGCGGCTTCGGCACCTTCGTCTTTCAGGGGCTGAACCAGACGGCCATGGACCTGGTGCTGCTGGGCGCGCTGCCCACCATCGCGCTGGCCCTGGTCGCGGGCATCGCGCTGGACCTGCTGGTTCAGGGGGCGCGCAGGGGCGCCGCATGATCAGCATCCAGAACCTGACCCGCCTTTACGGGCCCACGGCCGTGGTGGACGATGTCAGCCTGACTGTGGACAAGGGCCAGCTTCTGGTTCTGGTCGGCACCTCGGGGTCGGGCAAGACCACGCTGCTGCGGATGATCAACCGCCTGGTCGAGCCTTCGGCGGGCCGCGTTCTGATCGAGGGCGTGGACACCGCCACCCTGCCCGCGCATCTGCTGCGCCGCCGGATCGGCTATGCCATCCAGGGCCATGGGCTGTTCCCGCACCGCACGGTGGCGCAGAACATCGCCACCGTGCCGCGCCTGCTGGGCTGGCCCCGCGCGCAGATCGACGCCCGCGTGGACGAGCTGCTGGACCTGTTCCAGCTGGACCCGGCGGCCTTCCGCGACCGGATGCCCCACCAGTTGTCGGGGGGCCAGGCGCAGCGCGTGGGGGTGGCGCGGGCGCTTGCCGCAAGGCCCGACCTTCTGCTGATGGACGAACCCTTCGGCGCGCTGGACCCGCTGATCCGGGCCAAGGCGCAGGCCGACCTGAAGACCATCCAGCGCCGGCTTGGCACCACGCTGATCCTGGTCACGCACGACATGGCCGAGGCCGTGGCCCTGGGCGACCGGATCGCCGTGATGGAGGGCGGCAAGCTGTTGCAGGACGAAAGGCCCGCCCGCATCCTGACCGACCCGGCGACGCCCTTTGTGGCCGAACTGATCGGCACCGCCGACCGGGCGCTGCGGCTGCTGTCGCTGATCCCGGTCGGCGATGTCGCGGTTCCGGGCGATGCCGAGGGCGCCCCCATTCCCCCCGACGCCAGCCTGCGCGACGCCCTGGCCGAATGCCTGTGGAGCGGCCGGGCCGCCCTGCCCGTCGAAGGCGGCGGCATGGTCACGCTCGAGGCCCTGCGCGCGCAGGCGCGGCGCCCATGACCGGCCGCATCCTGCTGGCCGGGGCGGCTGCGTTCCTGCTGGCCTTTCTGATCGCGCCCGCCAGCTTTGCCCCGCTGTTCCAGCCCTTCACCCGCAACGGCGCCCCGGCGATCTACGCGCAGACCAGCCTTCTGTCGCTGACCCTGTCGCACCTGGCCATCGTGGCCGCGGCGGTGGCGGGTTCGACCGTTGTCGGGCTGGTGCTGGCGGTGCTGGTGACGCGGCGCGCGGGGCGCGAGTTCCTGCCCCTGGCCCGCACCGTCACGGCCATAGGGCAGACCTTTCCGCCGGTCGCGGTGCTGGCGCTGGCCGTGCCGCTGATGGGCTTCGGGACCGGACCGACGCTGGTGGCGCTGTTCCTGTACGGGTTGCTGCCGGTGTTCGAGAACGCGATGGCCGGGCTGACCGGCCAGCCGCCGCACGTGACCGAGGCCGCGCGCGGCATGGGCCTGACCCCGGGCCAGCGGCTGCGGCAGATCGACCTGCCGCTGGCCCTGCCCCTGCTGCTGGCGGGGATGCGGCTGACGGCGGTGATCTCGCTGGGAACCGCGACCATCGGCTCGACCGTGGCGGCCCGCACCCTGGGCGAGGTGATCATCGCCGGGCTGCTGTCGTCCAACACCGCCTTTGTGCTGCAAGGCGGGCTGGTCGTGGGCATTCTGGCGGTGCTGATCCACCACGGTTTCCAGGGATTGGAGAACCGCGTGCGGCGGCGGATGGGGGTGGACTAGGGCCCGGCTGACCGGCGCGGGCCGCCGCCTTCGCCCGCCGCCGCCCGCACCGGGCGGGGCCTCGGGGGCCGGACCGGCGCCCGCCTTCCGGGGCGCTTCGCCCGTTCGCCGCCGAAAAAGCGTCCGCCGGACCTTTTTTCCCGGCGCCCCTCGCCCCCTCCTCCGGCGGCGGGGGAAGCCCGCGCGTTTCCTGGTCCCGTCCGTGCCTGGACGCCCCTAGATCGCCACCGGCCGCACGTTCCAGATGTCGGTCATGTATCCCCGGATCGTCCGGTCCGACGAAAAGAAGCCCGCCCGCGCGATGTTGAGCGCCGCCATCCGGTCCCAGGACGCGCTGTCGCGATAAGCGGCGTCCACCCGCCGCTGCGTGGCGAAATAGTCGTCGAAATCGCTGGCGACCAGAAAGGGATCGTCGTTCCAGGTTCGGTCCAGCAGCGTGTAATAGCTGTCGGCCCGGCCGAAGCGCCCTTCGGCGATCAGGTGCAGCGCCGCCCGCAGATCCCCGCTTTTCTCGATGGCCGCGCGGGCATGGCCGGGGGTGGCTGCCTCGCGGGCGGCTTCCTCGGCCGTCAGGCCGAACAGGAAGAAGTTCTCGGACCCCACCAGTTCGCGGATTTCCACGTTGGCGCCGTCCAGGGTGCCGACCGTCAGCGCGCCGTTCAGGGTGAATTTCATGTTGCCGGTGCCGGACGCCTCTTTTCCGGCGGTGCTGATCTGCTCGGAAAGATCCGCGGCGGGAATCAGATCCTCGGCCATCGAGACGTTGTAGTTCGGCGGATAGGCGATTTGCAGAAAGCGCGACGTGACCGGATCGTTGTTGATCGTCGCGGCCACGTCGTTGATCAGGTGGATCACCGATTTCGCGAGCCAATAGGCGGGCGCGGCCTTGCCGCCGAAGATCTTGACGCGCGGCGTCCAGTCGCCGTTGGGATCGTCGTGGATCCGCTTCCACAGGGCGATGGCTTCCAGGATGTTCAGAAGCTGGCGCTTGTATTCGTGGATGCGCTTGACCTGGATGTCGAAGATCGCGTCCGGGTCGGCCTTGATGCCCAGGTTCGCCAAGACGCCGTTCGACAGCCAGACCTTGTTGGCGCGCTTGACCTGGCCAAGCGCCTCGCGGAAGCCCGCGTCCCCGGCATGGGGCTCAAGGGCGCGCAGCTGGTCCAGGTCGGCGGTCCAGCCTTCGCCGATGGTGTCGTCCAGAAGCTGGGCCAGGCCCGGATTGGCCATGCGCAGCCAGCGGCGCGGAGTGACGCCGTTGGTCTGGTTCACGATCCGGCCGGGATGCAGCCTGTGCAGGTCGGCGAAAACCGTGTCCTTGACCAGTTCGGTATGCAGCGCCGAGACGCCGTTCACCTTGCCCGCCATGATAAAGGCCAGATCGCCCATCCGCACCTGATCCTGCTGCAAGATGCCCACATGGGAAGGCCGGTTGGTGGTCGCGCGGTGGTGGTCGTCGATCATCTGGATGATCTGCATGTGGCGCGGCAGCACGCCGCCCATCAGCCAGGTGGACCACCGCTCCAGCGCCTCGGGCATCAGGGTGTGGTTGGTATAGTTCAGCGTGCGCTGCGCCAGCTCGTGCGCCTGCTCGAAGGGCAGGCCGTGGTCGTCCGTCAGCAGGCGGATCAGCTCCGGCCCGGCGATCGCGGGATGGGTGTCGTTCAGCTGCATCGCCACCTTGTCGGGCAGCAGCCGGAGATCGCCATGTTCCTGAAGGAAGCGCCGCAGGAT
Source organism: Paracoccus angustae (assembly GCF_042648745.1). Taxonomy (NCBI): domain Bacteria; kingdom Pseudomonadati; phylum Pseudomonadota; class Alphaproteobacteria; order Rhodobacterales; family Paracoccaceae; genus Paracoccus; species Paracoccus angustae. The sequence goes on from NZ_JBHRXY010000002.1 coordinate 306,118, forward strand.
GTCCTGCAAGGATGCCGAGGTCAGGAAGTATTCCTGCTTCAGCCGCAGCTCCTTGCCCGCATCCGTCGTGTCGTCGGGGTAAAGCACGCGCGAAAGCGTCCGCGCCAGGGCCTCGGGTTCCGCGGCCGCCGTGTGATCGCCCGCGTTGAAGCGGTGCAGATCCAGAAGCGTCGTCGGATGCGCCCCCCACAGGCGCAGGGTGTTGGCCCAGCCGCCGCCCCAGCCGATCACCGGCGTGTCATAGGCGCGCGCGATCACGCTTTCGCCGGGATGCCAGACGGCCCGGCCATCGACCTTCTCGACATGCCCCTTGAAGCCCACCGTGTAGCTGTAGTCGAGCTTCACGAACTCCCAGGGATGGGGCTGGTTCAGCCAGTCCTCGGGCGTCTCGACCTGCTGGCCGCCCTCGAACCGCTGGCGGAACAGCCCGTGTTCGTAGCGGATGCCATAGCCGAAGGCGGGGCATTGCAGCGACGACAGCGATTCCATGAAGCAGGCCGCCAGCCGCCCCAAACCGCCATTGCCAAGCGCGGCGTCGGGTTCGTTGTCCAGGATTTCCTGCCGGTCGAGGCCCAGCATCCGCAGCGCCTCGTCCATGGGCTTTTCCAGCCGCAGGTTGATGATCGCGTCGTCCAGGATGCGCCCGATCAGGAATTCCATCGACAGATAGCAGACCCGCTTGGCCCCCTGGTCGCGGGCGGCGCGAAAGGCATTGACCCAGGTTCCCGCGATCAGGTCGCGCACGGTGTAGCTGACGGCAAGCCGCCAGTCGAAGGTGGTGGCGAATTCGGCCCCGCGCCCCTGGCTGTGGGTCAGGTGGTGGAGGATCTGGTCGCGCAAGGCCAATGCCGTCGGAGGAGTTTTCAACATCAAGCCTCGCAAGGGGCGGGAAACGGGGACGTTCTGACGATGGCGCCCGGGCGTTTTCCACCGCCGGGCTAACTTTTGTTGCCAGCTTTCGGTGCGGTTGAAAAGCCCCGGCCTGACGCCCTGCCGCTGCGTCCTGCGGCTGCCTGCGCATCGGATGGCCTGCCCGGGCCGAACGCCGCGATTTCAGGCATCCGCCGCAGGCCCGCACAGGACAAAGGCCGCCACGCTTTGCGCGGCGATCGTCTCGGCCGGGTTTGCAGGGTCGTCGGGCGGCCGGTCCCGCGCGCTGTCCAGCCGCCTGCGCCAATGGCCGTCCTGCGGGGGGTCGGGCAGGCGCACGACGGTCTGGGGACCGTTGTTGAAGACCAGAAAGACCGCGCCGGGCAGCGCGGCATAGGCGGGCGTCCCCGAGGCCATGCGCAGTTCCGCCGCCAGCAGCCGCGCGTCGGGATCGGACCAGTCGGCCAGCGTCATCGGCCGGCCGTCGGCGCGGCGCCAGAACAGGTCGGGCAGCCCGTCCTGCTCGCGCGGCTGGCTGTGCAGGAAGCGGCGCTGGCGCAGGATGGGATGGGCCTTTCGAAAGGCGATCGCCTGGCGGCAGAAATCCAGAAAGCCGGGATCCGCCCCGTCCCAGTCCACCCATCCCGTGGGGTTGTCCTGGCAATAGGCGTTGTTGTTGCCCCCCTGCGAATTGCCCAGCTCGTCCCCGCCCAGGATCATGGGGGTGCCCTGGCTCAGCATCAGGGTGGCGAACAGGTTGCGGCGGCGGCGGGCGCGGCGGGCGCGGATGGCGGGGTCGTCGGCCGGACCTTCGGCGCCCATGTTGTCGGACAGGTTGTGGCCGTGGCCGTCGCGGTTTTCCTCGCCATTGGCCTCGTTGTGCTTGCGGGCATAGCTGACGGTGTCCATCAGCGTGAAGCCGTCATGGGCGGCGACGAAGTTCACCGACGACGTGGCCGCCCGCCCGTCATGGTCGAAGCGCGCCGCCGAACCCGCGATGCGCTTGGCCAAGGTGCCGATCTGGCCGCCATCGCCGCGCCAGAAGGCCCGCACCCCATCGCGGAAGCGGTCGTTCCATTCGCAAAAGGGCGCGGGATAGGCGCCCAGCCGGTAGCCCTCCTCGCCCAGATCCCACGGCTCGGCGATCAGCTTGACGCGGTTCAGGACCGGATCCTGGCGCACCGCGCGGAAGAACGGCCCGTCAGGGTCGAAGACCCCGCGCGTGCGGCCCAGAACGGAACACAGGTCGAAGCGGAAGCCGTCAATATGCATCGCCTCGACCCAGTAGCGCAGCGAATCCATCACCAGCCGCAGCGCGAAGGGGTTGTCGAGATCCAGGACATTGCCGGTTCCCGCATCGTTGGCGTAAAAGCGCCGGTCGGCCATAAGCCGGTAATAGGCGGCGTTGTCGATGCCGCGCAAGGACAGGGTCGGGCCAAGCTCGTCCCCCTCGGCGGTGTGGTTGTAGACCACGTCCAGGATCACCTCGATCCCGGCCCCGTGAAGGCGGGCGACCATCTGCTGGAACTCGGCGATGTCGCCCGCCTGCATGTAGCGCGGTTCGGGCGCGAAGAAACCGCAGGACATGTAGCCCCAGTAGTTGGTCAGCCCCCGGTCGGTCAGAAAGCGGCTGTCGGCAAAGGCATGAACGGGCAGCAGCTCGACGGCCGTGACGCCCAGGGCGGTCAGGTGGTCCAGGATCGGATCCGAGGCCAGGGCCAGATAGGTGCCGGGACGCTGCACCCCGGGGTGCAGCATGGTCAGACCTTTCACATGCGCCTCGTAGATGACGGTTTCCGTCAGGGGCCTGCGCAGGGGGCGGTCCTCGCCCCAGCTGAAGGCCGGGTCCACCACCACGCAGCGCGGCATGTGGGGGGCGCTGTCGCGGCGGTCGAAGGACAGGTCGGCGTCGGGATGGCCCGCCCGGTATCCGAACAGCGCGTCATGGATGCGCGGGGGGCCGGTCAACTGCTTGGCGTAAGGGTCGATCAGCAGCTTGTTGGGGTTGAAGCGATGCCCGTCCTTCGGACGATAAGGCCCGCGGATGCGGTATCCATAATGCTGCCCCGGCGCCAGCCCGGCGACATGGCCGTGCCAGATGTGCCCTTCGCGCTCGGGCAGGGGGATGCGGGTTTCCCGGTTCTCGCCGTCGAACAGGCACAGCACGACCTGCTCCGCGTGCCGCGAGAAGATGGCGAAGTTGACCCCGCCCCCGTCAAAGGACGCGCCAAGCGGGAAAGGATGGCCCGCCGTGACCGCGTGGTTCATCGGGCCGCCGTCAGCCGGGCGTATAGCGCGGCATAGGCCCGTGCCGACTGGTCCCAGCCGACCGGCTGGTCCATCCCGTTCGCCACCAGCCGGGACCAGGTGTCCCGGTCCCGGTAAAGCTGGCACAGCCGGGCCAGCGCGAATCCAAGCGCCCCCGCCGTCACGGGCGAGAATTGCAGCCCCGTCGCCACCCCCCGCGCCAGCGCGGCGGGAGATGCGTTGATCACCGTATCGGCCAGCCCCCCGGTCAGCGCCACGACCGGCACCGTGCCATAGCGCAGCCCGTACATCTGCGTCAGCCCGCAGGGCTCGAACCGCGAGGGCACCAGGATCGCGTCTCCCCCGGCGATCATCCGGTGCGACAGCGCCTCGTCATAGCCGATGCGGACGGCGACCTGGGGGTTCCGGTCGCCCAGGCTGCGGAAGGCGTGTTCCAGCGCCGGGTCGCCCGACCCCAGCACGGCCAGCTGCCCGCCATGCTCCAGCAGCGCGGGCAAGGCCTCGGGCACCAGATCCAGGCCCTTCTGGTGGCTCATCCGGGACACGATCACGCAGAGCGGACCGTCCGCGTCCGGCAGGCCCATCTCGGCCCGCAGGGCGGCGGTGTTCGCGGCCTTGCCGTTTCCGTCGCGGTAAGGCCGGATCGCGGGATCGGTGGCGGGGTTCCAGGCATCCGTGTCGATGCCGTTCAGGATGCCGGTCAGCGATTCGCGCCGGTGCCGCATCACCCCGTCCAGGCCCATGCCGTATTCGGGCGTCATCAGTTCGGCGGCATAGGTAGGCGACACGGTGGTCAGCGCGTCCGCGCCCATCAGCCCGGCCTTCAGCGCCGAGATGCCGCCGTAGAATTCATAGCCCTCCATGTGGAAGCGCCAGGGATCCAGGCGCAGCGATCCGATCCGGCCGGGGTCGGTGGATCCGGTAAAGGCGATGTTGTGGATGGTCAGCACCGTGGCGGGGCCGCCGCCCATCTGGCGCAGGTATTCGGTAACAAGGCCCGCCTGCCAGTCGTGGCCGTGCAGCACCTGGGGATGCCAGCCAAGCGCGCCATGGACGCCCACATGCGCGCCGACCCAGGACAGGGCGGCAAAGCGTTCGGGGTTGTCGGGCCAGTCGCGCCCGTCCGCGTCCAGGTAGGGGTTGCCCGGGCGGGCGAACAGATGGGGCGCGTCGATCGCCAGCAGATCGAGACCCGCCGCCTGCCCCGCCATCAGCCGCGCGGGCGCGCCGAACAGGTCGTGGAAATAATAAACCTCGGACACGTCCTGCAACGCGGCCATCACGGCGGGATAGCCGGGCAGCAGGGTCCGCATCCAGACCCCCTCGGCCCGCAAGGCGGCGGGCAAGGCGCCCGCCACGTCGGCCAGTCCGCCCGTCTTGACCAAGGGCGCGCATTCCGAGGCGATCGACAGAACCCGCATCACAGGCTTGCCGCCCGCCGGTCCAGCATGTCCTGGGTGATCAGGGTGATGCCTCCTTCGCTGACACGGAACCACCGGGCGTCCTCGGCGTGATCCTCTCCGACAACCAGGCCGTCGGGGATGACCACGCCCCGGTCGATCACCGCGCGCGTCAGACGCGCCCTCCGGTTCACCGTGACATAGGGCAGCGCGACGACATGGTCCAGTTGGGCATAGCTGTTGGTATGGACCTGAGTGAACAGCAGCGAGTTGCGGATTTCCGTCCCCGAGATGATGCAGCCCCCCGACACCATCGAGGATATGGCGATCCCGCGCCGGTCCCGTTCGTCATGGATGAACTTGGCGGGCGGCGTCGCCTCGGAATAGGTCCAGATCGGCCAGTCCTTGTCCCAAAGGTTCAGCTCGGGCGTGAAATCGGTCAGGTCGATGTTGGCCTTCCAGAAGGCGTCCACCGTGCCCACGTCCTTCCAGTATGCGGGCGCGCCGGGATCGCGCACGCAGGACACGTCGAAGCGGTGCGCCATGGCCTTGCCGTTCCTGACAATGGCAGGGATCAGGTCATGGCCGAAATCGTGGCTGGAATTCGGATCCTCGGCGTCGCGGATCAGAAGGTCGCGCAGAAAGGGCCAGCTGAAGACATAGATCCCCATGGACGCCAGCGCGCTGTCGGGATCGTCGGGCATTCCCGGCGGATCGGCGGGCTTTTCCAGGAAGGACGTGATGCGCCCGGTCTCGTCCACCGCCATGACGCCGAAGGCCACGGCGTCCATCCGGGGCACGGTCAGGCAGCCGACCGTCACGTCCGCGCGGCTTTCGCAATGCTCGCGCAGCATGATCTCGTAATCCATCTTGTAGATGTGGTCGCCCGCCAGGATGACGATGTAATCCACGTCATAGCTGTCCACGATGTCGATGTTCTGGGCCACCGCATCGGCCGTGCCGCGATACCACATGGATTCGTCATAGCGCTGGCTGGCGGGCAGGATGTCCATGAATTCGTTGCGTTCGGCGCGAAAGAAGTCCCAGCCGCGCTGCACATGCCGGATCAGGCTGTGGGCCTTGTATTGCGTGGCGACGGCGATCTTGCGGATCCCCGAATTCATCGCGTTCGACAGCGCGAAGTCGATGATGCGGGTCTTGCCGCCGAAATAAACCGCCGGTTTGACCCGGCGGTCGGTCAGTTCCTTCAATCGGCTGCCGCGTCCCCCGGCCAGAACAAAGGCCATCGCGCGGCGGGTCAATCTCAGTTCGCTCATTAAACATCCTCCCCTTCAACACCGTTGCCTGCCACAAGGATCACCGTCGACAAGGGCGGCAGCGTCACCGCCGCCGAGGCGGGCTGACCGTCCCGGGGCCTTTCCTCGGCCCTCACCCCGCCCAGATTGCCCATCCCGCTGCCGCCGTAAACCTGCGCATCGGTGTTGATCGCCTCGCGCCAGGGGCCCGCCTGCGGCACGCCGATGCAAAAGCCGGGGCGCGGGACGGGCGTGAAGTTGCAAAGAACGACAACCGGCGGATCGTCCGCATTGCCCCGCCGGATCCAGGCGAATGTCGATTGCGCGGGATCGGTGGCGATCCACTGGAAGCCCTCGGGCTCGGCATCCTTGCGGTAAAGCGCGGGGGTCGCGCGATACAGCCGGTTCAGGTCGCGCACCAGCGCCTGCACGCCCTGGTGGCGGGGCTGGCTTGCGGCGGACCAGTTCAATTCGCCATTGTGGTTCCATTCCTCGGGCTGGCCCCAGTCGCAGCCCATGAACAAGAGCTTCTTGCCCGGATGGCCCCACATGAAGCCGTAAAAGGCGCGCAGGTTCGCGAATTGCCGCCATTCGTCCCCGGGCATCTTGCGCAGCATCGACCCCTTGCCGTGCACGACCTCATCGTGGCTGATCGGCAGGATGAAGTTTTCGCTGAATGCATACATCAGACCGAAGGTCATCAGGTCGTGGTGGTGCTTGCGATGCACCGGGTCGCGGCTCATGTAGCGCAGGGTGTCGTTCATCCAGCCCATGTTCCACTTGAAGCCGAAGCCCAGGCCGCCCGCATCCACCGGGGCCGACACTTTCGGAAACGAGGTGCTTTCCTCGGCCGCGGTCATGACGCCGGGGCTGCCGCGATAGGCGGCCGCGTTCATGTCGCGCAGGAAGTCGATGGCTTCCAGGTTTTCCCGGCCGCCGTGGCGGTTGGGGATCCATTGCCCTTCGGGCCGGGAATAGTCGCGATACAGCATGGAGGCCACCGCATCCACGCGCAGCCCGTCGATGTGGTATTCCTCCAGCCAGTAGAGCGCGTTGGCGATCAGATAGTTGCGGACCTCGGTCCGGCCGTGGTTGTAGATCAGCGTGTTCCAGTCCTGGTGGAACCCTTCGCGCGGATCGGCATGTTCGTAAAGCGCCGTCCCGTCAAAGCGCGCCAGGCCATGCGCGTCGGACGGGAAATGGCCGGGAACCCAGTCCAGCAGCACGCCCAGGCCCGCCTGGTGCGCGGCATCCACCAGATCGCGAAATTCGTGCGGCGGGCCAAAGCGGATGGTGGGCGCGTAAAGGCCCACCGGCTGGTATCCCCAGGAACCGTCAAAGGGAAACTCGCTGACCGGCAGCAGTTCCAGATGGGTGAACCCCATGTCCACGGCATAGGCCACCAGATCGCGCGCCAGTTCCCTGTAGGACAGGGGCCGCCCGCCCTGATCCAGGCGACGGCGCCAGGAACCCAGATGCACCTCGTAGATGCTGATCGGCGCGGCGCGGTCCTGGGCGGCGGCGCGGCGCGCCATCCAGGGGGCGTCCTTCCAGCCGTAACCGGAAATGTCGCGCACCACGCTGGCCTTTTCGGGCGGATGCTGGCTGCCGAACCCCACCGGATCGGCCTTCATCAGCAGCCCGCCGTCCGCGCCCAGGATCTCGTATTTGTAAAGCGCGCCCTCGGCCACGCCCGGCAGGAAGATTTCCCAGATGCCGCTGCCGCCCGCCCGGCGCATCGGATGGCGCCGCCCGTCCCAGGCGTTGAACGGTCCCACCACCGACACGCGCCGGGCATTGGGCGCCCAGACCGCGAAATGCGTGCCCGCCACGCCTTCATGCGCCATCACATGCGCGCCAAGGGCCCGCCACAAGCGGCGATGCGTGCCCTCGCCCAGCAGGTGCAGGTCGATCTCGCCCAGAACGGGACCGAAACGATAAGGGTCGTCGAAGACCTGTTCGACCCCGTCGCCCGACCGCGCCTTCAGCCGATAGGGACCGCTCACCCGTCCCTGGAACAGGTCGCCCGAGACGCGCTCCAGCGGCATCTCGCCCGCATCCGCAAGGGCGCTCAGTGCGGCGATGCCGGGGTGGTAAACGGTCAGCCAGCCTTCATGCGGGCCAAGCAGATCGAACGGGCGGTCGCAGCGCCCGCCGGCCAGGGCGGCGATGTCGTCATGCGTCAGCCGTGACAGGTCAGGCACTTGTCCCATTTCCCCACTCTAACCCGCCTGCGGTGCAGGGCAATCCGTTCGTGACGCCGAAACCGCCTTTCTGTTGCGGCCTCCATCGTGTTCAATCCGCCCCAGAACAACCCGACAGGAGAGCCGAATGACGGAATGGTGGCGCGACGCGGTGATTTACCAGATCTATCCCCGCAGCTTTCAGGACAGCAATGGCGACGGCATCGGCGACCTGCCCGGCATCACCCGGCGGCTGGACCATGTGGCTTCGCTGGGCGTGGATGCGATCTGGCTGTCGCCGATCTTCACCTCGCCCATGAAGGACATGGGCTATGATGTCAGCGACTATTGCGACATCGATCCGCTGTTCGGCACGCTGGCCGATTTCGACGCCATGGTGGCGCGCGCCCACGCCCTGGGCCTCAAGGTGATCATCGACCAGGTGCTCAGCCATTCCAGCGACCGCCATCCCTGGTTCGCGCAAAGCCGCGCCAGCCGCGACAACGACCGGGCCGACTGGTATGTCTGGGCCGATCCCAACCCCGACGGCACGCCGCCCAACAACTGGCCCTCGGTTTTCGGCGGCCCGGCCTGGGAATGGGAGCCGCGGCGGCGCCAGTATTACCTCCACAACTTCCTGATCGAGCAGCCCGACCTGAACCTGTGGAACCGAGAGGTGCAGGACGCCCTGCTGGACACGATGCGCTTTTGGCTGGACCGGGGCGTGGACGGCTTCCGGCTGGACACGGTGAACTTCTATTTCCATGACGCAAGGCTGCGCGACAACCCGCCCAACCCCGACAACGCCGCGCCCGACACCTACAACATGCAGCGCCACGTTTATTCCAAGAACCGGCCGGAAAACATCGCCTTTCTGAAGCGGATGCGCAGGCTGACCGACCGATACGACGCCCGCATGATGGTCGGAGAGGTCGGCGAAAGCGGCGACACCTCGATCCGCATCATGGCCGAATACACCGCCGGCACCGACCGCCTGCACATGTGCTACAGCTTCGAGATGCTGAGCCACCAGTTCACCGCCCGCCATTTCCGCCACACGATCGAGGGCGTCCACCAGAAAGCGCCCGACAGCCATGCCTGCTGGTCCTTTTCCAACCACGACGTGTTCCGCCATGTCACCCGCTGGCTGCCCCATGCGGAATCGCCCGAAGCCCTGGCCCGGCAGGCGGCGGCGATGCTCTTGTCCTTTCCCGGCACCATCTGCCTTTATCAGGGCGAGGAACTGGGCCAGACCGAGACCGAACTGCTCTACGAAGAACTGACCGACCCCCCGGCCCTGCGCTTCTGGCCCGAGATCAAGGGCCGCGACGGCTGCCGCACGCCGATGGTCTGGGACAACAGCGAAAACGCGGGCTTTTCGACCGCAAGGCCCTGGCTGCCGGTCAAGCGGCCCCAGGCGGCGCGCCATGCGGCGGGCCAGGCGGCCGACAACGACAGCGTGCTGTCGGCCTATCGCGCGACCATCGCCTTCCGCAAGGCGCAGATGCCGCTGCGGGTGGGCCAGACCTCGTTTCTGGACCTGCCGGAACCGATCCTGGCCTTTTACCGGGGCGCCGAGGGGCAGGCGCTGACCTGCGTCTTCAACCTGTCCGCCGCGCCCGCGGCCCTGACCCTGGCCGAGGACGCGGCCCTGGTCGGACCGTCGCGCGCCACGCTGTCGGGCCGGGCGCTGGATCTGCCGCCCAACGGCTTTGCCTGGCTCGACCGTGCGGTCGGGCTGTCGGCCTAGGTCAATCCGGCCTGCGCCGGACGAACAGCTCGTAAGCCAGGTAAATCCCGGCAGCCCCCGACAAGACCGCCCAGAAGGGGCTGCCGGTGTAAAGCTCGACCCCCGCCCAGGCCAGGGGCACGGCCACGCACAGCACCCGCACCCACAGGTGCCGGAAGAAAGGCGCATTCGGATCAACCAGCATCTGTCAGGCTCCTGCTTTGGACTGCAAATATCCCACGGGGGTCCGGGGGTGTGAAACCCCCGGCCTTGCCACCCTCACACCCCCGCCAGCCAGGGCGGCGCCCCGGAAAAGGCCCGGGCCACATGGTCGACAAAGGCGCGCGTCTTGCGCGGCATCGGCCGGACCGGCGGCCAGACCACGCTGACGGGCAGCGGCCGCTGCGGCAGATGGGGCAGCAGCCGCACCAGCCGCCCGTCGCGCAAGGCGTCGTGGACGATGAACATCGGCAACAGCGCCAGCCCCAACCCGCCCACCGCCATGTCGCGGATCGCGTCGCCGTTGTTGGCGGTGATCCGCCCCAGCGGCAACGGCGTCACATCGGCAAAGGGCCACAGATCGCCCATCCGCGCATTCAGATAGCCGATGGCGCGGTGCCCGGCCAGGTCGGCGGGCGCCGCGACGGCGCCATGCACCGCCAGGTAATCGGGGCTGGCCACCAGGACGCGGGGATCCTCGCAGACCCTGCGGGCCATCAGGCTGCTGTCCTTCAGCTCGCCGATGCGCAGGCCCACGTCAAAGCCCGCCCGTCCCAGGTCGGCCAGCTGGTCGTCGTAATCCAGCACGATCTCCAGCCCCGGATGGGCGCGGGCGAAACCGGCGATCACGGGACCCAGGTGGCGGATGCCGAAGCTCATCGGGGCGGCGATGGCCAGACGGCCGCGCAGTTCGGCCTCGGCGCCGACGCTTTCGGTCGCCGCGATCAGTTCGGCCAAGGCGGGGCGCAGGCGGTCGGCCAAGGCCAGCGCGCTGTCGGTGGGCGCGATCCGGCCTGCATGGCGGACAAACAGCGCCACGCCAAGCGCGGCCTCGAAATCGCTGATCCGCTTGCTGACCACCGATTTCGACAGGTCGGCCCGCGCCGCGGCCGCGGAAATGCTGCCCGCGTCCAGCACCGCCAGGAATGTCTGAATGTCGCTGATCGACCAGTCCATCGCGGCACCATAGCCGGGACAGGGGCGTTCGCAAGAACCGAACGCCGGATTGCCGCGCAGGCGGCTGTCCCGAACAATCCGGCCGGGCCATATTGGTCCCGGCGAAACAAGAGGCGCATCATGCAACTGACCGGCATCCACCACCTGACCGCGATCACGGCGGACGCGGCGGGCAACAACCGCTTCTATACCGACACGCTCGGGCTGCGCCGGGTCAAGAAGACGGTGAACCAGGACGACACCTCGGCCTATCACCTGTTCTTCGCCGACGGCGCGGGCACGCCCGGCACGGACATCACCTTCTTCGACTGGCCGGCGGCCCGCGAACGGCGCGGCACCCGTTCGATCAGCCGCACCGGGCTGCGGGTGGCCGAAAGCAGCCTCGACTGGTGGGCCGCGCGCCTGTCCGGCCGGGGCGTTCCGACCGGCAGGGTCGCGACGCTCGACGGCCGCGCCAGCCTGGACGTGGAAGATCCCGAAGGCCAGCGCCTGCGCCTTGTCGGCGCCCCCGACCCGGCGGGGCAGCCCTGGAACCAGAGCCCGGTGCCCGCGCAGCACCGGATCCAGGGCCTGGGCCCAATCACCATCTCGGTTCCCGACCTGGCCCCGACCGAGGCCGTGCTGACAGAGGTGATGAACATGACCCGCGTCCGCGACTATCCCGACCCGGATAACGAGGGGCAGGTCCACGTCTTCCAGATGAGTCCGGGCGGGGCGGCGGCGGAACTGCATGTGGCGGTCCAGCCCGGCCTGCCCGTGGCGCGCCAGGGCGCGGGCGGTGTCCACCACGTCGCCTTTCGCGTTCCCGACACGGGCGCGCTGACCGAATGGACGGCGCGGCTGCGCGACTTCCGCGTTCCGAACTCGGGCGAGGTCGAGCGGTTCTACTTCCGCTCGCTTTATTTCCGCGAACCGGGCGGCATCCTGTTCGAACTGGCGACCGACGGTCCCGGCTTCGACGTGGACGAACCGCGCGACAGCATGGGCCAAGGCCTGTCCCTGCCGCCCTTCCTGGAAGGCCGCCGCGCCGCCATCGAGGCCGGGCTGAAACCGCTGGACTGAACCCTGCGCCGGGCGCACCCTGCCCCCGGCCTTGTCACAGGAGACCACGCATGACCACCATCCTCGGCCTGTCGGGCAGCTTGCGCCGCGCCTCGTTCAACAGCGGCCTGCTGAGGGCCGCGCGGGACGTGGCGCCCGAAGGCGTGCGGATCGTCGTCGGCGACATTTCCGCCGTGCCGCTTTACAACGGCGACGAGGAAGCCGCCCATGGCATGCCGCCCGCGGTCGCCGCCCTCAACGCGCACCTGGCCGAGGCCGACGGGCTGTTGCTGGTCACGCCGGAATACAACAACGGGATCCCGGGCGTCTTCAAGAACGCCATCGACTGGATGTCCCGGGGCGAGGGGCTGCGGCTTTTCGCAGGCAAGCCCGTGGCGGTCATCGGCGCCTCGCCCGGGGGGTTCGGAACCACGCAGGCGCAGACGCATTGGTGGCCCGTGCTGCGCACCCTGCGCACCCGGCCCTGGTGGGACGGCCGCCTGATGGTGTCCCGCGCCGGCGGGCTGTTCGACGCGGACGGCACCCTGACCGACGACAAGACCCGCGGGCAGCTTGCCGAGTTCGTCGCGGGCTTTGCGGCCGGATTGCGAAAGGACCGGCCGTGACCCCCGCCATCGACCATGTGGTCCTGACCGTGCGCGACCTGCCCGGCATGGCGGGTTTTTACCGCGACGCGCTTGGCCTGGCCCCGCTGGGCGGCGATGGCGGAACCGCACGGCTTGGCGCGGGCAGCCGCACCCTGCTGGAACTGCGCCGCGATCCCGCCGCCCGGCCCCGCGATCCCCGCCAGGCGGGACTGTTCCACACGGCTTTCCTTTTGCCCGACCGCGCGGCCCTTGCCCGCTGGCTGCGTCATGCGGCCGACAACGGCATCCGCCTGTCGGGGGCCAGCGACCACGGCGTCAGCGAGGCGCTGTATCTGGAAGACCCCGAGGGCAACGGCATCGAGATCTATCGCGACCGCCCCGAATCGGACTGGAGCCGCGACGGCGGCCGCATCGCCATGTTCACCCGCCGCCTGGATCTGGACAGCCTGCTATCGGCGGCGGATGGCGCCTGGCGGGGCGCGCCCGAGGGCAGCACCGTGGGCCATGTCCACCTTCAGGTCGGCGATCTTGACCGGGCGGACGAATTCTTCGCGGGCGATTTGGGCCTGGCGCGGACCTTCGACGCGGCGGGCGGGGCCTGGTACGGCTGGAACGGCTATCACCACCACCTTGCGGGCAATACCTGGAACAGCCTGGGCGCCGGGATGCGCGGTCCCGCAACGGCGGGCCTGGCCGAGGTCGTGATCCACGATCCCCGCCGCGCGGGCGAAACGGTTGCCGACCCCTGGGGAACCCCGTTCCGCTTCGTCCAGGCCGAGGTTCCGCCCCCGCCCCGGTGAAAGGCGGGTGGAACCGCGCCCTACGGGCCGACGCGCTCTCCCGGCGCGGTGGCGAAGGCATCCGCCCAATCCGGGTGCTTGGCATAGCGCGACAGCACATAGGGACACAGCGGCACGATCCGAAAGCCCTGCTTGCGGGCATCCGCCACCATCGCCGCGACCAACGCACCCGCAGCGCCGGTGCCGCGCAACCCTTCGGGCGCGCCGGTATGGTCGGCGCTGATCCGGTCGGGACCGCGGCGGGTGAAGGTCAGTTCGGCCTCGGCGTCGATCCCGGCCATGCGGGCGACATAGCGGCCATGGCGGGCGTCGATCTCCTCCTTGGTGATGGTCAGGTCAGGCATTGGTCACTCCTTGCATCCATTCCGCGGCGGCGGTCAGGTCGTCGGCCACGATGTCGTGCCCGGCCTGCACGACGCGGGCGTCCAGGGCCGCGCCTTGAGCGGCCAGCCATTCGTTCAAGCGCGGCGCGTGGGGGCCATATGGATCGCGCGCTCCGGTCAGGGTCAGCGCCGACACGCCCGCCAGATCGGCCTGCGGCAGATCCTCCAGCGCCGCCATCGCCCGCATCAGGATCGCGCGCCGGATCAGCCCGGGATGCAGGCCCATCACGGCGGCCGCGAAGTTCGCGCCGTTGGAATAGCCCATCACCGTGATCCGCGCGGGATCCAGGCCATAGGCCGCGACCGCGCCCTTCCAGAAGGCGGCAAAGGCGTCGGCCTCGTTTCGGATGTCGTCCTGGTCGAAGCTGGTCATCGAGAGGCGGCGGAAAAAGCGCGGGGCGCCTTCCTCGGTCGAGCGGCCGCGCACGCCCAGAAGCGTGGCACGGGGCGCGATCCGGTGGGCCAGCGGCATCAGGTCCGTCTCGTTTCCGCCCGATCCGTGCAGCAGCACCACCGCCGAGCCGTCGGGACGGTCGGGCTGGCGAAGCCGGTGAACGAAGGGAAGCTTTCTCATCCGTGTCCTTTCCTCGTCCGGCCGGGCGAATTGCGGCAAGCGCAGCCGCAGGTCGCCGTTGTCGGCGACATGCGGGGGAATCATCAGGGTCCGGCCCAGATTACCCGCCTCCTCGTCCGCCGCCATGCCCGGACCGTCGGTGGCAAGCTCGACCAGCGCATCCCCCGGCTCGCGGACGTAAAGCGAGGCGAAATAAAGGCGGTCATGCACCCTCACCTCGCCCGCGTTGCGCGTTTTCAAGGCATCGTGGCGGGCCTGCAAGGCGGCAAGGTCGGGCACCCGCAGGGCGACATGGTCGATCACGCCGGTGCCGGGAATGCCGGAAACGAAGCCCGAGGCATCGCGGATGTCGATGGCGTCGGTATCCGAAACCAGACGCGTCAGCCCGCCCTCGGTCGCGCCGTCGCGATAGCCCAAGGGGCGCAGAAAGGCGGCGGTCTGTTCGGGCACCGCCGACCAGATCGTCACCGCGCCGATCCGGGCGGGCGCGGCGGGCCAGCCGGTGTCGGCGATGTCCGCGCCCGCCAGCTTGACGATGATGCCGTCGGGATCCTTCAGGCGCAGCACCGGCTCTCCCCATTCGCGCGTCGGGCCTTCGATGCGCAGCCCGAGCTGCATGGCGCGGGTCAGCCAGTCGCCGATGCGCGCGCGGGGAACCGCCAGCGCGATCTCGGCCACGCGGCCGTGCCCCACGCGGCCCGGCGCGCCGTCCTGCCAGACCAGAAAGCTGACAAGCGTTCCGGGGGCGCCCGCCGGATCGCCGTAGAACAGGTGCAGCTGCGCGGCATCCTCGAAGCCCGCCGTCTGCTTGACAAGCGACAGGCCCAGAAAGCCCATCCAGAAATCGACATTCGCCTGCACGTCGCGGGTGATCGCCGTCACATGATGAATTCCGCTGGTCATCGCGCACCTCTGCCCCAAAAACATCCGCGCCGAAGATGCGGTTCCGGCGCGCCGCGCGCCATCGGTGCCGGCGAAAACCCGGCGTTCGTCGGGCGCGAACGTTTCCGCGCTTGGCGGTTCGCGACGCGCGGACCTATCTTGGGGGCAGCCCAAGGAGGACATGCCATGAGCTGGAACCCCGCCCTGGCCCCCGGCTGCCCCGACGCGGCAGGCCCGGACGCCATCGAAACGCTGATCATCCCGCGCGCCCGCGACCTGGGCGGGTTCGAGGTCCGCCGCGCGCTGCCCGCGCCCCGGCGGCAGATGGTCGGGCCGTTCATCTTCTTCGACCAGATGGGCCCGGCCGAGTTCCTGACGGGCCGGGGCATCGACGTGCGCCCCCATCCCCATATCGGGCTTGGCACGGTGACCTATCTGTATCGCGGCCATTTCCACCACCGCGACAGCACCGGCGCCGACCAGGTGATCGCCCCCGGCGCGCTGAACTGGATGGTGGCGGGCAAGGGCGTCACCCATTCCGAACGCACCGCGGCCACCGACCGCGGCGGGCCGCACGGCCTGTTCGGCATCCAGACCTGGATCGCCCTGCCCGAAGCGCAGGAAGACATGGAGCCGGTGTTCGAGCATCACGGGCGCGAGGCCCTGCCGGTGATCCGCGGCGCGGGCGTCGAGGCGCGGCTGATCCTGGGCCGCGCCTATGGCGAGACCGCGCCCGCGCGGCTTTATTCCGACACCTTCTACCTGGACGTGGCGCTGGAGCCCCGCGCCCGCTTTCCCCTGCCCAGGGATCACGAGGATCGCGGCATCTATGTCACGGAAGGCTCCATCCGAATCGCGGGGCAGGAATTCGAGGCCGGGCGGATGATGGTGTTCCGCCCCGCCGATCCGATCACCGTGCAGGCGGGCGACCGGGGGGCGCGGCTGATGGCGCTTGGCGGGGAAACGCTGGACGGGCCGCGCCATATCTGGTGGAACTTCGTGGCGTCCTCGCGCGAGCGGATCGAGGAGGCGAAACGCCAATGGCGGGCGGAACGCTGGGGCCAGGGCCTGTTCGACCTGCCGCCCACGGACCGCGCCGAGCATATCCCGCTGCCGGAAAGGAGCTGACCCATGACGATCAAGACCGCCCCCGACGTGCTGGAATTCTGGTTTTCCCCCGACATGGAGCCGCACTGGTTCGCCAAGTCGGACGCCATCGACGCCCGCATCCGCGACGGCTTCGCCGACACCTACCGGGCCGCGCATCACCGCGACCTGGACCGCTGGGCCGAAACGCCCGAAGGCGCGCTGGCCCTGGCGATCCTGCTGGACCAGGTTCCGCGCAACATCTTCCGCGGCACGCCCCGCGCCTTCGAATCGGACGAGCTTGCGCTGGAACACGCCCGCGCCGCCGTGGACGCGGGCTTCGACCAGCAGATCGACGCCAAGCGGCGGGTGTTTCTCTATCTGCCCTTCGAACACAGCGAGGATCTGCCCGACCAGACCCGCTCGGTCGAGCTGTTCGAGGCCCTGGGCGATCCGGGCTATCTGGACTATGCCGTCCAGCACCGCGACATCATCGAGAAATTCGGCCGCTTTCCGCACCGCAACGCGATCCTGGACCGCCCGAACACTCCCGACGAGGAGGAGTTCCTGAAGACCCACAAGGGCTTCTGACCACGCCTGACCGCCGTGCCGCCGAAGGCCATCGCCTTCGCCGCCGCGTGACCTGGGCATCCGAACCGCCGGGCCGCGAAGGTCCGGCCGGCGCCCGCGCCCCCTTGGCGGCAGTCGGCCTGAACGGCGCCGTTTTCAACGGAACCCGGTCACGCGGGCGGGCGAAACGCATCCGTTTCCCTGTCCCGCCCCGGAGGCCTTTTATCCCGCCCGGCCGATCCGCTGGATCGCCGTGAACCCCTCGAAGCGGGGGCCGCCCTCGTACAGCTTCTTCGTTTCGCCCGCGCGGGCATGGGCGTCGCGGAACTGCTGGCTGCGGGTCCAGCCGCGGAAATGCTCCTCGCTCTCCCAGACGGTGTGCGAGGCGTAAAGGCGGCGTCCGTCCTCCTCGGGGCCTTTCAGCATGTGGAATTCGACAAAGCCCGGAAGCTCGTCCAGCTTGCTGTCGCGGGACAGCCACAGGGCCTCGAACTCGGCGGCATTCTCGACGGGCACGGTGAAGCGGTTCATGGCGATGAACATGGGCGTCCTTTCCGATGATCTTGCAGGCATCATCGGGCCGCCGGCGCGCCAGCGACAGCCCTGTCACGCGGTTGTGAGCCGCGCGGGACGTTGCGGCTTTGGGCGCCCGGCCGATCCGCGCTAGCCTTTCCCCGTCACGCCACGGAGGATGCCATGCGCCTTGCGATCCTTGCCCTGCTTCTGACCGTGCCCTTGGCCGTCCAGGCGCAGGAACGGCGGCCCAGCCACTGCATCGCCATCGCGGGCGGGCCGGAACGGGTCCGGCAGGCCGCCTGGTCCGACCCGGTGCCGGAACGCTCGGTCCGGCTGTCCTATCTGGGCCACTCGATGTTCCTGATCCAGACGGAAGGGGGACTCGACATCGTCACCGATTACAACGGCGGCCTGCCCGCCGGCGCCCCCGCCCCGGACGCGGTGACGATGAACCACGCCCATTCGTCCCATTGGACCGACGCGGTCGAGGGCATCCCGCATGTGCTGCGCGGCTGGTCCGACCGGTTCGGCATCGCCGCCGACCATTACCTGACCCTGGGCGACACGCTGATCCGCAACGTGCCGACCGACATCCGGTCCTGGGGCACGGTCGAGGAGAACGGCAATTCCATCTTCGTCTTCGAGGCGGGGGGCCTTTGCATCGGCCATCTGGGCCATCTCCATCACGAGCCGACCGACGAGCAATATGCGGCCCTGGGCCGGGTGGACGTGCTGCTGGTGCCGGTGGACGGCAGCTATACGATGGAACAGGCGGCGATGATGCGGGTGGTCAGCCGCTTGAACAGTTCCGTCGTGATCCCCATGCACTGGTTCGGCCCCGCCCGGCTGGAGGCCTTTCTGACCGGCATGTCGGGCCAGTTCGACATCCGGCGTCCGGGCGGCAGCGAATACCTGGCGTCCCTGCGCGGGCTGCCTGACCGGCCCACGGTGGTTGTGCTGGAACCCTTGTCCCAGGGGCGCAACTGGCCTTGACGGGAACGGGCGGGCCGAACAGTCTGCCCGGCGGAACAACCGGAAGATGCCATGCCCGACTTCGTGATCCCCCCCGCCGCCGTTTCCTCGGTTCCCGTGGCGGGCGGCGGCCGCTTTCCGGTGCGCCGGATCTATTGCGTGGGCCGCAACTATGCCGAACACGCCCGCGAGATGGGCCACGATCCCGACCGGGAGCCGCCGTTCTTCTTTTCCAAGCCCGCGGACACGCTGCTGACCGATGGGGCCGACCTGCCCTATCCGCCGCAGACCGCCGACCTGCATTTCGAGGCCGAGCTGGTCGTGGCGCTTGGCGGCGGCGGTGCGGGCATCGACCCCGCCGATGCGCCGGGGCTCATCTGGGGCTATGCGGCGGGCAACGATTTCACCCGCCGCGACATGCAGGCGGCGGCGAAAAAAGCCGGGCGGCCGTGGGATCTGGCCAAGGGGTTCGACCTGTCGGCGGCTTGCGGGCTGCTGCATCCGGCCGCGAAGACCGGGGCGCTGAACAGCGGGCGGATCGCGCTGACGGTCGACGGCGCCGTGCGGCAGGAATCGGATCTGTCGCGGATGATCTGGCCGGTGGCGGACGTGATCGCCCATCTGTCGCGATCGGTGCGGCTGGAGGCGGGGGATCTGATCTTCACCGGCACTCCGGCGGGGGTGGGCGCGGTGTCGCGGGGCCAGGAGGTCGCGGTCGAGATCGCGGGACTGACGCCGCTGGTGACGCGGGTGGTCTGACGGGGGTGGCGTGACGGAGCCAGCGCCCGCCGGTGTCGAGGCGGGCGCGGCCGGGCCTTTGAAACCCGTCCGGTGCAACCGGCGATGGCGCGGCGAAAGCGGCGGCCCTTGCCCGTCAGGCGTCCAGAGCGCCCTGCCGCGACCCCGCCCCGGTGGCGATCTGCAAGGTCGCCCATTCCTTGGCGGCCGCATTCCGCGCCTGCGCCGCAGCCAGGCGGGCGGAAGCACGGGACCGATCCGCCTCGAGCAGATCGACCAGGGCCAGGGCGCCCGCCTCGAAGTTCTGCCGGGCCAGGGCATAGGCGCGGTCATATGACGCCGCCGCCCCGTCCAGCGTGGCGGCGCGCTGGCGATAGCGGCGCAGGTTGGACTGCGCCGTCTGCACGTCCTCGACCGCCGCGGCGATGGCGGATTTCCAGGCGATCTCGGCCCCGCGCGCCTCGGACAGGCGGCGGGCGCGGGTGGCCTGCAAGGCGCCCTGGTTCAGGACCGGCAACGACAGGCCCGGGCCGAATCCCCAGCTGGCCGCGCCGCGCGTGTCGCTGACGGTCCCGGTCAACTGGATCGCGGGCAACAGGTCGGCGGTCGCGACGCCCACGGCGGCCAGCGCCGCCGCGTAATCGGCCTGCGCCACGCGGATGTCGGGGCGGGACCGCAAAAGGTCGGCGGGAACGCCGGTGCCCGGGCCGGGCGGCGTGCGCAGGGGCGCCGACCCGCCCCGCATCCGCGCCATCAGCGGCGCGGCCTGCACGTTCAGCAACGTGGACAGGCGGTAAACCTGGGCGTTGAACTGCGCCTCGTAGTTCGGCAGGTCGGCGCGGGCGGTTTGCAGCAGCGCCTCGGT
Organism: Paracoccus angustae; assembly: GCF_042648745.1. Classification (NCBI taxonomy): domain Bacteria; kingdom Pseudomonadati; phylum Pseudomonadota; class Alphaproteobacteria; order Rhodobacterales; family Paracoccaceae; genus Paracoccus; species Paracoccus angustae. The sequence continues at coordinate 326,035 of NZ_JBHRXY010000002.1, forward strand.
CTGGGCCACGTCGTATTCGGTGGCGATGCCCACCGACCGGCTGTTGCGGGTCACATCCAGGGTTTCTTCGCGGGTGCGGATCGTGTCGCGCGTCAGGGCCAGCGCCTGCTGGAAGAAGCGCGCATCGGCATAGGCGGCGATCACCTCGGCCAGCCAGGCAAGCCGCACCGTCTGCGCATCGGCCCGGGCCGATTGCAGATCGGCCCGGGCCCCTTCGCGGGCGCGGCGGGCGCCGCCGAACAGGTCGAAAACGAAGCTGGCCGACAGGGTGGCGGTGTTGGCGGTCGCGGCGGCAAGGCCGTCGCCGCCCGCGCGCTCGCGTCCTGCCGTGGTTGTCCCGCCCACCTGCGAGGCCAGCACGCCCGCGCCCGCCAGATCCGCCTGAGCCGCGCGGATGCGTTCGTTGGCGGCCATGATGTCGAAGCTTTGGCCCAGGCCCTGCCCGACCAGCCGGTTCAGCATGGCGTCGTTGTAGCCCGACCAGAACGCCGCCTGCGCGGGGGTCGGGGCGCCGTCGCCTTCCGCGAAACCGGCAGGAACGGCGGGGGTCGGCAGGTCGGCCGGGTCCGGCCCGACCGCCGCGCAGGCCCCGAGGGCTAAGGCAGATCCCAGCAGCGCGCGGCGATGCAGTCCCGTTCTCATGCGGGTTTTCCTTTTCGTCTTGTCACAAGCTCGACCGCCTTCAGAACGGCCACATAGAAGACCGGCACCAGAAAGATCCCGATCACGGCGGACGACGCCATGCCCCCCAGAACCCCGATCCCGATCGAGTTCTGCGCCCCCGCCCCCGCGCCGGACGCGATCGCCAACGGCAGCACCCCCAGCATGAAGGCGAAGGTGGTCATCAGGATCGGGCGCAGCCGCATCTTGGACGCCTCGATGGCGGCCTCCATCAGCGGGCGGCCCTGGGCCACCAGCGATTGCGCGAATTCCACGATCAGGATGGCGTTGCGCGCGGCAAGGCCGATGGTCGTCAGCAAGCCCACCTTGAAGTAGACATCGTTGGTCTGGTCGAAGAACAGCGCCGCGGCCAGCGCGCCCAGGACGCCGACGGGCACGGTCAGCATCACCGCCAGCGGCACCGTCCAGCTTTCGTAAAGCGCGGCCAGGGCCAGAAAGACGACCAGGGCCGACAGCGCGAACAGCACCGGCGCCTGGTTGCCCGACAGCCGCTCCTGATAGGACAGGCCCGTCCAGGCGGTGCCGTAACCGCCCGGCATGTCGGCCACCATCTCCTCCATCGCCGTCATCGCCGCGCCCGAGGACAGGCCCTGCGCCGCAGCGCCCGACAGTTCCAGCGCCCGCGTGCCGCCATAGCGCGCCAGGGCCTGCGGCTCCTGGTCCCAGGCCCGGGTCGTGAAGGCGCCGAAGTTCACCATGTCGCCGTCCGCGTTGCGGGCGAACCAGCGGTCGATGTCCTCGGGTTGGGACCGGGCATAGGCCTCGCCCTGGACGATCACGGGGCGCAGTTCGGTGCCCAGGGCGAAGTCGTTCACCTCGCGCCCCGAGAAGATCACCGACAGCATGGCGTTCACCTCGGAAATCGACAGGCCGAAGGCGGCCGCCTTCTGCTGGTCGATGTCCAGCCGCAGGGATGTCTCGAACGGGGCCTCGTTGCCGCGCAGGTTGGTGACGCGGCCGTCGTCTTGCGCGGCGGCGACCAGCCGGTCGGCGGCGGCGGAAAGTTCCTCCTGCCCCCGTCCCGACTGGTCCACCAGATACATCGAAAAGCCCGAGGACGCGCCCATGCCGGGGATCGAGGGGGGTTGCAGGAAATAGGCCTGCCCCGCGCGGTTGTTCATGAAGAAATACCCGTTCGCGCGCGATACCAGCGAGGCCACGTCGAGGCCGGGCCGGTCCTCGTAGTCGCGCAGCTTGGCAAACAGCATGGCGTTGTTCTGGCCCGAGCCCCCGAAGCTGAAGCCCAGGACCGAGAAGGTCGATTCCACCGTGTCGGCTTCCTGGACCCGCAGATAGTCCTCGACCTTTTCGACCAGGGCCCGGGTCTGGGCGGTGGTCGATCCGTCGGGCGTCTCGATCATCACCATCATCACGCCCTGATCCTCGTCGGGCAGGAAGGATCCGGGCAGCTTCTGGTAAAGCGCCGCGACCCCGAAGCCGATAACGGCCAGCACGACCAGCATGCGGAAGGGGCGTCGCACCAGCCGGGCCACGGCCGCGCCATAGCCGTTGGTCGCGCGGTCCAGGTTGCGGTTGAACCATCGCGCGGGCGCGATCCCGCCGCCGTGCTTGCGCGGGCGCAGAAGGCTGGCGCACATGGCGGGGGTCAGGATCACGGCCACGCCCAGCGACAGCACCATGGCGGTGATGATCGTCAGCGAGAACTGGCGATAGATCACCCCCGTCGCGCCCCCCATGAAGGCCATGGGCAGAAACACCGCCGACAGCACCATGACGATGCCGACCAGGGCCGAGGTGATCTCGTCCATGCTTTTCTGCGTGGCCTCGACCGGGCCGAGGCCTTCCTCCTCCATCACGCGCTCGACGTTTTCGACCACAACGATGGCGTCGTCGACCAGCAGGCCGATGGCCAGCACCAGCGCGAACATGGTCAGCGTGTTGATGGAAAAGCCCGCGACCGCCAGCACGCCGAAGGTGCCCAGCAGCACGACCGGAATGGCGATCACCGGAATGATCGTCGCGCGCCAGCTTTGCAGAAAGGCCAGGATCACCAGAAAGACCAACACCACGGCCTCAGCCAGGGTGTGATACACCTGGGTGATCGATTCCTCGACAAAGGGCGAGGTGTCGTAGGGATAGACGACCTCGACCCCCGCGGGCAGCGACGGCGCGATGCCCGCGATCACCTCGCGCACGGCGTGGGCGGTGTCCACGGCATTGGCGCCGGTCGCCAGGTTCACGCCGAAGCCCGCCGCCGGATTGCCGTTGTAGCGCGCGGCCCCGCCATAGCTTTCCTGGCCGATCTCGACTCGGGCAACGTCGCCCAGGAAAACGGTCGATCCGTCGGGATCCACGCGCAGAAGGATGCGTTCGAATTCGGCGGCGGAACTGAACTGGGACTGCGCCGACAGGGTCAGGGTCAGCCGCTGGCCCTCGGCAGAGGGTTCGGCGCCCAGGTCGCCCACGGTGACGTTGGTGTTCTGTTCGGACACGGCGGCGGTCACGTCGGCGGGCGTCACCTGATACTGCGCCATCTTCATCGGATCCAGCCAGATGCGCATCGCATAGCCCGACCCGAAGGTGTTGATCGAGCCCACACCGGGCGTCCGCTTGACCGGATCCTCGATCATCTGGGACACCAGGTCGCCCAGCTGGACGGACGAATAGCTGCCGTCGGTGCTGGTCAGCGCCCCCACCAGCAGGATCGAGGAGGTCGAGCGCGAGACGTTCACCCCCTGCTGCTGCACGATGTCGGGTAGCTGGCTCGTGACCAGTTGCAGCTTGTTCTGGACCTGCACCTGGGCGATGTCGGGATCGACCGTGTCGTCAAAGGTCAACGACACCGAGGCCGACCCGGGCGTCGAGCCGGAGGTCATGTAGATCAGCCCGTCGATCCCGGTCATCGCGTCCTCGATGACGGTGGTGACCGAGTTTTCCACGATCTCGGCCGAGGCGCCGGTATAGGTCGCGCCGATGCGCACGGTGGTGGGGGCGATCTGGGGATACTGCTCGATGGCCAGGGATTGCAGGCCAAGGGCGCCCACCAGCATGGTCACGAAGGCCAGAACCCAGGCGAAGACGGGACGGTGGATGAAAAAGCGCGCCATGGGGGATCACTCCGCCGCCGGGGCGGGCCGGGCTTGCGCCGGGGCTTCGGCCGCCGGTTCCCGGACCACGCCGTTTTCGTCCAGAGTGACGGGCACGGGCGTCACCGCGGCCCCCTCGGACAAGGCGGACAGGTTGTCCACCGCCAGAAGGTCGCCCGGCTCCAGCCCCTCGGTCACGATCCAGTGGTGCCGGTAGGTGCCGTTGTCGGTCAGTTCCACCTGCGCGGCCTTGCCGTCGCGGACCACCCAGGCGGACAGCTGGCCCGTCTTGTCGCGCGTCGCGGCGTTCTGCGTGACCAGAAAGGCATCGGTCGTGCCCAGGTTGATCTGGCCGCGCAGGAACATGCCGGGCAGAAGCAGCCGGCGCGGGTTGTCAAAGCGGAACCGCGTGTCCACCGCTCCGGTCGAGGTCGAGACGGTGAAGCCCGGCGCGACCAGTTCCCCGGTCGCGGCATAGGTTTCGCCGGTCTCGAGGGTCAGCGTCGCCTCGATCTTCTCGGTTAGTTGCAGCCGCCCCGCGCTGATGTCCTCGCGCAGCGACAGCATCCGGGCCGAGGGTTCGTACATGTCCACCTCGATGGGGTCCAGGCGGGTGACGGTTGCCAGGGCCTCGGCCTGGTTCGCCGTGACCAGATCGCCCACCGACACCTGGGCCACGCTGGCCATGCCGTCGATGGGGCTGGTGACGGTGGTCCAGTCCAGTTCCGCCTGCGCCAGGGTCCGCGCGGCCTCGGCGGCCTGCAAGGCAGCCTGCGCCTGTTCCAGCGTGGCGCGCGATTCATCGACCTGCGCCTGCGTGGTGCCCGATCCCAGCAGCCGCTCGGTCCGGCTGAACGAGGTTTCGGCCTGGGTCAGCGCCGCGCGGGCCGATGTCACCTGCGCCTCGGCGCTGGACAGGTTCGCCCGGTAGGTGGTCGGGTCGATGCGGAACATGGGCGCGCCCGCCTCCAGCGCGGTGCCGGGCCGGTAAAGAACCTCGGTGATCAGCCCGCCGACCCGGGGCCGGATCGCGGCGTCCGCCTGGGCCACCGCCCGGCCGGGCAGCGTCACGACGCGCGGCACCGGCTCGGGCTGGACCGTCACCACGCCGACCCTGGGGGGCGGCGTCTGGCCATCCTGCGCATGGCCCGGCAGGGCGAGGCCGCACAGCGCCAGCAGCGCCGTGCAGACAAGGGGGCGGATACGGAACATCGGATGATTCCTTCGACATGGAGCACAAGAACGGCGGCGATTGCGCGCCTTGTTGCACAGTCGTGCATACTGTGCAATGTTTGCCTTGCATGAACATTCGGGGGAGGGCGCCACATGGCCCTGAAGTCAACGCTTCGTGATCGCAGACGGGTGCAGACCTCGCGCGAGATCCAGCGGGCGGCGCTGTCCCTGGCGCTGCGGCACGGATACGACGCCGTCACGACCGAGATGATCGCGGCCGAGGCCGGGATCAGCCAGCGGACCTTTTTCAACTATTACCTGAACAAGGACGCGGCGATCGTGGGCACCGCGCCCTGTTTCGACGAGGACACGGTGGCCTGGTTCCGCGCCTCGTCCGGGCCGTTGCTGGCCGATCTGTTGCAGGCCTTGCGGCGGTTGCTGAACGGCAGCGACCTGAACCGCGGCACCTCGCAGCTGATCGACCGGCTGCTGGACACGGCGCCGGAACTGCTGCCGATCTTCTATGGATCGCTGAAACGGCTTGGCGACCAGATCGCGGATCTGGCCGTGACCCGGATCGGAGAGGAGGCGCGCCCCGACGCCGAACTGCTGGCCGAGGCGATCTCTCACGCGCTGGCCGACACCTTCCGCATCTGGGCCAATGACGACGCGATGTCGGCGGACAGCATCGTCGACGTGGCCGCCGCCAAGCTGCAAGTGCTGCGCAGGTTTCTGGAACAGGTCTGACCGACCGCCATGCGCCTGGCGATGGCCAGCGCCCGCCTCGCCTTTGGCCCTGCGCAACCGCCGAGGCGGGCGGCGAGGCGCGATGCCTGGCCCTTGTTCCGCCCGCGCCGGTTCAGTCGGGTCGGATGAGGGCAGATGCGGCGATCAGCCGACGCGCCAGCCCCGTTGTCTGGTCCCGGATGTCGGAAATGGCGGTGATTTCCCAGTAGGCCGCGCGGGACGGGGGGCCGACGGCGAAGATCCGGCTGGAGGGCCTGCCCTGCGCGTCGATGACGGCGGCGTCCGGGGTGACGTCCAGCCCGAGGCGCAGCGGGTCGATGCGCGCCTGGCCATGGCGCAGCAGGCTTGCCACAACCGGCGTCGCGTTGCGTTCGGGATCGCGCCGGACGCCCCGGCAGTCGATGATGCGCGCGCATGTCACGCGCTGTTCGACCCGGCTGCCGCGGCATCGGATCACGGCCAGCAGCCGGCCTTCGGCATCGCGTTCGGCCCCCTGGAATCCGGCGGCCAGAAGGCGCATCCGCCCGGCGGCCATCGCCGCGCGGATCGGAGCCGCGCTTTCGGGCGGCAGGCGGTGGCGGTGAACCTCCCACCAGGGGGCCGCATGGCGCAGGAAGCGGGCGCGCTCTCCCTGGGGCAGCGCCTGCCAGATCGCCCGGACATGCGGACGCACCCCGTCCATGGCGTCGCGCCAGCTGCCGCCCGCCGCCTCGGCCTGGCGGGCGGCCCTGCGCAGCCAGGCCATCAGCCGGCTGACCGGCGCGCCCAGGGGGATGTCGCCGGCCGCGACCGCAAGGGAACGCATCGCGGCATGGACGCGCGGCAGCTGCGCGCGGCGCGAGACGACCAGGATCCCGCCGCAATGGCCGCGCCGCAGCAGGCTGAGAACCTGGTCCACCATCGACAGGCCCGATCCAATGATCACCACGCGCTCGTCCCGGTCGGGCGGATCGCCTTGTTCCCAGGATCCCCGCACCAGCCCCCTGGGGTCAGGCTCCGGCAGGGCGTGGCCCGTCGCCAGGACCGCCATGTCGGCGCGGATAAAGGCGCCGTCGGACAGGCGGGCCGCGACCCCCCTTCCGTCCTCGGCCAGGCCCACGCAGATGTCGCGCAGACAGCGCAGGCGGCGGGAACCGTCGCCGCGCGTCCAGGGGGCGATCAGGCTGGCCATGTAGGCGCCATAGGTGGACCGGCTGACGAAGCCGTCGCCGGGCTGCGGCCCCGCGGAGATCCCCTGTTCGGCCAGCCAGTCGCAAAAATGGCCGGGCCGGTCGGGAAAGGCGCTCATGCCGATGGCGCGGGTGTTCAGCAGATGGTCGGGATCGTCGGTGGAATAGGCGATGCCGCAGCCCAGCATGTGCCGCCCCTCGACGATCGTCACCCGGGCCTCGCCTCGGGCGTCGCCCAGCAGGTGGATGGCCATCAGCACGCCGCTGGCGCCGCCGCCGATCACGACGACATGGGGACCGGCGCCTTCGGCCAGCGGGGCCAGGGGGGCGGCCCGCGTCGGATCAAGGGTCATCGGGGGCCTCGCAGGCTTAGAACAGCGCGGCCGTCAGCAGCGCCAAGGCCGTCAGGCTGGCGGCGATCAGGATCGCGCGCGCGGCGCGGCCTGTGCCATGGACCGCGGCATCGCGTCCGGCGCGGCGCAGGTGCAGTTCGGTCCGGATGTCGAACATGAAGGGCACTCCGAAATCAATGACGGGATCGGGATCGGGATCGGCGCGACGCCGGACGCGGCGGGCGGGTGTCGTCATGGGCCCGGCGGGCGGGACCGGACCGGAGCCGCCTGCCCGAACCACCGGCGCAGGACCGATGGGCGTTCCGTCCGCCCCAGCAGCCGGTCGCGGATCACCTTGCCGCCCGGCCAAGGCCCGAAGCCCGAGGCCACGTTGACATGGCCCGCATGGCCCAGATCCACCAGGTCCGCGCCAAGCGCATCGGCCAGATCCCGGCTGCGGTCGAAGGCCATCCAGGGGTCGTTGCGGCTGGCCACCAGCACCGCGGGCACGTCCGGCGCGGTTTCGGGCAGCGGGCCGAAGCGGCGGATGCGGCGGCACTGCTCGGTGGGGGCCATCGGATCGGCGGGCGCGACCAGCATGGCGCCGCGCACCTTCAGCCCCGACCAGCGGGCCAGCATCTGCGCGATCAGCACCGATCCCAGCGAATGGCCGACCAGGATGCTGTTGGGGTGACGCAGGATCATCACCGCCAGGGCGGCCTCCCAGGCCTCGCGGACGGGGCGGCGGGGATCGGGCAGATCGACGATCATCGCGTCGGGGTCGGTGCGCGCCCACCAGTCCTGCCAATGGGGACCGGGCGATCCGTCAAGGCCGGGAACGATCAGGGTCTTGGACATCGTGCGAATCCTTCCGCTCTGTTCCGCATTAACACTACAATACTTGTCGTGATTTAGATCCCAAAGATCCCCCGCCAAAGAGAAGAAGGATCTAGCGGTCGCGGGTGTTGACCGGGTAGGCGGTGGTATAGCGCAGCCGCTCCATCGCGAAATGCGAGGTCAGGTTCTTGATCGGCACGGCGTCCGTCAGGCGGCGGTAGAAATCGTCATAGGCGGCCATGTCGGACACGGCCACGCGCAGCAGGTAGTCCATTTCCCCCGCCATGCGATAGGCTTCCATGATCTCGGGAAACTTGCGCACCGCGGCCAGAAAGGCGTCGCGCCAGTCGGCGCCGTGGTCAGAAGCCTCGACCCCCACGAAGACGGTCAGGCCCAGGCCAAGCCGCGCGGGGTCGGCCAGGGCCACCCGGCCGGTCAGCACGCCCGCCGATTCCAGCTTCTGGATGCGCTTCCAGCAGGGGGTTTGCGACAGGCCCACGCGGTCGGCGATCTGCGCGATCGGCCGGGTGGCGTCCTCCATCAGGGCGGCGATGATCTTGCGGTCGATAAGATCCAGGCTGTTCATGCGCGGTTCCTTTGGCAGCGTCGTGATGCCCAGGGTGCCAGAAAGATGACAAATGTCTAGCGTGATTGTCGTATATTTGGGGCGAATATGCGCCGGACCCGTCGCCGCGGAACATTCGCGCATGGGGGTCTTGCTAAATCTCGACCTTGAGTCGGGTGTTTTCCCGCCGTAGGGTGGGCCATGATCACGCAAAAGATGAAATACGCGCTGAAGGCGATGCTGGTTCTGGGCGACGAGGCCGCCCGTCCGGCCCCCGAGGCGCTGACCATCGAAAAGATCGCCCGCCGGTCGGACACGCCCAAGCGGTTTCTGGAACAGATCCTGCTGGAACTGCGCAATGCGGGCATGGTCAGTTCGATCCGCGGCCGGTCGGGCGGCTATCTGCTGATCAAGCGGCCCGGCGACGTTTCCATTTCCGAGCTTTTGCGCCTGATCGACGGTCCCATCGCCCCCCTGCCCTGCCTGTCGCGCCGCGCCTATCAACGCTGCGAGGATTGCCGGGACGAGGCCTCCTGCCGCATCCGCAAGGTCTTCGCCGAGCTCTTCTGGTCCTATCTGATCCTGATCGAATCGCTGACACTCGAGGACATGCTGCGGTCCGAACAGGTGGCGGATCAGGTGATCGGGGCGTAGAAGGGAGACGGCCTTGGGATTGGATGCAAAGGACCGAGGCCGTGTGGAAACTGGTGTTCGTGGTCGATTTTGACATGGCCGCGGGGGATCGGCATGTCGGGCTTCATCAAGGGCGTTGAGCGCGGGCAGACGGATCTGTTCCGGATCGTCTCGAGGACCGGATCAGCGAGGATCACCTGATCCGTGCTGTCGATCTCTTTGAACATGGCCGTTGACACCGAGACCCATCTGATCGTGGCGCATGACGTGACCAACCAGGTCCATGATCGCGACCTTTCTGGCGCCCACGGCAAAAGCCGCGAAGAATGCCCTGCGGCGGGACGACCTGCATGCGCTGGCGGACAAGGGCCATTTCGGCGGCCGTGAGATCCTCCTCTGTCATGAGAGGGGCATCACAACGACCGTGCCGCGTCCCGAGACCTCGGGCAACCGCGCCAAGGGCATGTATGTGAAAGCCGACTTTGCTTACGACCAGGACACGGATGTTTACCGCTGCCCAGCGGGCGAGGCGCTGAGCTATCGCTACACCACCGAGGAAGACGGCCTCCAGCTGCGGCGCTGCCGGACCGGCGAATGCGGCAACCCTTCGATCAAGTCACGCTGCACCACCGGCTAGGAACGCCGGATCACGCGATGGCAGCATGAGCATCTGATCGAAGAGGCTTTGACAAGATTGAAAAGCACGTCAGAGCCGATGACGGTCCGCCGATCTGCTGTCGAGCATCCGTTCGCAACGATCAAGGCCTGGATGGGCGCAACCCATTTCCTGACCAGGCGGCTGCCCCGCGTGAAGACCGAAATGGCGCTGAACGTGCTGGCCTACACCATCAAGCGGATGGTTGCCGTGATCGGCATCCGGAACCTCATGGCGGCAATCCGGACCTGAGAAGGCAGAGAGAACTTCCGTTTTTACATGCCGACCGCTTCTGCAATGCGACGCCCAGTCCGAGCACACACCACTTCCGGCGCGGAGAGTTTCCACGCAGACTGGTCCCTTTGCAGACTCTGGATCAGAATGGCTAAGAAGCTAAGCCAGATCTGACGGCCTTAGTTTTTCCTGCTGTAGGAGAGCTTGGAGGACGTAAGCAACAGAGAGGGCATCATCCAAGGCATCATGCCCTTGAAGCGGCGGATGCTCGATCTTGAAGTAATTGGCCAGTTGGTTGCTACGCGTCTTCTTGACATCCTCATATGGCATCCCCGCCTTTAGCAGGAGGGCACAAGCATTGCCGAACCGCGTGGCAGGGATCGGGGGCATCAATCCCTCTACATAGCAACTGATCGCAACCATATTGAACTCGTCCTTTCCCCAGGACCAAAGCCGTGCGCCAGAAGCAAAATCCTTTGTCCGCTCAAGAGCTTCTTCGAGAGGTAGCCCTTTTCGTGCAATGATGTCCTCCGCAATGCCGGTCAGCTTTGTGAAAAAAGGATCAAGCGTAAACTGCTCGCCATGCCGATCACGAGGAATGACGTAAAGGCGCAAGGTGTCCAGCAGTGGAAACTCCCCTTCCAGACCTATCTTTGCCGCGCCAATCTGAGCAACAACCGGATCGGGATCATAAGGCCCGCACCAGAAGCGTGAGGGTGAGCCTTCGGCGGTCAAAAACTCGCAGTCGAAAACCAGGGCATGATCCATTCTGCTACTTCCCCCAATTCCAGGGAAAGCCTATGCCCTCCGCTTAGGTTCAGGCAATTACCGCTTTGTCCCGCATAGCGGTCTGAATTACCATTGGCCAACATGCCGAGAAGCTTGAAGCGCCGGCAGCTCGCAGCATGGTCATCAGCACTGCTTTAGAACGGCGCCGCCTGGCTGAAGCTGACCTGAACCCCGCTGTCTGGATGGCGCAGGCGCAGGCTTTCGGCGTGCAGCATCAGGCGCGGATGGTCCGCCGCGGCGCCGGCGGCATACAGCGGATCGCCCAGGATCGGATGGCCGATCTGGGCCATGTGGACGCGCAACTGGTGGCTGCGCCCGGTCAGCGGGAACAGCCGCACGCGGGTTTCGTCATCGCTGGCCCGGATCACCCGCCATTCGGTCAGCGCCGGGCGGCCCTGTTCGTGATCGACCTTCTGGCGCGGGCGGTTCGGCCAATCGACGATCAGCGGCAGGTCCACCCGGCCCGTCTTCGGCTCCAGCCGCCCGGCGACGCGGGCGGCGTAGGTCTTTTTGACCTTTCGATCCTCGAACTGCTTCGACAGGCTGCGCTGCGCGTGCGGCGTCAGGCCGAAAACCATCACCCCCGAAGTGTCCTGGTCCAGCCGATGCACCAGCAGAACCGTGGGAAAGGCCCCGCGCAGGCGGTTGATAAGGCAGTCGCTCTTGGCCTCGCCCCGGCCCGGCACCGACAAAAGGCCCGAAGGCTTGCCGACCACGAGGATCTCGTGGTCGGCGTGGATCACCTGGGGCGCATCGGGCGGCGGGGCATAGGCGAGAACGCTCACTTCGTGACCAGCCGGATCGCCAGGCCCGCGAACATCACGGCGGCGATCTTGTTGATCAGGCCAAGGCGCTGCCCGATCACATGGCCCGCATAGCCCGCGACGATGCCGTAACCCATCGTGACCAGCGTCCCGGTAAAGGCGAAGATCAGCCCCAGGCCCAGGATCTGCTGCCAGACCGGGCCCCAGGCGGGGTTGGTGAACTGCGGCAGGAAGGCCAGCAGGAACAGCACCGGCTTGGGGTTCAGGGCGTTGGACAGGAACCCGCGCCGGATGATGTTCCAGGGCCGGACGCTGCCGCGCGCGGACGGATCGGCCGGTCCCGCGCGCCAGCTTTTCCACGCGAGCCACAGCAGATAGGCGGCGCCCGCGTATTTCACGGCCAGCAGCGCGCCGGGATGGGCCGCGATCAGGGCGCCCAGGCCCACGGTCGCCAGCGTCACGTGCATCAGCACGCCCAGGCCCACGCCGAAGCCCGCCAAGGCGCCCGCGCGCGGCCCGCCGCCGATGCCGCAGGCGCTGGCGAAGAACACGTCCTGGCCGGGGGCCACGTTCAGCATCAGCCCGCCCGCGACAAAGGCGGTCAGCTGCGCCGCGGGAATGGCGGCAATGGTGTCCCAGATCATCCTTGCGCTTCCTGCGGCAGGCCGTCGGCGATGTCGTAGTAATCGCCCTTGTCGGCCACGAAGATGTGGCCCTGCAAACGCAGGCCGGTGGGGCCGTCCACCGCGCCCGCTGCGACCTCGCAATCGGACGACCCGGCCTTGCGCCAGAACAGGCTGCTGCCGCATTCGGGGCAGAAACCGCGCTCGGCCTCGGGGGACGAGCGGAACCACTTGACCGGGCCGTCCAGCGTGAAGTCCCGGGCCCCTGCGGCCGCCCAGACATGGCCCGACCAGCGGCGGCACTGGCCGCAATGGCAGGCGTTCAGGGGATCGCCGCTCCAGGTGCCCTTGAAGGTGACCGCCCCGCACAGGCAGCGTCCGGTGAAATCAGACATCGGCGAAAACCTCCTCCAGAATGGCGGCCAGCCGGATGGCGTCTTCGTCGGTGAAGGCGTCGGGCCGGTCGCTGTCGATGTCCAGAACGCCGATCAGGCGGCCGTTGTTGCCAAAGACCGGCAGGACGATCTCCGACCGGGTGGAACCGGCGCAGGCGATATGGCCTGGAAAGGCGTCCACGTCGGGCACGATCTGCACCCGCCCCGTCCGCGCCGCCGCCCCGCAGACGCCGCGCGAAAAGGGGATCACCAGGCAGCCATGGCCGCCCTGATAAGGGCCGATCTTCAGCAGCTCGGGCGCGACCACGCGGTAAAAGCCGGTCCAGTCGAAGCGGTCGGAGGCATGGTGGATCTCGCAGGCCAGCGTCGCCATCAGCGCGACGGCGTCGGTCTCGCCCTGGGTCAGGGAGCGGATGCGGGCGTGAAGGGCGTCGTAATCTGTCATGGGGCCTTTCTATGCCGGGCGATCTTTACGGGCAACCGGGCCTCGGCCAATCTGCGGGCCATGAACCGCCTCACGCTGACGCAGCGCATTCTTCTGGTGATCCTGGCCGTGCAGGCGGCGCTGTTCGCGGCGATTGCCGTGGCCAGCCTGGAACGCGTGCGCCGCGACATCGCGACCGAGACGCGGCTGGCGGTGGAAACGGCGCGCGCGCTGGTGCTGGCCACCGTGGGAACCATGCACGGGGCGGTGCCGCCCGACCGGATCATGCGGCTTTTGCCCGAACGGCTGGTGGTGCCGCGCCATGTCACGGTGGGCACGGTCGACGTGCTGGACGGCGTGGTGCGCCGCGCCCCGGTTCCGGCCCCCGCCCCGGCCCCGGCCCCGCGCTGGTTCGCGGCCCTTGTCGCCCCGAACCCGATGGAAACCCGCCTGCCCGTGGTGCTGGAAGGGCGGCCGCGCGGCTATGTCTTCATCGCCACCGATCCCGGCGCGGAAATCGCGCTGGCCTGGCAGCACTTGTCGGCCTTTCTGGGGCTGGCGGCCTTGGGGGCCCTGACGCAGGCGGCGCTGATCCTGTGGGCCACCCGGGGGGCGCTGCGGCCTGTCGCGGTGATCGCCAGCCGCCTGGGCGACCTGCGCCGGGGCGACCTGACGGCGCGGGTCGGCCCGGTGGCCGGGCGCGACCTGGGGCCGATCGCCGCGGGCGTGGACGACCTGGCCCAGGCCCTGGCCCGGGCGCAGGCCGACCGCGCCCGGTTGCAGCGCCGCGTCGTCACGCGGGGCGACGAGGAACGCAAGGCCGTCGCCCGCGACCTGCACGACGAGATGGGCCCCTGCCTGTTCGGCCTCCGGGTCGAGGCCGACGCCCTGCGCGAGGCCGCCCCCACCCCCGCCATCGCGGCCCATGCCCAGGCCATCGCCCGGATCGCCGAGGAGATCGCCCGGGTGAACCGCGCCCTGCTGGGCGACCTGCGGCCCGCGGCCGTCGGGCAGCTGCCCCTGGCCGCCGTGCTGGCCGATTACGTCGCCGACCTGGGACGGCGCTTTCCCGATCTGGAGATCGGCCTGGATCTGGCCCCCGGCCTGCCGGAACCCGACGAGGCGACCGCGCTGACGCTGTTCCGCATCCTTCAGGAAGGCACCACCAACGCCCTGCGCCATGCCGGAGCCAGCCGGGTTTCGGTCCGCCTGTGGACCGATCCGGCCCATTGGCGGATGGAGCTGCGCGACAACGGGCGCGGCATGGCGCCCGGCGCGCGCGAAGGCACCGGCTTGACCGGGATGCGCGAACGCATCACCCTTCTGGGCGGCGATTTGCGCTTGTCCTCGGGCGCAGGGGGAACCACCATCGCCGCCAGCCTGCCCTTGCCGCAGACGGAAGAAGGATCGACATGAAATCCGCGCTTGTCATCGACGATCATCCGATCACCCATCTGGGCGCGAACCGCCTGCTGCGCGATCTGGGGTATGACCGCATCGGCCAGGCCATGTCGGGCGAGGAAGCCCTGGCGCAACTGGCCGGAGACGAGGCGCCCGACCTGATCGTGCTGGACATCAGCCTGCCGGGTGCGGGGGGCCTGGATCTGGTGGCGCCCCTGCGCGCCGCCGCCCCCGATGCCCGGATCCTGATCTTTTCCATGAACGACCAGACCGGCTTTGCCGCCCGCGCCTTGCAGGCGGGCGCGCAGGGCTTTCTGTCGAAGAACGCGCCCCCCGCCGACTTCCGCGAGGCCGTGCGGATGCTGGAGGCGGGCGAATTCTATCTGTCGCCGCGCCATGCCATGGCGCTGGCGACGCTGCGGGCGGGGGCCGCGGCCGATCCCCTGGGGGCGCTGTCGGACCGCGAACGGCAGGTGCTGGCGCTGATAGGCCGGGGTCTCAGCCTGCAAGCCATCGCGGACGAGCTGGATGTGAGCTACAAGACCGCCGCCAACACCTCGTCCATGCTCAAGAAGAAGCTGGGGGTCGAGGGGATCAACGGCTTGATGAAATTCGCGCTGGACAGCGGGGTATGAGGGCGATGCTGGGTTGGTTCGGTCTGGACAACGATGCCCCGCCGGGCGAGGCGGACCGGATTCTGGCGCGGCTGTCGGCCCGGCTGGCCGATGCCGGGCTGCGGGTGGCGGGCGCCGTCCAGCAAAACACCGATCTGGGCGCCGATTGCGCCTGCGACATGGACGTGCTGGTGATCGGCGAGGAGGACGCGCCGGTGCGCATCTCCCAGTCGCTGGGCAGCGGCTCGGGCGGCTGCCGCCTGGATCCCGGCGCGCTGGAGACGGCGGCGGCCCGGGTGTCGGCGCGCATGGCCGGGGCCGAACTGCTGATCCTGCCCAAGTTCGGCCGGCAGGAGGCCGTCGGGCGCGGCTTTCGCAGCGTGATCGCGCAGGCGGTGGCGGACGGCATCCCCGTGCTGCTGCATGTCCCGCCCGAGCAGCGCGCGGCCTGGGCCGATTTCTGCGGCGGCATGGGCGAGCGCCTGTCGCCCGACGCCTTGGCGGACTGGTGCCTGGACCAGGCGGCGGGCGTTCCGTGAGCGTGCTGGTCGATGCGCGCGGACTGTTGTGCCCGCTGCCGGTGCTGCGGCTGCGCAAGGTGCTGCTGGGCCAGGCTGCGGGCGCGCGGGTGCGCCTGCTTGCCACCGATGCCATGGCCGCCGTGGACGTGCCGCATTTTTGCGACGAATCCGGTCACGCGCTGATCGGGCAGCGCGATCTGGAAGACGGGGCGATCGAATTCGTCGTCGAAAGGGGGCCTTCCGCCCCCTCGGCCGCGGGCGGCCTCACCCCCGAGGGTATTTGAGCAAAGAAGAATCATGTTGGCCGTATTCCTGAAGACGCTGCCCTTTTTCGGGCTGATCGGCCTGGGCTGGCTGGCCGCGCGGACGCGGTTCTTTCCGCAGGAGGCGGCGGCCTGGCTGACGAAGTTCGTTTTCTATTTCGCGCTGTCGGCCATGCTGTTCCGCTTTGCCGCGGGCCTGGATCTGGCGGCGCTGTTCGATGGGCGCTTCGTGCTGGCCTATCTGGGCGGATCCCTTGCCGTCTGGCTGATCGGCATGGCGGCGGCGCGGGCGCGCCGCCTGCCCCTGGCCGAGGCCGCGATGGAGGCGCAGTGCTGCATGATCGGCAACACGGGCTTTCTGGGCGTGCCGATGCTGGTGGTGCTGCTGGGGGACCGCGCCATCGGCCCGGTGCTGATGGTGCTGACCATCGACAGCCTGGTTTTTGCCACGCTGATCACGCTGATCATCCATGCCGCGCGCCAGAACGGGCCGCGCCTGGCCAGCCTGATCCCCATCGGGCGCGGCATCGCCGCCAATCCGATGATCCTGTCGATGCTGGCGGGCCTTGCCTGGGCGCAGATGCGCCTGCCCCTGCCCGGCCCCTTCGACGAATTCCTGGCGCTGCTGGGCGGGGCCGCCACCCCCGGCGCGCTGTTCGCCATCGGCGCCAGCCTGGCCGGGCGGCGCATCGGGCGGCTGGCGGTCTCGGCCTGGCTGAGCGGGGCCAAGCTGGTGCTGCACCCCCTGGCGGTGGGGCTGGCGGCCTGGGCCTTGGGGGTCGAACCCTTTGCCGCGGGCGTGATGGTCGCCGCCGCGGCGCTGCCGGTGGCGGGCAACGTCTACATCCTGGCCCAGCATTTCGGCATCGCGCAACAGCGGGTGTCCGCCGCGATCCTCATGTCCACCGCGCTTGGGATCGTGACGATCCCGCTGGTGATGCTGCTGATCGGGCAGGCGTAGGGATCAGCCGATGCGCCGCCCGGTTTCGGGGTGGAACAGATGCAGCGAACCGGGGCGGCAGGCCAGCCGGACGGTGTCGGACAGCGGCGCGCCGGCGGGTATCGCCACGGTCAGCCTTTCGCCGCCCGTCTGGCCATGGACCAGGCGCTGCGCGCCCAGCTCCTCGACGGCCAGCACGTCCATCTCGATGGGACCGTCGGGGGCGAGGCTCAGATCCTCGGGGCGGATGCCCAGGGTCGCGGCCTGGGGAATGCCCGGCAGATAGGGCACGGCGCGGCTGCTGATCAGGTTCATGGCCGGGCTGCCGATGAAGCCCGCGACAAAGGTCGAGGCGGGCTTGCGGTAAACCTCGAGCGGCGTGCCGATCTGTTCGATCCGGCCCGCGTTCAGCACCACCAGGCGATCCGCCAGGGTCATCGCCTCGAGCTGGTCGTGGGTGACGTAGATCGAGGTGGTGCGCAACCGGCGCTGCAACTCCTTGATCTCCAGCCGCATGGTGACGCGCAGCTTCGCGTCCAGGTTGGACAGCGGCTCGTCGAACAGAAAGGCCGCCGGTTCGCGCACGATGGCGCGCCCCATGGCGACGCGCTGGCGCTGGCCGCCCGACAGGGCGCGGGGCTTGCGGTCCAGATAAGGGCCGATTTGCAGGATCTCGGCCGCCTGAGCCACGCGGCGGTCGATTTCCGCGCGCGGCGTGCGGCGGTTCTTCAACCCGTAGGCCAGGTTCTGGCGCACCGACATGTGCGGGTAAAGCGCATAGTTCTGGAACACCATGGCGATGTCGCGGTCGGCGGGCTCCATGTCGTTGACCACCCGGCCGCCGATGCGCACCGTGCCTTCGCTGATGCTCTCGAGCCCCGCGATCATGCGCAGCAGCGTGGACTTGCCGCAGCCGGACGGGCCGACCAGAACGATGAATTCGCTGTCCGCGATGTCGATGCTGACATCGCCCACGGCGCGGGTGCCGCCGGCATAGATCTTGCCGACCGTGTCGAGGGTGATTGAGGCCATCTACTTCTCCGTCTCGATCAGGCCCTTGACGAACAGGCGCTGCATGCCGATCACCACGGCCACCGGGGGCAGCATCGCCAGCATGGCGGTCGCCATCACCAGATGCCATTGCGGCAGCCCGTCCACCGCGTCGGCCATGCGCTTGATGCCCGCCACGATGGTGTAATAGTCGCTGCTGGTGGTGATCAGCAGCGGCCATAGATACTGGTTCCAGCCATAGATGAACAGGATCACGAACAGCGCCGCGATGTTGGTGCGCGACAAGGGCAGCAGGATGTCGCGGAAGAACTTCAGGGGGCCCGCGCCGTCGATGCGCGCGGCCTCGGTCAATTCGTCCGGGATGGTCAGAAAGACCTGGCGGAACAGAAAGGTCGCGGTGGCGGAGGCGATCAGCGGAACCGACAGGCCCGCATAGCTGTTCAGCAGCCCCAGATCGGCGACGACCTGAAAGGTCGGGACGATCCGGACCTCGACCGGCAGCATCAGGGTGATGAAGATGCACCAAAAGGCCATCTGCCGCAGCGGAAAGCGGAAATAAACGATGGCGAAGGCCGAGGTGATGGAAATCGCGATCTTGCCGCAGGCGATCAGCAGCGCCATGATCAGCGAATTCAGCATCATCGTGCCGACCGGCGGCGTGCCGCTGGTGGATACGCCCGCGTCCAGCATCCGGGCATAGTTTTCCACCAGATGCGGGCCGGGCCAGATCGGGATGGTGCCCGACATGAAGTCGGTCGCCGTATGGGTCGATGCGACAAAGGCCACCCAGACGGGCAGCGCCACGATGGCCACGCCGATCATCAGCGTCAGGTGCGCCAGAAGGTTCAGGCCGGGGCGGTTCTCGATCATCAATAGGCGACCTTCTTTTCGACCCAGCGGAACTGGACCACCGTCAGCGCGATCACGATCCCCATCAGCACCACCGACTGCGCGGCCGAGGATCCCATGTTCTGGCCCACGAAACCGTCGAAATAGACCTTGTACACCAGGATGTTGGTGGCCTGGGCGGGGCCGCCCTCGGTTGTGGCGTCGATCACGGCGAAGGTGTCGAACATGGCATACACGATGTTCACCACCAGCAGAAAAAAGGTCGTGGGCGACAAAAGCGGCAGGGTGATGTCGAAGAACCGCCTGACCGGCCCCGCGCCGTCGATGGCGGCGGCTTCGCGCAGGCTGGCCGGGATGGATTGCAGCCCCGCCACGAAAAACAGGAAGTTGTAGCTGATCTGCTTCCAGGCGCTTGCGATCACGACCAGCAGCAGCGCGTCGGTCTTGGAACTGATGTGGTTCCAGTCATAGCCCACCATGTCCAGGACATAGGGCATGATGCCGATGGTCGGGTTGAAGATGAACCACCACAGGATGCCCGCGACCGCCGGGGCCACCGCATAGGGCCAGACCAGCAGTGTCGTATAGATGCTGGCGGACCGGATCATGCGGTCCACGGCCACGGCCAGAAGCAGCGCGAATCCCATCGACAGCACCGTCACCAGCACCGCGAAGACCGCCGTGACCTGCAAAGCGTTCAGGTATTCCGGGCTGTTCCACAGCGCCTGGAAGTTCGACAGGCCCACGAAGCTGGTGTTGATGCCGAAGGCGTCCTGGCGCAGGAAGCTTTGCCGGATGGCCTGGGCCGCGGGCCACAGGAAGAAGACAAGGGTGATCGCCAGCTGCGGCGCCAGCAGCAGCCAGGGCAGCAGCTGGTTTCGGAAAAGCGTGCGCTTCATCTTCGCCTTGCCCTTTGGGACGACAGGGCCGCGACGACGCGCGGCCCCATGCCGGTTACTGGTTCTGCGCCTGGAATTCTTCCAAAAGCGCGTTGCCGCGTTCGACCACCGCGTCCAGCGCGCCTTGCGCGTCCTTGGACCCGGACAGAAGCTGCTCGAACTCCTCGTCGATGATGCCGCGGATCTGGACATAGTTGCCGAAGCGCAGGCCCTTGGAGTTCTCGGTCGGCGCGTTCAGCGTGATCTGCCTGATGCCGGTATCCGCGCCGGGGTTCTGGGCGTAGAAATCCGCCATCTGCTCCATCGCCGCCTGCGTGATCGGCAGATAGCCCGAGAAGGACGCCCAGTCCGCCTGCACCGCGGGCGTGGACAGGTATTCGAAGAACTTCGCCACGCCCGCGTATTCCTCGTCGGGGCGGCCCGACAGCACCCACAGCGAGGCGCCGCCGATGATGGAATTCTGCGGCGCGCCTTCCACGTCGTCGTAGAAAGGCAGCATCCCGTAGCCCACCTCGAAATCCTTGGCGTTGGCGATCACGCCCGCCCGGCTGGCCGAGCTGGCCATGTACATCGCGCAGTCCTGGGAATAGAACATCGGCGCCGCGTTGTCGCCGCCGACCGGGCCGCCGTATTTGAAGACCCCCTCGTCGGACAGGCGCTTGAGGTTTTCCCAGTGCTTGACCTGCACCGGGCCGTTCAGCGTCAGCCGCGCCGACAGCCCGCCAAAGCCGTTCCCTTCGGTGCCGATGGGCTGGTTGTGCCAGGCCGACAGGTTTTCCGTCTGGATCCAGCTGATCCACTGGGTGGTGAAGCCGCAGGTGCCCGCGCCCGAGTCGCGGATCTTGGCGCTGAATTCCTCAAGCTCGGCCCAGGTCTCGGGCGGGGTGTCCGGGTCCAGGCCCGCCTTTTCGAACATGGTCTTGTTGTAGTAAACGATCGGGGTCGAGCTGTTGAAGGGCAGCGACAGCATGTTGCCCTCCGTGTCGGTGTAATAGCCGACCACGGCGGGCAGGTAGGCCTGCGGATCGAAGGCCGCGCCCTGGTCGGCCATCAGCTGGTGAACGGGAACAATGGCGCCCTCGGCGGCCATCATGGTGCCGGTGCCGACCTCGAAGACCTGGACAACGGCGGGCTGCTGCTGCGCGCGGAAGGCGGCAATGGCTGCGGTCATCGTTTCCGGGTAGGTGCCCTTGTAGGACGGCACGACCGTGTATTCATCCTGGGCATCGTTGAAGCCCTTGGTGATTTCCTCCAGCTTGGCGCCCAGTTCGCCGCCCATGGCGTGCCACCACTGGATTTCCGTCTGGGCCTGGGCGGCCGACAGCGACGCGGCCAGCGCCAGCGCGGACGCCGTGAAAAGTCGGTTCATGATTATCCTCCCTTGTGGAGTTGCGGTTCGCGCCCGGGCCTAGCGGGCCCCGGTGACGCGAACGCGACATTCGCATGACGGAAGGGTGACATCGTTCGGGAAACGGGTCAATGAGGCTAAACCGCTGGCGGCATTGGCCTTCTGGCCTGCCGTAGCGTCAAGAAGCCTGCCGTGGCCCGCCCTTGTTCGCCCGATCCAAGCCCCTCAGGTCAGCTTGCGCAGGCGGGGAATGTCCTTGACATGCAGCAGATGGACGCCGGTGCGCCGGGACAAGTCCCTGGCGCTTTGGGTGTAATGGCCGGTGGTGATCACCACGGCCATGTCGACGCGGTGAAAGGCGCGGCCGGAAAAGGCCTCTTGCACCGCCTTGTTGCCGACGGGGCCGCCGTAGCGCTTGCACTGGATGCCCACCTTTCTGCCGTCGCGCCGGGCGATGATGTCGATGCCCTGGTCCCCCGAGCCCGCCGTGACATCGGCGCGCCAGCCGTGCATTTCCAGCCGGCCCGCGACCCATTGCTCGAAGGCATGGCCGTCGGCGGGGCAGAAGGACGGGCGGCGCGGCGCCGCTTTCCCGGAACGGCGCCTTCCCCCGCGCCGCGCGGTTTTCCGGCGCAGCAGAAGCGCGGGCAGCAGCAGCCCGGCCAGGACGATGCCCAGAACCATCGGCTTCGGATCCGGCCCGGTCTCGGCCGCGGTGCCCGCAAAGGACGCCATCAGAAAGCCGCAGATCACGACAAGCGTGGCGGACAGAACGGCGTATCTGAAAAAATAGAAGACGGTCGAGATCAGATGGCGCATTTCCGTTCGATGCCGGGAGAACAACATGCCCCGAGCGCGGGCGACCCGAGGAAGCACATCCTAGGGGAAGAACGAAGCGTCAACAATTCTTGAATCGCGCGACCGGCACTCTTGGCATTTCAAGGCGTTCCGGGCGGCGGCCAGGGCGGATCGGCAATCGGCGGACAGGCGCGCGGCGCCGTTCGCCGGGCGGGAACGGAAGGAACAAGGAACCACGGGCGTTTTCCCGCCCCTCCGCGCCGAGGCTGCCGGGAACGGCACTTGCCGGGGCGGATAACGCGCCGCGCGGGCAAGTCGCAGGCCCGGATGCCGTGCCTCAGATCGCGCGCCCCAGATCGCGCGCCCCGAACCGTGCCCCGAACCGTGCCCGTGCCGGCGGCCTGCCAAGGGAAGGCCGTTCCCGCCTTTCGCCCTGCCATTCGCTCCGCCAAGGGTTCTTCCGGGCCCGGCAGCGATCCGCCGGGCGATCGGCTTCAGCACGTTGCGGGCCCTCGCTCCGCCGGGGGTCAGCCCCCGCCGATGCCCGTCGTCACCTTGCCCGTGCCGCCGCATTCAGGGCATTCCTTGCCGTCGGCCCGCCCGCTGCCCTCGCATCTGCGGCAGATGTTCTCGCCCGATCCGGGCACGCCGGGCGGCACGGCATCGGAATTTTCCTTGTCGCTCATCGCGGCCTCCTCTGCATGTCCTTGTTCCAGTCAACACAAAGCGCCTGGCCCCGTTCCGCCAGACGGCGACGGAATGGCGCCGCCGCCGGAAAGGCGCCCGCTTTCAGAACTGTGATGCGCCTCCGCGGCATTTTGGTTCTAGGATTTCACCCGCACCCCCCGGATGAAGGGATTTCCCATGGCACGCCTGACCGCGAAGGACTTTCCGCCCGAACTGCTGGAGCTTTACGATTTCTACGCCCATGGCCGGATCACCAAGCGCGAATTCCTGGACCGCGCGGCCAAACACGCGGTGGGCGGGATGACCGCGCTGGCGCTTTTGAACATCCTCGGCCCCGATTACGCGTTGGCCCGGCAGGTGGACTTCACCGATCCCGGCATCCTTGCCGAATACGTCACCTACCCCTCGCCCGAGGGACACGGGACGGTGCGCGCCTATCTGGTCCGCCCCGCCCGGGACGGCGTCGCGGTCGAGACCCCTGCGGGCGGCGTCGTGGTGGTGCACGAGAACCGGGGCCTCAACCCCTATATCGAGGATGTGGCGCGGCGCGTGGCCAAGGCGGGCTATGTGGCGCTGGCGCCGGACGGGCTGACCTCGAAGGGGGGCTATCCGGGCAACGACGAGAAGGGCCGGGAATTGCAGCGCGAGGTCGATCCCGCGAAGCTGATGAACGATTTCTTCGCCGCCATCGCCTTCCTGCTGGACAGCCCCATGACCAACGGCAAGGTCGGGATCACCGGCTTCTGCTATGGCGGCGGCGTGTCGAACGCGGCGGCGGCCGCCTTTCCCGAACTGGCCGCCGCCGTGCCCTTCTACGGCCGCCAGGCGCCGGTCGAGGACGTGCCCAGGATCAAGGCCCCGCTGCTGCTGCACTTCGCCGAAACCGACGAGAACGTCAACAAGGGCTGGCCCGCCTACGAGGCCGCGCTGAAGGAGCACGGCAAGACCTACGAGGCGCATGTCTATCCCGGCACCAATCACGGCTTTCACAACGATTCGACGCCCCGATACGACGAGGCGGCGGCAACGCTGGCCTGGGACCGGACCTTGGACTGGTTCGGCAGATACCTGGGCTGAACCGGCGGGCGGCCCTTAAAGCCGCGCCAGCAGTTCGGCCTTCTTCGCGTCGAACTCGGCCTGGGTCAGGATGCCGCGCGTCAGCAGCGCGTGAAGCTGCTCGATCATGGCCGGGATCGACCCTTCCGCTACAGCCGGTCCGGGCCGCGCCTCGGGTGCGGGGGCGAGGGCGGGGGCGGGGGCAGGGTCAGGGGCGGTGTCCGGGGCGGCGACCGGGGCCAGGCTGTCCAGCGGCACCGGCCCGCGCCGGCTGGCGAAGGACAGCGCATGGCCGCCGCCCTGCTGCTGGGACACGCCGCTGATCTGGTGCTCGCCCGTGTCGTAAAGAAACATCCGCCCGCCGCGCATCACGGCCAGCCGCTTTGCCGCGGGAAAGACGGCATAGCGCATGTCGTTCTGCGACCCGCTGGAGGATGGCGCCCCGAGCCAGGACGGCCAGTCCAAGGCATCGCCGGGGTTCGGGGCCTGCGGGGCGGAGGCGGCCGGTCCGGCAAGGCCCGACAGATCGCGGATCAGGCCTTGGACCCGGGCCTTCAGGCCGGTGCCGGACATGTCCCCGACCATCAGCATGCCGCCGGACCACTGGCCCATGCCGCCGAACTCGGGGTGGTCGAACTGCGCCTGCCGCCCAAGGCCCCGCGCCAGCGCGGCCAGCATCGCCTCGGCCGCATCAGGGCTGAAACCGTGCCGCCGCGCGGCCTTTGCGACACGGTCGCGCCTTTCTTCGTCGGTCGATCGCATGCCGGACCCTCCGCCGTTCCGCGCCGCCTTTGTCCTGAAACGCCCGCCGGGGACCGGTCCGTTCCCATGACCCGTGAAACCGGGCGGCCCCTGCGACGTTGGGCACCATGTCCGACCCCCGCCCCCAATGCCCTGCCGACGTGGCCCCCGCCTTCCGGGCGGCCCTTGACCGCTTCGACCCGGGCCGGCGCCCGCTGATCCTGGGCCATTTCGACGCCGATGGGCTGTCCGCGGTGGCGATCCTGGCCCGCGCCCTGGACCGAGCGGGCCGTCCCGCCGACATCCGCGTGACCGGCAAGGGCGAAAATCCCTGGTCCCCCGCGCTTCGGGCGGAACTGGAAGAACGGCAGCCCGGCGGGCTGATCGTGACCGATCTGGGCATCCGCCAGGGCGACATCCTGCCGGGCCTGCCCACGGTTCTAGTCGATCACCACGTGCCCACAGGCACGCCGGGCGAGGCGGCGGTGATCTCGGGCAATGGCTGGCGGCCGGAACCCACCTCGTCGCTGCTGGCCTTCTGGTGCGCGCAGGCCCTGGGCGACAACGACGACCTGCTGTGGCTTGCGGCCCTGGGGCTGATCGGCGACATGGCCGGAGAGGATTTCCCGCAGCTGGCCGATGCGCAGGCGCGCTATGGCAAGACCGCGCTGCGCGACGCGGTGTCGCTGGTCAACGCGCCCCGCCGGACGGCCCGGGCCGATGCCAGCCCGGCGCTGGCGCTGCTGCTGCGGTGCGGATCGCCCAAGGATCTGCTGAAGGGCGGCCATCCCGAAACCGCCCTGTTGCAGGCCGCCAAGGCCGAGGTCGCGGCGGAACTGGACGCGGCCCGGCGCACCCCGCCGAAGGTGCGCGGGGATGTCGCGCTGATCCGCTTTTCCTCGCCTTGCCAGGTCCACCCGCTGGTGGCGCAGGCCTGGCGCGGGCGGCTGCGCGACAAGATCGTGCTGGCCGTCAACACCGGCTACCGGCCCGGCTGGATCCATTTCGCCGCCCGCAGCGCCACCGGCACGGATCTGATCCGCTTTCTGGCCGATCACCGCCCGCCCGGCGCGGGCCCCGAATACGGCAGCGGCCACGCCCAGGCCACGGGCGGCGCGCTTCGCCCCGCCGTGTGGGCCGATTTCGCCGCCCGGATCGGCTTTCCCGAGGAGACCGCGCATGACTGATCGACCGCTCCGCCTGGGCTTTCCCGTCAAGGTGATGGGACGGCCCGGACTGAAAAGCAACGACACCCGGCGCTGGCGGCAGAACCCGCATCTCAAGACCTCGCTGGAACACGTGGACGCGATCCTGGACTACATGGCCCAGGTGGGCATCGACATGTACCGGATGTCCTCGGATCTGGCGCCCTATGCCACGCATCCCGACATGCCGCAGTTCCACGCCATGGTGGCCGAAAGCGACGCCGAGCTTGCGGCGCTCGGGCGCAAGGCGCGCGGGCTGGACATGCGGCTGTCCTTTCACCCTTCCCAGTTCGTGCTGCTGAACAGCCCCGATCCGGCGCTGACGGCGAAAAGCATCTGGGATCTGGCCTCGCAGGCCGAGATTCTGGACCGGATGGGCATGGGGCCGGAAGGCGTTCTGGTCACCCATGTCGGGGGCGTCTACGACGACCGCGAGGCAAGCCGCGCCCGCTGGATCGAGGGTTACGAGCAATGCCCCGACCATGTCCGCCGCCGGCTGGTCCTGGAAAACGACGACATCCGCTTTTCCGCCGCCGACGTGCTGTGGATCCACGACCGCTGCGGGGTGCCGCTGATCTTCGACTACCAGCATTTCTGGTGCCTCAACCCCGAGGGGCTGGCGCTGCGTCCCACGCTGGAACGCTTTGTCCGCTCGTGGCCGGCCGGCGTGCGGCCGAAGATCCATTTCTCCTCGCCCCGGACCGAATTGCGGGAAATCAAGCGCAAGGTGACCGACAAGGAGCGCGAGGCCCTGAAATCGGCGGGTCCGGCCAAGGGCGGCGCGCCGACCAAGGAGGTGGTGAAACCCACGTCGCGCTTCAAGACGGTGCTGCTGCCGCCCGTCTGGACGGGCCACGCGGATTTCACAAACCCGTTCGAATTCGCGACCTTCATGCGCGAGGCGCAGGGTCTCGAGTTCGACGTGATGCTGGAAGCCAAGACCAAGGATCTGTCGCTTCTGAAGCTGCGGGGAGATCTTCTCCGCTATGCGCCCGAGGTGGCGGCGCGATTTGGCGTGGACCCCGGGGAAGCCTCCGATCTGGCCGAGACCGAGGAGATGCCGGACGAAGGGGTCGAGGCCGACGATTCGCCCGACGTGGACGAAGGCGACCAGCTGGCATCCGCGAGGGCCTGAGCCGTCACCCCGGCGCGGTGGCGGTGTCCACATGGACCACCACCGACATGCCGGGGCGCAGGTGTTCCGCCATCTGCTGCCCCGGGTCGATGGAAATGCGCACCGGCAGGCGCTGCGCGATCTTGGTGAAGTTGCCGGTCGCGTTGGTGCCCGCCAGCAGGCTGTATTCCGACGCCGTCGCGGGCGAGAAGGATTCGACCCGGCCCGCAAAGGCGCGGTGCCGCATCGCGTCCACGGTAAAGCGCACAGCCTCGCCCGGCAGCAATCCGGTCAGGCTGGTTTCCTTGAAATTGGCGATGATCCAGACATCGCGGCCCACATGCGACACAAGCGCCGTGCCCGGCGTCACGTATTGCCCGACCCGGACCGCGACCTGGCCCAGACGGCCGTCCGCAGGCGCGCGGATCACGGTGTTGTCCAGCTCGATCCGCGCCAGCTCCACCGCGGCCTGGGCGCTGGCGATGTCGGCCCGGCGCGATTGCAGGGCGGCGCGGGCGGATTTCACCGCCTCGCGCTGCACGTCCAGCTGCGCCTCGGCCTGGGTGACGGCGGCCTCGGCCTGCCGCAAGGCCAGATCCGACTGTTCCGCCGCCGATTGCGATGCGACGCCGCGCGTCCGCAGTTCCCGCGCGCGGTTCCAGCCGGTCCGTGCCGTGGTCAGGGCCGAACGGGCGGAGTCGACCCCGGCCCGATCGGCGCGCACTACCGCCTCGGCCGAGGCGACGCTTTGGGCAGCGACCTCCATCGCGGCCCGGGCAGCGGCCTCCATCGCGGCCCGGGCAGCGGCCAGTTGCGCGTCGGCCTGGGCCAGCTTCTGGCGGGCGATGCGGTCGTCGATCCGCGCGATCGCGTCGCCCGCCTTGACGGGCTGGAAGTCGGTGACATCGACCGCGGCGACATAGCCCGAAACCTGCGGCGCCACCGTTGTGACCTTGCCGCGGATATAGGCGTTCTCGGTTGTCGGCTCGGCGGCCCGGAAGGGCGGCAGATGCCAGGCGTAAAGCAGCAGCAGCACGCCCGCGAGCCCGATGGCCAGGGCGACAAGGGTCGGAAGAAGGTTTTCTTTTTTCATGGGGTCGTGTCCGGTTCGGGGGCGGGCGCCATGCGCAGGGCCAGCCGGTCGCGCAGCAGGTGCAGTACCAGGGCCAGGGCGGCGGCAAGGGCGATCAGGGCGGTCAACAGATAGGCGTCGTTGTAGGCCATCACGGTGGCCTGGGCGGATGCGTCCTGCGCGATCTGCGCGGCGGCCTGCGCGCGCCGGGCGGTGGCGTCGGGGATCTGCGCGGCCAGGGCCGCCACATGGCCCGCGATGGTTTGGGCGGTGGGCGCGTCGGTGGCGGCAAGCTGTTCGGTCAGGGCCGCGTAATGGGCGGCCTGGCGGTGGTCGATCAGGGTGGCGAACAGGCCCGACCCCAGCACGCCCCCCAGGGACTGGGTCGAGATGAAGACGATCACAAAGGACAACAGGTACTGCGGCCCGCGCGCCAGGGCCGAAACCAGTCCGGCCATCATCGCGGGGGGCAGGAACAGCATCCCCGCGAACCCGATCAGCGCCTGGCTGACGATCATCTGTTCGGGCCGCGTGTCCACCGTCGCATGGGCGTCCATAAAGGCGCCAAGCGCGATCAGCAGCAGCGCCGCCAGATGCAGCGCGGGCACGCGGTCCGGGCGCATCCAGGCCAAGCCTCCCAGCAGGCTTGCCCCGACAATCACGGCGAACAGCCCGGTCATCTGCGCGGGCGCGACGCCAAGCGCCTGGAACATGCGCGGCGCGCCCGCGGCCTGTTCGGACAGGATCAGCCG
The DNA here is from genome assembly GCF_042648745.1 of Paracoccus angustae. Classification (NCBI taxonomy): domain Bacteria; kingdom Pseudomonadati; phylum Pseudomonadota; class Alphaproteobacteria; order Rhodobacterales; family Paracoccaceae; genus Paracoccus; species Paracoccus angustae. The sequence goes on from NZ_JBHRXY010000002.1 coordinate 354,374, forward strand.
GAACAGGAACAAGGTCGCCGTCAGGTGCAGCATGGCGGGGCTGACCAGCCAGCGGATGTCCAGAAGCGGCGCGGCGCGGTTCAGCTCGACCGCGACGGCAATGGCCAGCGCCGCGGCCGAAGCCGCCAGCAGCGCGCCGATCCAGGGCGCGTCGGTCCAGTGATGGATCGGCCCCATGACAAAGCCGATGGTCAGCCCCGCAAAGCCGAAGCCGATCAGCAGAAAGCTTGCGAAGTCCAGCGCCTGGATCACCTTCATGTGCGGCACGGGCCGCAGCGGCAGGCGGAACACCAGCATCAGCGACACCATCGCCATGCCAAGCGCCGTCAGGTGCATCCATGTCAGCCCGCCATCCCCGATCAGCGCGGGCGAGACGACGCGCGCCAGCGTCGGCCCCGCCATCATCACCGCCATCGCGGCGGGCAGGCCGAGGCGCATCTTCCATGACTGCGACAAGGGTTCCAGCATGTACATGAAGGCCAGCGTGGACAAGGGCGCGGCCGCCGCGCCCGACAGCGCCTGCACCACCACGGCCGACCGGAAGTCGCTGATCCAGACGGAGGCGAAGGCCACCGCGACATAGGCGACGATCCCCACCTCGGCAAAGCGGCGCAGCCCGAATTGGGTGCGGATCTTGATCAGCAGCAGCGGCAGGGACGCGCGCGGGATCATGTAGGCCGCCATCAGCCAGCTGGCCTGGGCGGCGGTGATGCCCAGATCGCCCGCGATCTGCGGGATGTTGGCCGACACGAAGCCCTGGCCCAGGCCCTGCGACAAGGCCAGCATCACCGACGCGCCCATGTAGGCCAGGGCGCGCGGCACGGGCAGCGGGGGGTGGACCACGGGGGCCGGGGCGGCGGGACCGGTCAAGGGGGCGGAACCGCTCATTCCCGGTCCAGCCTTGCGATGTTGGCGGCGATCCGGTCCAGCACGGACTGGGCCACGGCCAGGTCGCCGTCCGGGATGCCCGCCACCAGTTCGGCCCGCATCCGGCGGGTGAAATCGACGATGCCGCTGTCCCGGCCCCGCGCGGTCAGGAACAGCGCGTTCTTGCGCCCGTCCGATTCGGCGGGCCGGCGTTCGACAAAGCCCGCGCGTTCCAGCGCGTCGATCTGGCGCTTGAGCGTGGGCGCCTCGATCTCCAGCGCGGCGGCCAGTTCCGCCTGCGTGGCGCCGTCCATCCGCGACAGGGTGGTCAGCGCCCGGGCGCGCGACAAGGTCAGGCCCATGGCCTGGGCCCGCGCGTCATAGCTGCGGCGCAGCAGGCGCATGAGGTGCAAGAGCGTATCGAGAAGATGCAAGGATCGCGGCATGGCGGAAGCGTGGTTAGATCGTTAGCAAGCTAACCATTCAGGCGCCAGGCTTCAACCCCCCGGGGAACGGGACAGGCCGCGGCATGTCTCAGCCGCCCAGGGCGATGCCCTCGCGCCGGGGATCGGCGCCGCCCGACAGCGCCCCGTCCGGGCCGATCGCGATGCCTTGCAGGCCCGAGGTCAGGTCCGTCTCGTTCAGTTGGAACCCCATGGCGGCCAGGCCCTCGGTCAGGGCGGCGGGCAGCCCCGCCTCGATGTCCATGGGACCGAAGCGGTTCACGATGTTGGGCGCGGCCACGGCCTTCTGGATGTCCATGCCCCAGTCCAGATGCGCGACGATGGCGCGGGCGACATAGCCGATGATGCGGCTGCCCCCGGGCGAGCCGATGACCAGCACCGGGCGCCCGTCCTTCAGCACGATGGTCGGCGCCATGGACGACCGGGGGCGCTTGCCCGGGGCCACGGCATTGGCGATGGGCCAGCCGTTCCCGTCATGGGTTTCGAAGCTGAAATCGGTCAGTTCGTTGTTCAGCAGGAAGCCGCCCGTCATCAGGCGCGCGCCGAAGCCGTTCTCGATGGTGGTGGTCATCGACAGGGCGTTGCCGTCGGCGTCCACGATCGAGATATGCGTGGTGGACGGCAGTTCCAGCGATGCGTCCTGCCCCCACAGCGCCGCATGGGACCAGCCGGGGGCCCCCGGGCTCACCTCGGGCAGGCTGTCGTCGCCCGCCAGCAGCTTGGCGCGTTCGGCCAGATAGGCGGGGTCGATCAGCCCCTGGGTCGGCATCGGCACATGGTCGCTGTCGGCCATGAAGCGGCCGCGGTCGGCGAAGGCCAGGCGCGAGGCATCCCCGATCAGCCGCCAGCTTTCCGGGCTTTCCGCCCCCAGTGCCGTCAGGTCGTAGCCGCCCAGCATCCCCAGGATCTGCCCCACCGTCAGCCCGCCCGAGGACGGCGGCCCCATGCCGCAGACATCGTGGCCGCGGTATTCGACGCAAACGGCGGGGCGTTCCATGACACGATAGGCGGCAAGATCCCCCATCGACAGCCCGCCGGGATTGTCGGCCCCGCGCACGGCGGCGACGATGCCTTCCGCGACCGGACCCCGGTAGAACCCGTCCGCGCCGCGCGCGGCCAGGCTGCGCAGGGTCGCGGCATAGGCGGGGTTCTTCAGCGTCGCGCCCGCCGCGACCGGCTGTCCGCCCGGAAAGAAATAGGCGGTCGTGGCCGGGTCGGCCTGCAAGGCCTCGCCTTCCTCCGCCACAAGCGATGCCAGCCGGGGCGAAACGGTGAAGCCCCCCTCGGCCAGCCGGATGGCGTCGCCGAACAGGCCCGACCAGTTGGCCTTGCCCCAGCGGCGATGCGCGTCCTCCAGCAGCGCGGGGGTGCCGGGCGTGCCCACGGACCGGCCGCCCACCACGGCCTCCATGAACTCCATGGGCTGGCCGTTGTCGGTCAGGAACAGCGTCGGGGTTGCCGTCAGGGGCGCGGTTTCGCGCGCGTCGAGCGTGGTCAGCGCGCCCGTTTCCCCGTCATGCCAGACCAGGAACGCCCCGCCCCCCAGGCCCGAGCTTTGCGGCTCGACCAGGCCCAGGACCGTCTGGACGGCCACCATGGCATCGGCGGCGCTGCCGCCCGCGGCCAGCACCCCCGCGCCCGCCTCGGCGGCCAGGGGGTGGGCGGCGCTGACCATCCAGCCCCGGCCCGCCACGGGGCGCCCTTCGGCCTTGGCCGTCAGCGCCGCGCGCGCGGCGGCGGACAGCGGGCCGAGATCGCCGGCCCGGGTTTCGATGTTCGTCGCCGCTTCGGGCGCGACGGCATCCGTCGCCTGCTGGGCCAATCCTGCGGGGGCGCTGCCCAGAAGCAGCGCGAGTGCCAGGCTTGCTCGTGCCATCCTTCCCTCCACCGTCGGTTCTCGCAGTCTGCGCGCGCGGGAACGATGGCGCAAGGAACTTGAGGGGCGCAAGGAACTTGGGCGGCGGCGGGGGGTGTCATCGCATGATGGGGGCTTTCCCGACAGGCCGGAAAGCCGACTGGTCGGAGCGAGAGGATTCGAACCTCCGACCCCCTGCTCCCGAAGCAGGTGCGCTACCAGGCTGCGCTACGCTCCGACCGTGAGGGGGCAGGTAGCGCGGGGCGCGCGCCATTGCAAGCCCCGTCAAGGGCGCGGCGGCCATATTCTTTGCAAAAGCGAGGTGCGGGGCGCCGTCACCGTTTCCGCCCGGATGCGGGACGCGATCACCGGGCGATTCACGGAATTGCCGCCCCGCCCTTCGCGCCAGACGATGTAGATGCCCGATCCGATGATCACCGCGGCGCCCAGAACGGTGGGCGCGTCCAGCACCTCGCCGAAGACGATCCAGCCATAGGCGGTGGCCCACAGGATCTGGGAATACTGCATGGGGGCGACAATGGCGGCCTCGCCCGCGCGATAGGCCAGGATCAGCAGGAATCCCGCGATCAGCCCCAGGCAGGCGATCACCCCGGCCAGCGCCAGATGCGGCAGTTCCATCGGCCGATAAGCCAGGGCCAGCGACGCCCCGGTGGCCACGAAGTTGCCCAGCATCGGCCACATCAGCAACACCAGCGGGCGTTCGGCCCGGCCCAGCTTGCGCAGGATCACGGCCGTGCTGGCCGACGCGACGGCCGAGGCCAGGGCCGCCAGATGCCCCCATTGCAGCGCCTGCGCGCCGGGGCGCAGCACGATCAGAACCCCCAGAAGACCGATCACCACGGCGGCCCAGCGGTGCAGCCCGACCCGTTCGCCCAGGATCGGGATCGACAGGATCGTCACCAGCAGGGGCGCCGAGAACAGGATCGCGTAAACCTGCGCCAGCGGCAGATGCGAGAAGGCCAGGAAGCTGCCCATCCCCGACACCACGCCCACCACCGTGCGCAGCGCCACCCAGCCGGGATGGACGGGGCGCAACGTGCCGGGGGTGGGGTCGCGCATGACGATCAGCGTGACCAGCGGAAAGGACAGCAGCGACGAAAAGAACAGCACCTGCAACGCGGGATACTGCGCGCCCAGCACCTTGATGACCACGTCATGCGTCGCATAGATGCCCATGGCCAGCAGGGCCAGAACCGCGCCGCGGACGTTGGACGCGCCCTCCATCAGCCTTGGGACAGGGCGGCGAGGATGCGGTCGCCCATCCCGGCGGTCGAGATCGGGGTGCCGCCTTCCGGTCCCATCAGGTCGGCCGTGCGCGCGCCCTCGGCCAGAACCCGTTCGACCGCGCGTTCCAGATCCGCCGCGGCGTCGCCCTGGCCGAAGGAATAGCGCAGCGCCATGGCGAAGGACAGGATGCAGGCGATCGGGTTGGCGCGGCCCTGCCCCGCGATGTCGGGGGCCGATCCGTGGACGGGTTCGTACAGCGCCTTGGGCCGCCCGTTGGCCATCGGCGCCCCCAGGCTGGCCGAGGGCAGCATTCCCAGGCTGCCGGTCAGCATCGCCGCCGCGTCCGACAGGATGTCGCCGAACAGGTTGTCGGTGACGATCACGTCGAACTGTTGCGGGCGGCGGACCAGCTGCATGGCGCCGTTGTCGGCATACATGTGCGACAGTTCCACATCGGGATATTCGGCGTCATGGACCCACTGCACCTCCTCGCGCCACAGGACGCCGGATTCCATCACGTTGGCCTTTTCCATCGAGCAGACCCGGTTCGACCGCCGCCGCGCCAGTTCAAAGGCCGACCGCGCCACGCGCCGGATCTCTCCGCTGGTGTAGCGCTGCGTGTTGATGCCGACGCGCCCGCCTTCGTTGCCGGGATTGTTGCCGTCCGAATGGATGCCGCGCGGCTCGCCGAAATAGATCCCCGAGGTCAGTTCGCGCACGATCAGAATGTCCAGGCCCGCGACCACCTCGCGCTTCAGGGACGAAAAATCGGCCAGCGCGTCGAAGCACTGGGCCGGGCGCAGGTTGGCGTAAAGGTCCATCTCCTTGCGCAGGCGCAAAAGGCCGCGTTCGGGTTTGACGGCGAAATCCAGGCTGTCGTATTTCGGCCCGCCGACCGCGCCCAGCAGCACCGCGTCGACCGATTGCGCCCGGGCCATCGTTTCGTCGGTCAGCGGCGTGCCATGGGCGTCATAGGACGCCCCCCCGACCAGACCGTGGCTCACGTCGAAGGACATGCCGCGATTGGCGCCGAACCAGTCGATGACCTTGACCACCTCGGCCATGACCTCGGGACCGATCCCGTCGCCGGGCAGGATGAGAAGCGAATAAGGGTCGGACATGGTTCCTCCGGGTTCTTGGGTCGCGCCGTCGCGTCCGGTGCTAGCCCCCCGGCCTGGGCGGGTCAAGTTGGGCCGCATTCCTGCCGCCGTGCCTTGCGCCCGGCGCGGGCTTGGCGCAGCCTGCCGCCGCAACGGAGGGATGGAATGCGCTGGATCCTGTCGCCGGGACTGATGTCCCTTGTTCTTGGCTATACGCTGAGCCAGTTTTATCGCGCCTTTCTGGCGGTGCTGTCGCCCACGCTGGGGGCGGAACTGGGGGCGGGGCCGGCCGATCTCGCGCTGTCCTCGGGGCTTTGGTACATCGCCTTCGCCGCCGTGCAGATCCCCGTCGGCTGGGCGCTGGACCGCTTTGGCCCGCGCGAAACGGTGGCGGTGCTGCTGGCCTTTGGCGGCTGCGGCGGGGCGCTGGTCTTTGCGCTGGCGCAAGAGCCCTGGCACATCCACCTGGCGATGGCGCTGCTGGGCATCGGCTGCGCGCCGGTGATGATGGGCAGCTTCTTCATCTTCGCCCGCACCCTGCCCCCCGCGTCGATGAGCGCGGCGGGCGGCGCGGTGGTGGGCATCGGATCGCTGGGCAACATGCTGGGGGCCGCGCCGCTGGTCTGGGTGATCAACGCGGTCGGCTGGCGCGCGGCGCTGGCCGGGCTGGCGCTGGTCACGCTGCTGGTGGCGCTGGCGATCCTGGCCCTGGTGCGCAACCCCGGCAAGCCCGCGGGCCAGGGACGCCCGGCGCGGCTGCGCGATCTGCTGGCGGTGCGGGAACTGCGGCTGATCCTGCCGCTGCTGGGCGTGACCTATGCGGCATCGGCCTGCATCCGCGGGCTGTGGGCCGGTCCCTTCCTGTCCGAGGTTTATGGCGCGGGCGACTATCTGATCGGCTGGGTGACGCTGGGCATGGGGCTGGCGATGGTCGCGGCGAACCTGTCCGTGGGCTGGATCGTGCGCCTGATGGGGTCCGACAAGCGCACCTCGGTCGCCAACACGGTGCTGCTGGGCCTGGTGCTGGCGGGGCTGTGGCTTGGATCGGGCGAAAGCCTGCCGCTGTCGGGGGCGCTGCTGGTGATGGTGTGCATCTCGGACAGCTCGTATTCGCTGATCATGTCGCACGGCCGCGCCTTTCTGCCCCATCACCTGGTCGGGCGCGGGATCACCTTCATGAACATGGTCTCGATTTCCGGCGTGGGGATCATGCAGTTCCTGTCGCGGCCGGTTTATCTTTCGGCGCAGGCCAGCCACCCCCCGGCCGAGGCCTACGGCCATATCTTCCTGTTCTTCCTGGTGCCGCTGCTGATAGGGCTGGCCTTTTACCTGTTCAGCGCCGAGAACCGCCATGTCTGAACCGCTGGTCGTCGCCCCCAATCTCAAGCGCCGCTTGTCGGGCGTCACCGCCACCGTGGTCCGGCTGATCCCCGTGCAGGCGCGCATGATCGCGATCCGCGCCACCGGCCCCGGCCTGCCGCCGGACGTGCCGCATATTCCGCTGGCCCGGGCCGTTCTGATGCCGCGCGACCGCTGGCGCGTCTGGCACGCCCGGCGCAACACGGAAATGGCGCTCGGGCTTATCCTGCGCCGGGTGCTGCGGCGGAAATACCGGCTGCTGTTCACATCCGCCGCGCAGCGGCGGCATACGGGCTTTACCAAATGGCTGATCCGGCAGCAGGACGCGGTTGTGGCGACCTCGGACAAGGCGGCCGGCCACCTGGACCGGCCCGCGACGGTGGTGATGCACGGGGTAGACACCGCGATCTTCCAGCCGCCCGCCGACAAGGCGGCGCTGCGGCGCGAATTGGGCCTTGACCCGGACGCGGTGCTGGTCGGCTGCTTTGGCCGGGTGCGCGCGCAGAAAGGGGTGGATCTGCTGGTCCGCGCCGGGCTGCGGCTGCTGCCGGACCGCCCGCGCGCCCAGATCGTCTTTACCGGCCGCGTCACCCCCGACAACCGCGCCTTCGCCGACGGCCTGCTGGCCGAGATCCGCGCGGCGGGCTTGCAGAACCGCATCCGTTTCCTGGGCGAGCTGCCCTGGGACCGGGTGGTGCGCCATTATCAGGCGCTGGACCTGTTCGCCGCCCCGGCCCGCTGGGAAGGCTTCGGCCTGACGCCGCTGGAGGCCATGGCCTGCGGCGTGCCCACGGTCGCCGCCCGCGTCGGCGCCTACGAGTCGCTGATCCGCGACGGCGTGACCGGCAGCCTGGTTCCCCCCGACGACGGGGATGCCTTGACCGGGGCGCTGCGCCGCTGGCTGGACGAAGATGCCGCGCGCATCCTGGCGGGCCAGGCCGCCCGCGCCCATGTCACGGCGCACCACGCCATCGAGGGCGAGGCCCGCGCCCTTGTCGCGATCTACCGCGACCTGCTGGCCCGGCCATGAACAGGCTGGCCTTTCACGCCGCCCGCCTGCTGCGCGACGAAAATGCGCTGCAATCCCTGTCCGTCCCGCAAGAGAACCTGCTGGCGGATCTCGAGAACAAGTCGGTCGCGCTGATCGGCAATGCCCGGTCCCTGGCGCAGGCCCGGCACGGCGCGGCCATCGACGCCGCCGATCTGGTGATCCGCATCAACCGAGCGCCCCTGCCCTCGGCCGACAGCCACGGCGCCCGCACCGACTGGCTGGCGCTGGCGGTGCGGCTGCCCGGCGAGGACCGCGCCCGCCTGAACCCCGCGCGCATCCTGTGGATGTCGCCCAAGCGCAAGCGGCTGGACTGGCGGACCGCGACAAGCCCCGGCTTCTACCTGCACCCGCTGAAGGATCACCGCGCGCTCAAGGACCGCCTCGCCGCCCCGCCCACCACGGGGGCGATGATGATCGATCTGCTGCTGCGGTCGCGCCTGACCGGCCTGACGCTTTACGGCTTCGACTTCTTCGCCAGCCAGAGCCTGTCCGGCCGCCGCACCGCCCAGCAGGTGCCCCACGATTTCGCTGCCGAGGCGGATTGGGTCGCGGATCTGCGGCGGTCGGACGGACGGTTGACCCTGATCCGGGGCGGATGGGCGTAGGACCGTCCCAAGCCCGGGCGGCGCAACCGCCGCGGCCGGTGCGGCCCCGCGGCCACGAAAGGCCAGGCGGCGCGAACAACCGCGGCGCCGAATGGCGAAGGGCAAAGTCTGCTTTTCCTGCCCTTACAGGAACCCGATCCAGCGGCCCGCCAGCAGCACGGCAGGCCAGGTCGCCGCCGACGTCGCGGCCAGGATCCGGGCCGCGGGGCCGGGCCGCCCGGTCGCCATGACCCGCTTCCAGGCCAGCCCGTGCATGGCCGCGACATTGCCCAGACCCAGGCCCAGCAACGCCAGCTTCCAGCGGAATGCCGCGTTGCCCAGGTATTCGCCCGCGTCCACCGACCACAGGCAGAACCCCGTCGCCACCGCAAGGCCAAGCCCGATTCCCGCCATCCGCGACAGGAACGGCCCGATCACGGGCAAGGGCGGTCCCCGAAGAACCCCCAGCACCCGCAGATCCAGCGGCAGGATCGCGCCCACCAGAAGCCCGATCGACAGGATATGCAGGGCGTTCACGACCATGTAGAGATCGCCCGACCCCCGCAGCGCCCGCGCCAGGCCCGATGCCTCGATCCAGGCCAGAAGCTCCATCGCCGGTCAGTCGGACCGGATGCGTTCGGGATACATGTCGTAGTTCCGCCCGTCGATCACGATGCGCACGGCCTTCATATGCGCCTCGCCGGCGTCGCGGTCGCGGTTGCCGATCACCGTCACCCGGTCGCCGATCCCGGCGGTGTCCGCCGCAAAGCCCGACCGCGCGGTCCGGCCCGGATTGCCCAGTTCCACGAACCAGACCGTTCCGTCCGCCGCCCGGACGCGCAGGCTGGGATGGGGCGGGGCCATCGAGATTTCCTCGATCACGCCCTCCAGACGGGTCTGGTCCTCCTGGGCCCAGGACCAGCCGTGATGCGCCCGCGCCGGCGCGGAAGCGGCAACTGCAAGACCAAGGGCAAGGGTCGCGGAACAAAGGGTGCGGAACATGGCGGAACTTTCCGGTTGCCTGCGTCAAGAATAGCGCGCCTTGGCCGGGCCGCGGTTGACATTGGCGTGACCCTGCGGCCGCCCCTCCGCCCCGCCCCGCTCTGCGGGCGCCCCCTTCCCCCTTCCCCTGCGCCACCGCTTGCGCTAAACGCACCCGACCGCCAGAAAAGGGAGTCCCAAGGAGATGGGCTACAAAGTCGTCGTCGCAGGCGCCACCGGAAACGTGGGCCGCGAAATGCTGAACATCCTGGACGAACGCCAGTTCCCCGTGGACGAGATTGCCGCGCTGGCCTCGCGCCGGTCGCAGGGCACCGAGGTCAGCTTTGGCGACAAGACCATCAAGGTCAAGGACATCGAGCAGTTCGACTTTTCCGGCTGGGACATCGCGCTGTTCGCCATCGGCTCGGACGCCACCAAGCTCCATGCCCCCCGCGCCGCCGCGGCGGGCTGCGTGGTGATCGACAACTCCTCGCTTTACCGCTACGACCCCGAGATCCCGCTGATCGTGCCGGAAGTGAACCCGGACGCGGTGCATGGCTACAAGAACAAGATGATCATCGCGAACCCCAACTGCTCGACCGCGCAGATGGTGGTGGCGCTGAAGCCGCTTCACGACCGCGCGCGGATCAAGCGCGTCGTGGTGTCCACCTATCAGTCGGTGTCCGGCGCCGGCAAGGACGGCATGGACGAGCTGTGGGACCAGACCAAGGGCATGTATGTCCCGGGCCAGGAAGTCGCGGCCAAGAAGTTCCAGAAGCAGATCGCCTTCAACGTGATCCCGCAGATCGACGTGTTCCTGGACAGCGGCGACACCAAGGAAGAATGGAAGATGACAGCCGAGACGAAGAAGATCCTCGACCCGTCCATCAAGGTCACGGCGACCTGCGTGCGCGTTCCGGTCTTCGTGGGCCATTCGGAGTCCATCAACATCGAGTTCGAGGATTTCCTGGACGAGGACGAGGCCCGCGACATCCTGCGCGAGGCGCCGGGCGTCCTGGTCGTGGACAAGCGCGAGCCGGGCGGCTACACCACGCCGGTCGAATGCGTGGGCGATTTCGCGACCTTCGTCAGCCGCATCCGCCAGGACGTGACGGTTGAAAACGGCCTGAACCTGTGGTGCGTCAGCGACAACCTGCGCAAGGGCGCGGCGCTGAACGCGGTGCAGATCGCGGAACTGCTGGGCAACCGCGTCCTGAAAAAGGGCTGAACCCCGGTGTTCGACTGGATCGCGGGCTTTCTGGAAAGCGGCGGGGCCTTGGCCATCGCCGCCCTGATGCTGCTGGAAAACGTCTTTCCGCCGATCCCGTCCGAACTGATCATGCCCTTGGCGGGCTTCAACGCCGCGCGCGGCGGCACGCCCTTGTGGCTGGCGATCCTGGCGGGGGGGCTTGGCTCGTTGGCCGGGGCGTGGTTCTGGTACCATGTGGGCCGGGCCTTCGGCCGTCTGCGGCTGCGCGCGCTGATCGCGCGCCACGGCCGCTGGCTGACCATGAACCTGTCCGATTTCGCCATGGCCGAGGCCTGGTTCCAGCGCCACGAGCGGGCCGTGGTGTTCTTTGGCCGCTTCGTGCCGACGGTGCGGACGCTGATCTCGATCCCGGCCGGAATCGAGCGGATGCCGCAGGCGCAGTTCCTTCTCTACACCGCGCTTGGCAGCTTCATCTGGTCGGGCGGGCTGGCCTTGGCGGGTTATCTGCTGGAGGACAGGTACGAACAGGTCGAACACTGGATCGACCCGCTGTCCACGGCGGTCGTGATCGGCATCGTCGCGCTGTATGTCTGGCGCGTGATCCGCTGGAAGCCCGACGCCTGAACGCCGTCGCATCGCGCGGTCCGCCACACCCGGCTTGTCGTCCATCGCGGCGCCTGCCCGGTCATGCAGGCTGACGTTGCCTTCGCCGTCCACGGACAGCAGGCGGCCATGGGTTTCGTGCGACAGTTCCGACGCGCCAAGCGTCACCGCGCCGCTGTTGTCGCGCTCCGGCAGGGCGGACGAGCCGTTCAGGCGGCCGTTCACCTGGCCCAGACGGGCGTTTTCCGTGGCGACACCATGGTCATGTCGGCAAGCCGGGATGCGCTGGCCGTCCCGCGCCCGGCTTCGGCGGGGGCGGGGGTGGCGCGGAACATCCGATCGACGGAGCCGAAGGCGTTTTCCAGGGCGGCGTCGCGAACATCGCGTTCCTTGACCGCCATCTTCGCCACGGCCTCCGTGACGGCGGCCTGGGGAACGGCCACACTCCCTTTCAGGATATGTCAGCAGAGGGTGTCGGCGGGATGCTGATCACGCGATGATCGCCCGGAACATCGCCAGCGGATCGGTCCCGCGGCGTGCCCCTCGGTCCCCCCTTATCCGGGCGCGACCCTTGCAGGGCCGCCGCCGCACGGCCGTCCGCGTCGATTTCCGGGAAGGCGTCCCGTCAGACGGCCGCCCAGCTTTGCCCGCCGTCCGTCGCCTGGACCAGCGTGCCCTCGCTGATGTCGTGGACAAGGCCGTGGATCGACATCTGGCCGGATTCGACCGCCGTGCGGACAAAGGGAAAGGTCATCAGGTTCTCGATCGAGACCAGCACGGCCTCGCGTTCCAGGGCGGCGATCTGCTGGTCCTCGGGCAGATCCTTCACGCGGTCATAGCCAGGGCGCAACACATCCATCCAGCGGCCGACGAAGCTGGTCTTTTCCTCCAATTCCGGCGCGCGTCCCGAACACATGGCATGGCAGCCCGCGACGCCGCCGCACATGGTATGGCCCACCACGATCAGATGGGCGACCTTCAACGCAGTCACCGCGTATTCCACCGCGGCGGACGTGCCGTGCTGCAACCCGTCCGGCGCATAGGGCGGCACCAGGTTCGCGATGTTGCGGTGGATGAAGAATTCGCCCGAATCCGCGCCGAAGATGCTGGTGACGTGGACGCGCGAGTCGCAGCAGGAAACCACCATCGCGCGCGGGCGCTGCCCGTCGGTGGCCAGGCGGCGATACCAGGCGCTGTTTTCGGAATAGGACGTGGCCCGCCAGCCGTGGAAGCGGCCGACCAGGTATTGCGGCAGGGGGCGGATGTTGTGCATGTCTCACCTCTCTTGTGCGCCGGTTGATAGGCCGGCATTGAAACAAATTCGAGCGATTTCTTGCGGCCGCGGCAAGCCTTTCTTCACCGCCCTGGATCATGGTGGCGGGACTGACGTGCAAGGCAAGGGTTGAGGCAGATGGCACAGATCACGGCATTGGCGGTTTCCGAACCGGTCCGGGTCGATTCACGCCGGGTGGGCGATATCGTGACCGAACTGGGCGAAACGGCGGCGCAGAACGTCATCGGGCTGGCCCTGGAACAGCTGGCAGGCGCGCTGACCTCTGCCGACCGGGCCATCCGCGATGCCGATCTGGACGAGGCCGCGCGCCAATGCGATCTCCTGGCGCGGCTGGCCTGGCAGATCGGGTTGCTGTCGCTGGCCGGCGTGGCGATGGATCTGGGCTGCTGCGCCGAAAGACGCGACCCGGTTGCCCTGGGCGCCATCCATGCCCGGCTGATGCGGGTCGGCAACCGCTCGCTGACGGCGATCTGGGACCGCACGGGATTGGGCTAGGGCGGATCGAGATCCGGGTCAGGCAGGCGGTCCGATCAGGAACGGCGCCCTGCGGCGGTCACGTCGGGCGGGCGCCGACTTGCCGGGCGTGAAGCGCCTGCCAGGGCAAGAAGCGCCCGGACATCGTGCCAGCGGCAGGATTTTTAGCGGCCGACGGGCGAAACGCCGGGAGGAAGGCGCCGACCGGGCCTTGGCCGCCCGGGTTGGGATGGCGCAGCGCGGCGAAGGCAAGGGCCCTCGCCGCAGAGAAGCCGGCACGGCGGGGGATTGCCCCCCCGCAACCCAGGCTTGCGGGCCGGACCGCAAGCTGTAGTCTGGCGCCCGGACAGACAAGGACCAGCCCCATGATCCCCGACTTCGCCCCTCCATCCGCCGATGCCCTGCCGCTCTGGGCCGTGTGGACGGGCGATCCCCTGGTTGATCAGGCAGGCCCCTGGCCCGCCGCCAGCGGCTTTTCGGGAAAGCGGGGCGAAATCTGCCTGCTGCCCGATGCCTCGGGCGGGCTGGCGGGGGCGTTGCTGGGCCTTGGCGACCGGGCGCAGGCCAGCCGCCACCGCTTCGTTCTGGCCCATGCGACCGCCCTGCCCGCCCGCGTCTGGCGCCCGATCCTGCCCGAAGGCCTGGACCGGGACGAGGCCGCGCTGGCCCTGCTGCTGGGCCAGTACCGCTTCGCCCGATACAAGGGAAAGGCTTATGACGGTCCGCAGTTCACCTGCCCCGATGGCGTCGATGCCGCCCCCATCCGCGCCCAGGCTGCGGGCGAGTTCCTGACCCGCGACCTGATCAATACCCCCGCCAACGACATGGGGCCGGACGACCTGGAAGCCGCCGCCCGCGCGCTGGCAAAGGAGATCGGCGCCGCGATCGCCGTCACCGCCGGCCCGGACCTGCTGGACGCGAACCTGCCGATGATCCATGCCGTGGGCCGCGCCGCCGAACAGGCGCCGCGCCTGATCGACATCCGCCTGGGCACCGGCGGCCCGCGCCTGACCCTTGTCGGCAAGGGCGTCTGTTTCGATACCGGCGGGCTGGACATCAAGCCTGCGGCGTCGATGCTGCTGATGAAAAAGGACATGGGCGGGGCGGCGACCGCCCTGGGCCTGCTGAAGATGCTGGCGCTGACCGGCGCGGCGGACCGGATGCGGATCCGGGTGCTGCTGCCGGTGGTGGAAAACAGCGTTTCCGCCGCCTCCTTCCGGCCCGGCGACGTGCTGACCAGCCGCAAGGGCCTGACGGTCGAGGTGAACAACACCGATGCCGAGGGCCGGCTGATCCTGGCCGACGCGCTGACGCTGGGGGCCGAGGAATCGCCGGACCTGATGGTATCGCTGGCCACGCTCACGGGGGCGGCGCGGGTGGCGCTCGGCCCGGACCTGCCGCCTTTCTATTGCGACAACGATGCCACGGCGGACGCACTGTCCCGCGCGGGGATGGCCGTGCGCGATCCCCTGTGGCGGATGCCGTTCTGGGACGGCTACGAACCGCAGATCGAGCCGTCCATCGCGGATCTGGACAACGCCCCCTCGGGGGGCATGGCGGGGTCGATCACCGCCGCGCTGTTCCTGCGCCGCTTTGCCGAAGGATCAGGGCGCTATGTCCACATGGACATCTACGGCTGGCAGCCGACAGCCGCGCCGGGCCTTCCCAAGGGCGGCGCGGGCCAGGGGGCGCGGGCGATCCTGGCCGCGCTGCCGCGGATCCTGCCATGACCCTGGACCGCCGCCTGACGCCCGCGACCGACCGCGTGGCCCTGGAAAGCCTGGCGGGCGTGATCGAGCGTCCGGCCTATACTCCCGGCCATCCCGCGCGGCTGGCCGTGCCGCTGGCCGATCTGATGACCGCCCCCGACGGCCGCCGCGACCGGCAGGTGAATTTCGGCGCCGATGTCACCGTGATCGAGACGCGGGGCGATTGGTGCTTCGTGCAGACGGCGCTCGACGGCTATTGCGGTTGGCTGCCCTTGGCCTCGCTGGGCCACGACCTGCCGCCCATCACCCACCGGGTGACGGCGCCCGCCACGCATGTCTATCCCGCCCCCGAAATCAAGCAGCCGGAACGGGCCAGCCTGTCCTTGGGCGCGCGCCTGTCCGTCGCGGAGGTCGAGGGGCGGTTTGCCCGGCTGGCGACAGGCGGCTTCGTGCCGGTCCAGCATATCGGCGAAAGGCCCGCCGCAGACCCGGCGCGGGTGGCCGAAAGCCTGCTGGGCACGCCCTATCTGTGGGGCGGCAACAGCCGCTGGGGGATCGACTGTTCGGGGCTGGTCCAGGCGGCGCTGACGGCCTGCGACATTCCGTGCCCCGGCGACAGCGACCTGCAACGCGCGGCCTTTCCGGCGGCGGAAGGCATCCGGCGCGGCGATCTGCTGTTCTGGCCGGGCCATGTCGCGCTGGCCATGTCGCCCGACCGGATGATCCACGCGACGGCCTTCGCCATGGCGGTGATCGTTGAACCCGTTTCCGACGCCCTGGCCCGGATCGACACGGCGGGCGACGGCCCCTTTCTGGGCATTCGCCGCCCGCCTCTGGCGCAGCCCGCCGCCTTGGCCTAGACCGCCGCCAAAAGGAGTTGCGGCCCATGTTCACCGTTTCGCTGATCGCCTCGCCCCTGCGCGCCAACCTGACCGAGGACGTGGCCCGGGGGCTGGCCGACCGCTGGGGCGGCGGGCCGCTGCGCTGGCTGAACCCGGGCATCGCGGCGGAATTCGACGTGTCGGCCGAACCGGCCGATGCGGCGGGCGCCTGGGCGGAGTTGCAGCAACAAACCCTGGATCTGGCGGTCCAGCCCACGAAAGGGCGGCGCAAGGCGATCCTGCTGGCCGACATGGATTCCACCATGATCGGCCAGGAATGCATCGACGAGCTGGCCCATGTCGCGGGCGTCGGCCCCCGCGTGGCCGACATCACCGCCCGCGCCATGAACGGAGAGCTGGATTTTCACGGCGCGCTGACCGAACGCGTTTCGCTGCTGGCGGGCTTGCAGGACAGCGTGATCGCGGATGTGCTGGCCTCGCGCATCACGCTGGCCTCGGGCGGGGCGGAACTGGTGGCGACGATGCGCGCCAATGGCGGCTATGCGGCGCTGGTCTCGGGCGGCTTCACCGCCTTTACCGAGGCGATCGCCGACCGGCTGGGCTTTGACGAACACCGCGCCAACACCCTTGTGGCCGAGGGCGGGCTGCTGACCGGACATGTCGGCACCCCGATCCTGGGCCGCGAGGCCAAGGTCGAGGCCCTGATCGAAATCGCCGCCGCGCGCGGCCTGAGCCCCGCCGATGCGATCGCCGTGGGCGACGGCGCCAACGACCTGGGCATGATCCAGCTGGCCGGAACCGGGGTCGCGCTGCACGCCAAGCCCGCTGTCGCGGCGCAGGCGCCCATCCGCATCAACCATGGCGACCTGACGGCGCTGCTGTATCTGCAAGGCTATGCGGCCACGGATTTCGTCACGGGCTGATCGCCAGCACGGTTTCCCCCGCAGGCCGCGCGACGCTGGCGGCGGCGCCGGTGCCTGCCCAGAATGCCCCGTATCCGGTATTCCCCTTGGCGGCCGCGGCGGCGTGCAGCGCCTTGCCGATGTCGTAGGCGACCGGATAATCCGCCGCCGCGCTGTCGTCGACAAGGGTGAAATCATTGGCCAGGCACCGCGCTGGACGCCCCGAGATCGCGCGGGTCATGACCGTCTGTCCGCCCGACAGCGCCGCGCAATGCGCAGCCGCAGTCGCAGCCTCGGGCGCGCGCAGAAAGGCCGTGCCGCATTGCACCGCGACGGCGCCCGCATCCATGGCCGCACGGGCCGAGGCCCGATCCATGATCGCCCCCGCCGCCACCACCGGCAGGCCCAGCGGCACCAGGGCCCGCGCCAGGGCCAGATGATCCAGCCGGTCATCCGGGCCGTGGGGGTGGAAGATGCCGCGATGACCGCCAGCCTCGTACCCTTGGGCCACGATCGCGTCGAAGCCCGCCGCAACGATCGCCCGCCCTTCGGCGACCGAGGTCGCCGTGGCCCACAGCCTGCACCCCGCCGCCTTCAGCGCCGCGATCTGGTCCGGCTTGGGCAGGCCGAAATGGCAGCCGACGATGGCGGGTTTTTCCGCAAGCAGAACCGCCAGCATGGCGTCGTTGCCGCGGAAGCTGGGATAGATTTCGGACAAGGCCGCAGGCGGCTCGGCCCCGAAGCGGCGGAAGACCGGCCGCAGCGTCCGGGTCCACTCCGCCTCTCGCGCCGCATCGCGCCGGGCAGGCGCATGGCAGAACAGGTTCACTCCGAAAACGCGATCCGTTCCCTGCCGCACCGCCCGGATCTGTTTTCCTGCCTCGGCTGCGTTCAAGGCCCCAAGCGCCACAAAGCCCAGCCCGCCCGCATGGCAGACCGCCACCGCCAGCTCCGGCGTCGAGCTGCCCGCCATCGGCGCCTGCACCACCCGATGCGTCACCTCCTCGAACATCGCCGTTTCCTTTCGCCTTGGCCCCAATGTCCCATGGGGTGAAACGCGCCCGGAAAAAAGTCCAGCGGACTTCTTTCGACGGCGAACGCCGGCCGCGTTGCGGCAGGCCGGGGGGCGTGAAATCCCGGGTCTTCGCCGCCTTTACAAACCCCCGCCAAAAGCGCATGGCGCGGTCATGATGGATCTTTCCCTCGAACTTCTGCCGATCCTCGCCGCCGCAGGCTTCGCGGCGGGCTTCATCGACTCGATTGCCGGGGGCGGCGGGCTAATCACCCTGCCGGCGCTGATGCTGGCGGGAATTCCGCCCGCGCAGGCCCTGGCCACGAACAAGGTGCAGGGGGTCTTCGGCGCGGCCACGGCGGCTGTCAGCTATGCCGCGCGCGGCCTGGTCGATCTGCGCAGCCAGTGGCGGTCGGCGCTGATCGCCGGAGCGGCGGGGGCCATCGGCGCGGCCCTGGTCAGCGTCCTGCCCACCGACGGGCTGCGGCTGGTGCTGCCGGTGATCCTGATCGGCATCGCCGCGTTCTTCGCGCTGAAGCCGGGGCTGAACGACATGGATCGGGTGCAGCGCGTGGCGCCCGCGGCATTCGCCGCGACGGCGGTGCCGCTGGTCGGGTTCTATGACGGGGTTCTGGGACCGGGGGCGGGATCGTTCTACATGATCGCCTTTGTCACGCTGGCCGGATACGGCGTCCTGAAGGCGACCGCGCATACCAAGCTGCTGAACTTCGCCTCGAACCTGGGCGGACTTCTGGCCTTTGCGCTGGTGGGCCAGCCCTTGTGGCTGCTGGGCATCGTGATGGGCGCGGCGCAAATCGCCGGGGCGATGCTGGGGTCGCGCCTGGCCAGCCGCGTCGGCGCGCGGCTGATCAAGCCGCTGCTGGTCGCGACCTCGACGGCGCTGGCGCTGCGGCTGATCTGGCAGATGATCTAGGCGGGAAAGCCCGGCGCAGTCCGCATCTCGCCGGTGGCGATGCCGCGCCAGTTGCGGATCGGGTCGGTCAGGAAACGCCCCACCGCCGGGTCGTCCGGGGACAGCGCCCCCAGATGAACCAGCAGGGCGGCGATCGCGGCCTCGGCCGCGCGGGTGGCGCCGTCCGTGACCTTCAGGGCCACGCCAAGACCCTGGCCGGGCAGGATGGCCACGAAAACCGCCTCGGCCCCGGTCTTGGCGGCGACCCGCCCCCCGGTGGCGCGCATCAGGATCGTGCAGGCCCGGCCTTCGCCCGCCACCATCTCGGGATAGCGGCGCATCGCGTCGGCCAGCCGCCGCATCGCCCGGCCGCGCGCATCCTCGGCCGGATCGGCAAAGGCGGCCATTGCCCGGCCCAGGCCCGCCAGCGAACAGGACCAGTTCGGGGCCGAGCAGCCGTCGATGCCGTAACCGGGGCTGACCTCTGCCGTGACCTCCTCGAAGGCGGCCTTCACGGCCTGCTGGACGGGGTGGCCGGGGTCCACGTATTCTGCCCCGCCGCCCAGGTGGCGGTTGAGGGTCAGAAAGCCCGCATGCTTGCCCGAACAGTTGTTGTGCAGCTGGCAGGGGCTTTCGTCGCCGCAGGTCAGGCGGCGGTTTTCATCCCGGTCCTGGGGCATGTGGCAGCCGCAGCGCAGGTCCGGCTCGCCCAGGCCCAGGGCGTGCAGCCACCGGTCCACCGCCTCGACATGCATCCGCGCGCCGCTGTGGCTGGCGCAGGCCAGCGCCAGTTGCCGGTCGGTCAGCCCCGCCGCGTCCGCCGCGCCGCTTTCCACCAGGGGCAGCGCCTGGATCATCTTGCAGGACGAGCGGGGAAAGATGATCTGCTCGGGACGGCCCCAGGCCTCGATGACGCCCTTGGTGTCGCAGATGACCGCGTCGCCGCAATGCAGGCTTTCGCGCTGCCCGCCGCGCCACAACTCGATCAGTTCGGCTGACCGCATCGCCTGTCCCTCCCCCTGACAATTGCGCGATTTCCCGTCTTGCGCTCTTTTTCGCGCAATGATTTTGGCTATCCTGACCGCAGATGGTTGAAAAGACCACAGCAATCGGGAAGAACGCCCCCTGGAGTGGCGAAACCTATGGCAGGAGGCCAGAGCATGACCAACACCACGCTGCGCGGCATGACCGCCGCCCTTGCCCTGATGCTGGGCCTGGGCGCCGCAGGGGCGCAGGAATCCACCAATGTCGTGGCGACGGAAGGCGACTGGACCGTCTTCGCCGCTGAAAACCCCAAGGAATGCTGGGCCGTCTCGCCCCCGAAAGCCACGCAGAACACCGACGCGAACGGCAACCCGCGCGAGGTGACGCGCGGCGACATCCGCCTGTATGTGGCCTATCGCCCCGGCCAGGGCGGCGAGGTGTCCTTCAGCGGCGGCTATCCCTTCGCCCCCGACAGCACCGTCGAGGTCGATATCGGCGGGGCCAAGTTCAACCTGTTCACCGAAGGCGAAAGCGCCTGGACCGGCAGCGCCTCCGAGGACGAGAAGCTGATCTCCGCCCTGCGCGGGGGGTCGAACGCGGTCATCACCGGGCGGTCGTCGCGCGGAACCGTGACAAAGGACACGTTCAGCCTGGCGGGGATCACGGCGGCCACCAACACGGCGCGGTCGCGCTGCGAGTGAAGAAAGGCGGGCGCCGGTCCCGCTGCCGGCCGGTTCCCGAACCGGCGGGGCACCAGCCGGCGCCCGCCGGAATATTTAGGCACGGGTGAAAGGGCGAGGCCGGTTGATTTTCGGCCTCGTTTCGCTTATCTGCGGGTCTTTCGCCCCAGATCGGTATCTGCCATGAACGCGCCCATCACGCAGGATGTCCTGACCCTTCCCCGCAAGCTGCCGGACAGCGGACGGGTGAATGTCGTGGGCCTGACGCGCGATCAGTTGCGCGAGGCGCTGATCGCGGCGGGCACGCCCGAAAAGCAGGCCAAGATGCGCGTGGGCCAGGTCTGGCAATGGGTGTACCACTGGGGCGTGCGCGATTTCGCGCAGATGACCAACCTTGCCAAGGACTACCGCGCCCTTCTGGCCGAGCGGTTCGAGATCGTCCTGCCCGAGATCGTCACGCGCCAGATCAGCAGCGACGGCACCCGCAAGTACCTGGTGCGCATCGCCGGGGGCCACGAGGTCGAGACGGTCTACATCCCCGAGGAAGGGCGCGGCACGCTGTGCGTCAGCAGCCAGGTCGGCTGCACGCTGACCTGTTCCTTTTGCCACACCGGCACGCAGAAGCTGGTGCGCAACCTGACGGCGGGCGAAATCGTCGGCCAGCTGATGCTGGCCCGCGACGACCTGGGGGAATGGCCGCTCCCCGGCGCGCCCAAGGACGAGACCCGGCTGGTCAGCAACATCGTCCTGATGGGCATGGGCGAGCCCTTGTACAACTTCGACGCCGTGCGCGACGCGATGAAGGTCTGCATGGACAACGAGGGGCTGTCGCTGTCGCGCCGCCGCATCACCCTGTCCACCAGCGGCGTGGTGCCCGAGATCGCCCGGACCGCCGCCGAGATCGGCTGCCAGCTTGCCGTCAGCTTCCACGCCACCACGGACGAGGTGCGCAACGTCCTGGTGCCCATCAACAGGCGCTGGAACATCGCAACGCTGCTTGACGCGCTGCGCGATTATCCGCGGCTGTCCAACAGCGAGCGGATCACCTTCGAATACGTGATGCTGGCGGGCGTGAACGACAGCGACGCCGACGCGCACCGGCTGGTGGATCTGATCCGCGGCATCCCCGCCAAGATCAACCTGATCCCCTTCAACGAATGGCCCGGCGCGCCCTACAAGCGGTCCAGCAACAACCGCATCCATGCCTTTGCCGACATCATCTACAAGGCGGGCTATGCCAGCCCGATCCGCACCCCGCGCGGTGAGGACATCATGGCGGCCTGCGGGCAGCTGAAATCGGCGACCGAGCGGGGGCGGAAGTCGCGGGCGGAGATTGCGGCGGAGGCGGGCTAGAGTCCTGGTTGCGGTTTGGATTCGGTCGCGCAGCCTGGTGCAGCTTGGTTCTGTGATGTTCGCCTTGCGGGACAGAGCAAGCCCCCGGTCCCGCGGTTAGCGCATGGCGGCTTACCCGTTTCGTCCGGGCTCGTCGGGGTTACTGGAAAACAGCGCGATCTTGTTGCCTTGGGGGTCGTGAAGATAGCCCACGTAGAAATGGGGTCCGTATGCGTCACGGAAGCCCGGCTGTCCCTCGTCCTGGCCGCCAGCGGCGAGCGCGGCTGAATGAAGATTGCGGACCTCCTGCTGGCTTCGTAGCTGGAACGCGATCATCGCCCCATTGCCGACCGATGCCGGACGTCCGTCTAAAGGCGGTTTGACGTGGAAATCGGGGAAAACCGCAGGTTGGCCTGGACGATCGGGGAGCGCATAGCTCAGGCCCTCTGGACCTTCCTGCAACTGGTAGCCGAGAGCAGGCATGAAGGAGGAGTAGAACCGTTTCGCGCGCGGAATATCGTCCGCACCGACAGTGACATAGCCGATCATGCTGCGGGTCCGTTGCTAGTGGCCAGGATTGCGCCCGCAATCAGTAGACCGAAACACCGCGCGGCTCTAGCTTTCGAAATCGAGTCCGATCCAGCCATTCTATGGCTTCGGCCACCCATCAATAATCCCAACCGCCTCTTCGGCGGTCTCGACATACCGGAACAGCCCCAGATCCTCGTCCGAGATCGTCCCCGCCTCGGCCAGACCCTTCCAGTTGATGATCCCCTCCCAGAACTCGCGGCCGAACATCAGGAAGGGGACGCGGGCCATGCGGCCGGTCTGGATCAGGGTCAGGGTCTCGAACATCTCGTCCAGGGTGCCGAAGCCGCCGGGGAAGATGGTGATCGCGCGGGCGCGCATCAGGAAATGCATCTTGCGGATCGCGAAGTAATGGAAGTTGAAGCACAGCTCCGGCGTCACGTAGACGTTCGGCGCCTGCTCGTGGGGCAGCACGATGCCCAGGCCGATGGACTTGCCGCCGACCTCGTGCGCGCCCAGGTTTCCCGCCTCCATCACGCCGGGGCCGCCGCCGGTGGTGATGACGAAGTCGCGCCCGCCGGACTCAAGGCTGCGGCGGGTCATTTCCCGGGCGAACAGCCGCGCTTCCTCGTAATAGACCGACAGCTTCGCCAGGGCGGGCGTCCGGGCGCGGGCCGCATTCTCGGGCGACGGGATCCGGGCGCCGCCGAACATCACCACGGTCGATTCCACCCCCGCCTCGTCCAGCAGCATCTGCGGCTTCAGCAGTTCCAGTTGCAGCCGGACGGGGCGCAACTCCTCTCGCAGCAGGAAATCGCGGTCGGTGAAGGCCAGCCGGTAGGCGGGCGAGCGCGTCTGCGGCGTGTCGGGGATCTGGGTCGCGCGGGCCGCGTCTTCGTCGCTGTGGGGAAAGGGGTGGGCGCGGTCTTCAGCGGTCTTGGTCGCGTCGTTCATCGGATCCTCGGATTGCACGGGCCTTGTCCCAGGCTTATAGCCCCGGGGTGACAGTTTCCACCCGCCGCAGGAGAGGCCATGACCCAAGCACTTGAGACCGCCATCGAGGCCGCGTGGGAAGCCCGCGCCGATATCGACGCGAACACCACGGGCTTCGTGCGCGAGGCGGTGGAGGAAACCCTGGCCCAACTGGACGGCGGCGTTCTGCGCGTGGCCGAGAAGCGCGGCCATGAATGGCATGTGAACCAGTGGGCCAAGAAGGCCGTGCTGCTGTCCTTCCGCCTGAACGACATGGAGGAGATGTCGGGCGGGCCGCAGGGATCCGGCTGGTGGGACAAGGTGCCGACCAAGTTCGAAGGCTGGGGCGGCAACCAGTGGCGCGCGGCCGGTTTCCGCGCGGTGCCCGGCGCAATCGTCCGCCGCAGCGCCTTTATCGGCAAGGGCGCGGTGCTGATGCCCTCGTTCGTGAACCTGGGCGCCCATGTCGGCGAGGGCACGATGGTCGACACCTGGGCGACGGTGGGATCCTGCGCGCAGATCGGCCGCAACGTCCACCTGTCGGGCGGCGTCGGCATTGGCGGCGTGCTGGAACCGCTGCAAGCCGGACCCACCATCATCGAGGACGACTGCTTCATCGGCGCCCGTTCCGAGGTGGTCGAGGGCTGCATCGTCCGCGAAGGGTCGGTGCTGGGCATGGGCGTCTTCATCGGCCAGTCCACCAAGATCGTGGACCGAGAAACGGGCGAAGTCATGTATGGCGAGGTTCCCGCCGGATCCGTCGTGGTCGCGGGCTCG
Source organism: Paracoccus angustae (assembly GCF_042648745.1). NCBI lineage: Bacteria > Pseudomonadati > Pseudomonadota > Alphaproteobacteria > Rhodobacterales > Paracoccaceae > Paracoccus > Paracoccus angustae. Next base: position 378,115 of record NZ_JBHRXY010000002.1, read on the forward strand.
ATGCCGTCCAGGAACGGCGTGAGCCTGTATTGCGCGGTGATCGTCAAGCGGGTGGATGCGAAAACCCGCGCCAAGACCTCGATCAACGAATTGCTGCGCGATTGACGACGCTTTACATCGACGCCGACGCCTGCCCCGTCAAGGCCGAGGCCGAGCGCGTGGCGACCCGCCTGCGCGTGCCGATGGTGCTGGTCTGCAATGGCGGGCTGCGGATGCCCGCCAACCCGCTGGTGCGGCTTCGGATCGTGGCCGAAGGGCCGGACGAGGCCGACAAGTGGATCGCGGACAACTGCGGGCCGGGCGACGTGGTGGTGACGGGCGACCTGCCGCTGGCGGACCGCTGCCTCAAGGCCGGGGCGCAGGTGCTGCGCCACGACGGCGAGGCGCTGACGCCGGCCAATATCGGCCCGCGCCTGGCCACGCGCGACCTGATGGCCGACATCCGCGCGGCCGATCCCTTTCACCAGGGCGGGGGCGCGATGTTCGGCAAGGCGGACCGGGCGCGGTTCCTGCAATCGCTGGACCGGGCGCTGGCGGCGGCCCTGCGCGGGGCGCGGTGATCGCCGTGCCGCCGGCCACCGCATAATCTGCCCGTGCCACCTTGCGCCTTGACCGGGCATGGCTATAAACCCGGTCGATTTATCGAAGCCCCCGCCGCCGCGAAGCCCAAGGATCACGCCCATGCCGAAGAGAACCGATATCAAGTCGATCCTGATCATCGGCGCAGGCCCCATCGTCATCGGCCAGGCCTGCGAGTTCGACTACTCCGGCGCCCAGGCCTGCAAGGCCCTGCGCGAGGAAGGCTTTCGGGTGATCCTGGTCAACTCGAACCCCGCGACGATCATGACCGACCCGGAAATGGCCGATGCCACCTATATCGAGCCGATCACCCCCGAGATCGTCGAAAAGATCATCGCCAAGGAACGCCCCGACGCGCTGCTGCCCACCATGGGCGGGCAGACCGGGCTGAACACGGCGCTTGCGCTGGCCGACATGGGCGTCTTGAACCGCTATGGGGTGGAGCTGATCGGCGCGCAGCGCGCCGCCATCGAGATGGCCGAGGACCGCAAGCTGTTCCGCGAGGCGATGACCCGGATCGGCCTGGAAAACCCCAAGGCCACCATTGTCGCCGCGCCGAAGCTGGCATCGGGCAAATACGACATCGGCGCGGGCGTCGCCCAGGCCATGGACGCGCTGGAGGAGATCGGCTTGCCCGCCATCATCCGCCCGGCCTTTACCCTGGGCGGCACCGGCGGCGGCGTGGCCTATAACCGCGACGACTACGCACGGATCGTGCGTTCGGGGCTGGACGCATCGCCCGTGGCGCAGGTGCTGGTCGATGAAAGCCTGCTGGGCTGGAAGGAATACGAGATGGAGGTCGTGCGGGACCGCAACGACAACGCCATCATCGTCTGCGCCATCGAGAACGTCGATCCGATGGGCGTGCACACGGGCGATTCCATCACCGTGGCCCCCGCGCTGACGCTGACCGACCGCGAATACCAGATCATGCGCAACGGCTCGATCGCGGTTCTGCGGGAAATCGGCGTGGAAACCGGCGGATCGAACGTGCAATGGGCGATCAACCCGGCCGACGGCCGCATGGTCGTGATCGAGATGAACCCGCGCGTGTCGCGGTCCTCGGCGCTGGCCTCCAAGGCCACCGGTTTCCCGATTGCGAAAATCGCCGCGAAACTGGCCGTGGGCTATACGCTGGACGAGCTCGACAACGACATCACCAAGGTCACGCCCGCCAGCTTCGAGCCCTCCATCGACTATGTGGTGACCAAGATCCCGCGCTTCGCCTTTGAGAAATTCCCGGGTTCCAAGCCTGAACTGACCACCGCGATGAAATCCGTGGGCGAGGTCATGGCCATCGGCCGCAGCTTCCACGAGTCGCTGCAAAAGGCGTTGGCCTCGATGGAAAACGGCCTGACGGGCCTTGACGAGATCGCCATCGAGGGCGCCGACCAGGGCAAGGCCGCCGTTATCGCCGCCTTGTCGAAGGCCACTCCCGACCGGCTGCGCGTCGTCGCCCAGGCCATGCGCCTCGGCCTGTCCGACGACGAGATCGGGCGCGTCACCAGCTTCGACCCCTGGTTCCTGTCGCGCATCCGCGAGATTGTCGAGGCCGAAAACCGTGTCCGCGAGGCCGGGCTGCCGACGGATGCCGAGGGGCTGCGCGCGCTCAAGATGATGGGCTTCACGGATGCCCGGCTGGCAGCCCTGACCGGCCGGTCCGAGGCCGACATCCGCCGCGCCCGCCGCAATGCGGGCATTCTGCCCGTCTTCAAGCGCATCGACACCTGCGCCGCCGAATTCGAGGCCCAGACCCCCTACATGTATTCCACCTACGAATCCCCGGCCATGGGCGACGTGGAATGCGAATCGCGCCCGACGGATGCGAAAAAGGTCGTCATCCTGGGCGGCGGCCCGAACCGGATCGGCCAGGGGATCGAGTTCGATTATTGCTGCTGCCATGCCTGCTTCGCGCTGACCGACGCGGGCTATGAAACGATCATGATCAACTGCAACCCGGAAACGGTGTCGACCGACTATGACACTTCGGACCGGCTGTATTTCGAGCCGCTGACCCTGGAACATGTCCTGGAAATCCTGCGGGTCGAACAGGAAAACGGCACGCTGCACGGCGTCATCGTCCAGTTCGGCGGCCAGACTCCCTTGAAACTGGCCAACGCCCTAGAAGCCGAAGGCATCCCGATCCTGGGCACCACCCCCGACGCCATCGACCTGGCCGAGGACCGCGAGCGGTTCCAGAAGCTGCTGAACGATCTGGGATTGAAGCAGCCGAAGAACGGCATTGCCAGCAGCGCCGAACAGGCGCTGCAAATCGCCGACGCGGTGGGCTTTCCGCTGGTCATCCGGCCCTCCTACGTCCTGGGCGGCCGGGGGATGGAAATCGTGCGCGACATGGACCACCTGCGCCGCTACATCACCGAAGCCGTCAGCGTCTCGGGCAAGAACCCCGTGCTGCTGGACAGCTATCTGTCCGGCGCGATCGAGGTCGATGTGGACGCCCTGTCGGACGGCGAAAACGTCCATGTCGCGGGAATCATGGAGCATATCGAGGAAGCGGGCGTCCATTCGGGCGATTCGGCCTGCTGCCTGCCGCCCCATACGCTGGACGCCGCCACCATCGGGGAGCTGAAGCGCCAGACCGTCGCCATGGCCCGCGCCTTGAAGGTCAAGGGCCTGATGAACGTGCAGTTCGCGCTGAAGGACGGCGCGATCTACGTGCTCGAGGTGAATCCCCGCGCATCCCGCACCGTGCCCTTTGTCGCCAAGGCCACCGACAGCGCCATTGCTTCGATCGCCGCGCGGCTGATGGCGGGCGAACCCATGTCGAACTTCCCCTTGCGCGACCCTTATCCCGCGGACGTCGGCCCCGAAACCGACCTGCCCTTCGCCGACCCCCTGACGCTGGCCGATCCGATCACGCCCTGGTTCTCGGTCAAGGAGGCGGTGCTGCCCTTTGCCCGCTTCCCCGGTGTCGACACGCTGCTTGGCCCGGAAATGCGATCCACCGGCGAGGTGATGGGGTGGGACCGCAACTTCGCCCGCGCCTTTCTCAAGGCGCAGATGGGCGCGGGCACCCATCTGCCCAGCGAAGGCCGCATCTTCATCTCGGTCAAGGAAGCCGACAAGACCGAGGCCCTGGCCGATGCTGCCCGCGACCTGACCGCCATGGGCTTCCAGCTGGTCGCCACCAGCGGCACCGCCGATTTCCTGTCGGCGGCAGGCGTCGAAACGGCCCGCGTGAACAAGGTTTATGAAGGCCGCCCCAATATCGTGGACCGCCTGAAGAACGGAGAGATCGCGATGGTTCTGAACACCACCGAGGGCGCCCAGGCCATTGCGGATTCGCGCGAGATCCGGGCCGTCGCCCTGTATGACAAGATCCCCTACTTCACCACGGCGGCAGGAAGCATCGCAGCCGTGGCCGCCATCAAGTCGCGGGGCGAGGGCGAGGTCGGCGTGCGGTCCTTGCAGGCCTGAAACCCCGGTCACGGCATGGCCGCCGCACCGGCGACGGCGGCGCGAGGGAAGGATTACCCCGGCGTCCGTCGCATGGCGGTTTGCCCAAAAGGTGCTGCGGCCTTATCCGGCAAGGGTCCGCCGGGCCTGACCGCCTGCCGCGCGCCGTTCCTGTCACTCAACTCGACAGCAGGGTCAGGGCCGCGCTGTAACGGTTGCCGCTTGTGGCGGCCTGGACCTGGGACAGCGCCAGATAGCGCGTGACCAGCTTGCCGATCACCTCGTCTGTGCCGATCTGGGCAAAGCTGCTGCTGCCCAGGATGCGTTCGGACGCCGACATGAAGTCCTCCAGCTGCCGGTCGACGGACAGGTTCGCCATCGCGCTGCCAAAGCCGAAGGCACTTTGAAAGACCTCCCGCAGGGCCTCGTTTCCCAGCACCTCGTACCACATGGTCTTGTCGCTGGAGGTCCGGCCGGCGAAGGCCTTCAATTCGTTCCGGGCGTTCAGCGCCAGGCGATAGCTTTCGTCCCCTTCTCCGACACGTTTTTGGAACTGCTGCCCGACATAGGCTTCGGTCACCGTGTCGGCCATGGCCTCGGGATCGTTGCGGTTCTTGAATTCCGTGGCAAGCTTCAGATAACGCTTGTCGCTCAGCCGGTTTACCAGGGATGCGCTGTCGCCGATATCCGATTCCAGCACCTTGCGGATAAAGGCCTTGTTGGCGATGTCGTCCTCCAGGCCAAAGGCCCCCAAAGCCACCTGCAACATCTTGTAGTCGCCGACCAGATCCTCGGCCGTGGTGTCTTCGGTCAAATTCTCGCGGAAATAGGTCGTGGCGCGCTGGATCACCGGATCCTTTGCGGTGGCCTCGATCTGCCGGGTTTCGATCCGTTGCAGAACGCGCCAACCCGCAAGACCGCTCAGTCCGATGCTGATGGCTGAGGTCACGGCACCCTCACTGGCGGCGGGCGTGAATAAGCTGGTCTTCCTGCGGCAGAAGTTCGCGCAAGCGGCGCAGGGCCGGATAGATCGCACCGTCCTCGGCGCTGGCCCGGGCTTCTTGCAGGACGGCCTGCGCCGCCGCGCCGTCGAAGACCTGCGACAGCTGCGCGATGGCGAGCAGCAACTGGCGCTTGCCTTCGTCCGGCTGCGCATCGCCGGACAGGATCAGCTGCGCGATATAGCAGGCCCGGCCGACGGGAGTATTGGCGCGGTCGGGATGGATGGCATCCTTCAGGCGCAGGACATTGGCGTTCGGCGTGCGGATGGCGATCTTGGAACGGCGGTCGCCGTTCTCGATCACGGCGCCGTTGATCAGCACGCGTTCGTTCGGGGCTAGCTTCAGGACAAGGCCGCTCATTCCGCGGCCTCCTGGCGCAGGCCGCGCATCATCGCCAGATTGATGTCGATCAAGGGGGCGACGCCGACCTTGCCCGACAGCGCCTGATGGCCGTGGCGCAGGACAAATCCCGCCAGCGACAAAAGCCCGGCCCGGATCTGGTCCGGCAGCCCGTTGCCCGGGCTGGCAAGGTCCGCGGCAAGGATCGTCCACAATTCGTTGTTCTTGTGGACCGCCGCGATCACATCGGCGCCGTGCGCCCCGTCCGCGGCCTGGCGCAGCATTCGGGTGACGCGAGAGAAGACTTCGTATTCGGCATCGCGCGGCGTGCGCAGGATGCTGCTGCCGTATCCATGGCCGGCAAAGGACGGAACCGCGTTCAAGATGATCTTCCTGATCTGAGGGGTTCAGCGGGATGGGTGCGGGGCGCCGGCATGGCGCCCCTGCCTGTCAGGATCAGCGGAACAGGCTCAGGATCGCCGAGGGCGCCTCGTTGGCGATGGACAGGGCCTGGATGCCCAACTGCTGCTGCGTTTGCAGCGCCTGCAAGCGGGCCGAGGCTTCCTCCATATCCGCATCCACCAGCGAACTGACGCCAAGCTTCAGCGAGTCCGCCAGGCTGCCCACGAAGTCGGCCTGATCGGTGATCCGCTCGGACGCCGAACCAAGGGTTGCAGAGCCTGCAATCGCGATGTCAAGCAGCGCCTCGATCTCGCCAAGGGCGGTCTTTGCGCTGGCTTGGTCGGTAATGGACGTAACTGTCGCCTCGGCGATATTGGCCTGGTAATCCAACGAGTTGACAACGATTTCATTGGCAGTGGTGGCACCCGTTCCCGCAAGCCGATCCAGCGAGGCCAGCGTGGTGAAGGTCGCGCCCCCATTGATGCCGTCGGTACTGAGCAGATTGATGCCGTTCATCTGCGTGCCGGACACGACCGACGTGATGTTTGCCATCTTTTCTTCGATCTGTTTTTGCACGGTGGCGAAGTCGAAGCCGTCGTTACCGGCGTTCGTCGCCAGTTTCTTCATGTCGGTCAGCAGATCCACGACCATATCCGACCCCTTCAATGCAGTCGTAACAGTCGCGTTGGCGACGTTCAGGCTGCTGTGCAGGGTCTTGGCTGCAGCCTGGTCGGTTTCCATGGTCTTGGAAATGGCCCACAGCGCGGCATTGTCCGAAGCGTCCGAAATGCTTTTGCCGGTCGAGATTTCCGACTGCGCCTTGTTCAGGCTGGAGTTCACGTTCTTCAGGGTCTGGAGTGCAACGATGGCGCCGTTGTTGGTCAGAATACTGGACATCTTATCCTCTGGAATATTGGATGCTTTGCATCCGCGATTGTGGCGATTGGCCTTCTGACCCTGGGCGCTTGTCCCTGTGCCGCTTTCGGCATGACCGCAGTTCTAACAGCCGGTGATTTACGGATAGTGAATTCGCTTTCCTTTCTCAAACATCGAACGCGAAACATTTTAGTCAAAACCGCTGCGGCAGAACGGCATTGGTCGGCGTCTGTTGCCGCCGTCCCGCCTGGTCATAGGTTTGCAGCATGCGCGCATTTTGCAGGATGTCCTTAATCTGGGCGATGGCGCGTTGCGTGCCGCGCGCAGAATCCTCTGCCAGGCGGCGCAGATGCAGCAGGCTGCGTTCGATCTCGGCCCTGGTTTCGGCATCCGGGCGGTCGCGCTGGAATCGCCCGGCAAGCGCCTCGATCCGGGCGAGGGCCAGGGCGGCGTCGCCTGAAATGATCGCCTGCTGGACGGCGTCCAGCATGGTTCTGTGCCTTGCCTTCATTGCAAATCCAACCGTTTTCCAAATCCGAGGTCGAGCTTCGCGGCCAAGACGGCGGCGTATTCCTGGGTCAGGAAGCTGCCGAACTGGTTTTCGCCGATGCCGCCGCCAAAGGCGCCGCCTTCCGGTTTCGGGCCGCAATATTTAAGCATTTCTTCAAGAAAGGCCTGTTCCAGCTTTTCCGCTGCGGGGGGCGATGATTTCAAGGGCGGCGACAACGGGTTCAGCGTTTCATTCACATGCATGGATGATGTCCCAATTGCGAGATTTTTCCAGGCTTAGCGGTTTGCGGTAAATAAATCGTAAGGACTTCCGCTTATCCATCGGCTTGATGATTTGGGAATCGGCAGATGGCAGAGTGTCTTGTTTCACCAGTTGGAAGCGTTCCGCAGCCCGTGGCAATCGCGGCTCCGGCAGAGGCCGAAGGCCCCGGCGCGGATTTCACCGTCGAGCAGGCGCCGCCCGAGGAGAAGCTTGAGGAGGCCCGTTCCGACGCGGTTTGCGCCGACGCCCCGGCGCCCGATCCCTTGCAGATGCTGATGGAGGATATGTCCGGCATCACCGGCGCCCTGCGCGAGGCCGTGCCCCAGGGGACCGGCAACACCGAGTCCAAGGTTGGCGCGGCAGACAGGGCGTCGTCTCTTCCTTTGCCGCTTTCGGAACCGCCGCTGGAGGCGCGAATCGGCGGGGTTTCCGCCGATCAGGCCCAGACGGGCGCGACGGCAGAGACGCCGGGCCGGTTCTCGCCGGCAGATCTTCCGGACTTGGCGCCCGACATGCCGGTCGAGGGCGCGGCCATCGACCCGGCCCCCGGCGGCATGTCCCCGCCCGAGACCGACGCCATGCTGACCGATTCGGCAACGCCTCCGCCCGCCACCACGCATGGCGCGACCGCGGTCCCCACCGAAGCCCGCGCCGCCCGGGCGGCGGTTGTCCCGGTGGCCCGCCAGATCGCCGAGGCGGTGGTGACCGCGCGCGACGATCTTGTCGAGATTGCCCTGGCGCCCGAGGAACTGGGCAAGATCCGCATGGTGGTGACCGGACCCGATCACAACCCCCATGTCACGGTCTGGGTCGAGCGGCCCGAGGTTCTGGACCAGCTGCGCCGCAATGCCGCCGTTTTGCAGGAATGCCTCGGCGATGCGGGAATGCCCGACGCGACCTTCGAATTCCAGGGCGACACCCCATCCGATTCGCGCAGGGGCCAGGCGGCGGCACCGGACGCACCCTCTTTGGCCCTCGAGGCGGCGGAACCCGCCCGATCCATCCAGGTCGCCTGGACGCCGCTGGCCGTTCCGGCGCGGCTCGACATTCGCATCTGACAGGAGAAACAGGTGATTTCCGCACTCGCCAGCTCGACCGCTGCAACCACCACGACCGCAACGCCGGCCACGACCGGGTCGGCCATCTCGACGAACTACGACACCTTTCTGAGGATGCTGACCACCCAGTTGCAGAACCAGGATCCCCTGAACCCGATGGAGGGATCGGATTTCGCAGTCCAGCTTGCGACCTTTTCGGGGGTGGAACAGCAGGCCCAGACCAACAAGCTGCTGGAGCAGTTGGTCACGCAATCGGGCGGCGGCCTGGGGCAGCTGGCCGACTGGATCGGAAAAGAGGTCCGCACGACCGAGCCGGTCTGGTTCGGGGACAAGGCGCTGACGCTGGACATCGCCCCCCCAAGCAGCGCCGACGGCGTGACGCTGGTGGTGCTGAACGAATCGGGCCGCGAGGTCACGCGCGAGGAGATCGGGACGGGCGAAGGGCAGATCGACTGGTACGGCCGCGACGCGGCGGGCGAGAAGCTGGCCGACGGGCGTTATTCCTTTGTGATCCAAAGCAGCCGCGCGGGCGAGGTGATCTCGGAGGACGCGGTCGGCGCCTATGTCCGCGTGACCGAGGCCGCGGTGGGCGCCCAGGGGGTCGAGCTGATCTTTGAAGGCGGCGGCTCGGCCCCTGCCGGCGAGATCGAGGCGATCCGCGACCCAGGCTAAAGCTGCGGCAGGAAGCTGCCGCGCATGGCCAGGGTCTCGTCGCGGATCCGGGCGGCAGCCGCGCTCATCTGGCGGTCGGCGCGGCGCAGCAGGTACCAGCTGCGCTGGATGGGCAGCCCGATGCCGCGCAGGGCGATCAGGCGGCCCGAGCGCAGCTCCTCGGTCACGGTGTGCTGAGAGATCAGCGCTACGCCCAGACCCGCGATCACCGCCTGCTTGATGGTCTCGTTTGTGCCCATCTCGACGGCGCGCCAGGTCGCGCCCTCGCCGATGCGGTCCAGAAAGCGAGTCATCAGGATGCGGGTGCCCGACCCTTCCTCTCGCGACAGAAAGGTCTGGGCCAGCAGGTCGCCGGGCATCACCGGATCGGCATCGGCCAGGGGGTGGTCGGGTGCGGCGATGATGATGTGCGGATGAGGTCCGACGGGGTCCGCGATAACGGCGGGTTCGCGCGGCGGACGGCCCATGACCGCCAGGTCCAGGTCGTCGCCCGCCAGCGCCGCCAGCACCGCGTCGCGGTTGCCGATACGCAGCGTCACCTCGATCTCGGGCAACAGTCGCAGCAATCGGGCGACCAGGCCAGGGGCGAAATACTTGCCGGTGGACACCACCCCAAGAACGACATTGCCGACGCGGCCTTGCCGCAGCGCGCCGATCTCGCGCCCCGCGCGGGACAGGGCGGTGGCGATCTGCGATTCGGCCAGCAGCAGGGCCTGACCCTCGGGGGTGGGACGAAAGGCGCCGTGTTCGGCGCGGACCATCAGCGCGCAGCCCGCCAGATCCTCCAGCCCCCGCAACTGGCTGTGGATGGCGGGAGTGGTCAGGCCCAGCAGGCCCGCCGCCGCCGTCAGGCTGCCGCTGTCGGCCACGGCGCGCAGGCAGCGCAATTGGCGCAGGCTGATCCCCTCGGGCTTCATCTTCAACCAAATCTAATCCGTGTTCCGAATTTTTAAATTTTCCTGAAAACCCGGTCCTGTCAATCTGCTTCCATCAGACGCCAGGGAGGGGCCGATGACGACGCCCAGCATCGACACCACGCATATCCCGCCGCAGTTCAGGCCGCTGATGCTGGCCTTGGCGCGCGGCGGCGCGACCCTGGCGGGCGTGATCCGGCGCGGCGACACCAGCCTGTCCGCCGAGGTCGGCATCAACAGCGACGGCGACGGGCAGAAGCGGCTGGACATCCAGGCCGACGCCTTGTTCCGCGACGTTCTGCGCGAGGCCGGGCTGCGGTGGTATGCCAGCGAGGAACAGGACGCCCCCCTGGCCATGCAGCCCGGCGGCGCCTTCGCCCTGGCCATCGACCCGCTGGACGGGTCGTCCAACATCGACACCAACATGTCCATCGGCACGATCTTCGCGGTTTATCCGGCGGCGGACCAGGCGGAAACCAGCTTTCTGCGCCCCGCCCGCGACCTGATCGCCGGGGGCTACGTTATCTATGGCCCGCGCTGCTGCCTGGTGGTCAGCTTCGGCGACGGCACGCAGATCTACACGCTGAACCCCGACACCCACAGCTTCGACCTGACCGATCCGCGCGCGACCCTGCCGGATTGCTTTTTCGAATTTGCCATCAACGCCTCGAACTATCGCCACTGGCCGCGCCCGGTCCGCGCCTATATCGACGACTGCCTGGCCGGGATCGACGGCCCGCGCGCGCGGAACTTCAACATGCGCTGGATCGCGTCCCTGGTAGCCGAGGCGCACCGGATCCTGATGCGTGGGGGCATCTTCCTTTATCCCTCGGACGCGCGGAAGGGCTATGAACGCGGCCGGCTGCGGATGCTTTACGAATGCGCGCCCATCGCCTTTGTCATCGAGCAGGCGGGCGGACGGGCGACCGACGGCGCGCTGCCGATCCTGGACGCGGCCATCACCGACCTGCACGGGCGCACGCCCCTGGTGTTCGGCTCCGCCGAGAAGGTGGACCGCGTGGCCGCCTATCACGACCTGCCCGAGGCCGAGGTGTCGGCGCTGTTCGGCCATCGCGGCCTGTTCCGGGCCTGAGGAAACCATGAGCAAGAAACATCCCATCATCTCCGTCACGGGCAGTTCCGGCGCGGGCACGACCACGGTCAAGACGACCTTCGACCAGATCTTCCGCCGCGAGGGCATCACCGCCGTCAGCATCGAGGGCGACGCCTTTCACCGCTTCGACCGGCAGGCGATGAAGGACGAACTGGCCCGCAGGCAGGCCGCGGGCGACCAGACCTTCAGCCATTTCAGCTTCGGCGCCAACGAACTGGAGAAGCTGGAGGACATCTTCCGCGTTTATGGCGAAACCGGCCGGGGCGAGACGCGCCATTACGTCCACGACGACCGCGAGGCCGAACGCTGGGGCGCCGCGCCGGGCACCTTCACCCCCTGGGCGCCGTTCGAGGAAGGGTCCGACCTGCTGTTCTACGAAGGGCTGCACGGCGCGGTCGTCAACGACCGGGTCAATCTGGCCAAGCTGGCCGATCTGAAGATCGGCGTGGTGCCGGTCATCAACCTGGAATGGATCCAGAAGATCCACCGCGACAAGGCCAGCCGGGGCTATTCGACCGAGGCCGTGACCGACACGATCCTGCGCCGGATGCACGCCTATGTGCATTGCATCTGCCCGCAATTCACCCAGACCGACATCAATTTCCAGCGGGTGCCGGTGGTCGATACCTCGAACCCCTTTATCGCGCGCTGGATTCCCACGCCCGACGAAAGCCTTGTGGTGATCCGGTTCAGGAACCCGCGCGGCATCGACTTTCCCTACCTTGCCCAGATGATCGACGGGTCGTGGATGACGCGGGCCAATTCCATCGTCATCCCGGGGCCCAAGACCGACCTCGCCATGCAGCTGATCCTGACGCCGATGATCCTGCGTCTGATCGACGACGCCAAGCGCGCCTGAGGACACGCCATGAACCAGATGACCCGCATCGACGAAGCCCTTGAGACAAAGATGGCCAACGCGATCCGCGCCCTGGCCATGGACGCGGTCGAGGCCGCGAAGTCCGGCCATCCCGGCGCGCCGATGGGCATGGCCGATGTGGCGACCGTGCTGTTTCACCGCTTCATGCGGGTGGACCCGGGCAATCACCGCTGGCCGGACCGCGACCGTTTCGTGCTGTCGGCGGGACATGGCTCGATGCTGGTTTACGCCATCCATCACCTGCTGGGCTATGACGACATGGGCATGGACCAGATCCGCGCCTTCCGGCAGATGGGCTCGCGCACGGCGGGTCATCCCGAATACGGCCACGCCCAGGGGATCGAGATGACTACCGGCCCCCTGGGCCAGGGCATCGCCACGGCGGTCGGCATGGCGCTTGCGGAACGCATGACCCATGCCCGCTGGCCGGATCTGACCGATCACTGGACCTATGTGATCGCGGGCGACGGTTGCCTGATGGAAGGGATCAGCCACGAGGCCATCGACCTTGCGGGCCACCTGCGCCTGGGGCGGCTGATCGTGCTGTGGGACGACAACGGCATCACCATCGACGGCGGCACGGACCTGTCCGCCAGCACGGACCAGGGCGCGCGCTTTGCCGCCGCCGGATGGCATGTGCAGGCGGTGAACGGCCATGACCGCGAGGCGGTGGCGGCGGCCATCGGGGCCGCGCGGGGGGACGGCCGCCCCTCGATGATCGCGTGCAGGACCGTGATCGGCTTCGGCGCGCCGAACAAGCAGGGCGGTCACGATGTCCATGGCGCGCCGCTGGGGGCCGAGGAGATCGCCGCCGCGCGCAAGGCGCTGGACTGGCCTCACGACCCCTTTGCCTTGCCCGAGGATGTGGCCGCTGCCTGGGCCGCGATCGCCACGCGTGGCGCGCAGGCCCGGGCAAGCTGGGCGGCACGGTTGGACGCCTCCCCCGACCGTGCCGCCTTTCTTGCCGCCCAGGATGCGCCCGATGCGCGGGCATTGCGCAAGGCGATTGCCGGACACTGCCAAAGGCTTGCCCAGGATCGCCCGAAGGTCGCGACCCGCAAGGCCAGCGAGATGGCCTTGGAGGTGATCAACGCCACCCTGCCCCTGACCGTCGGCGGAAGCGCGGACCTGACCGGTTCGAACCTGACCCGCAGCAAGGGCATGGCGACGATCCGCCCCGGCGACTATGGGGGCCGCTATGTCCATTACGGCATCCGCGAACATGCCATGGCCGCGGTGATGAACGGCATCGCGCTGCATGGCGGCTTTGTCCCCTATGGCGGGACGTTCCTGGCCTTTGCCGACTATTCCCGCCCCGCGATCCGGCTGGGCGCGCTGATGGGGGTGCCGGTCGTCCACGTGATGACCCATGACAGCATCGGCTTGGGCGAGGACGGCCCGACCCACCAGCCGGTCGAGCATCTGGCGTCCCTGCGCGCGATTCCGAACCTCCAGGTCTTCCGCCCCGCCGATGCCGTGGAAACCGCCGAAGCCTGGGAAATCGCGCTGACCAGCCCCGGCCCCTCGGTTCTCGCGCTCTCGCGGCAGAACCTGCCCGCCGTGCGGGTCGAGGACGAGGACGCCAACCGCTCTCGCCGGGGGGCCTATGTGCTGCGCGCCACGCCCCTGCCCCGAGACGTGACGCTGATCGCCACCGGATCCGAGGTCGAAATCGCGCTTGCCGCCGCCGACCTGCTGCGGGCGGACCGGATCAACGCGGCCGTCGTGTCGGCCCCCTGCTTCGAACTGTTCGCCCGGCAGGACCGCGCCTATCGGCAGGGCGTGTTGTGCGACGCCCCCCGCATCGGGGTCGAGGCCGCGATCCGCCAGGGATGGGATCTGTTCCTGCGCCCGGACGACGGCTTTGTCGGCATGACGGGCTTTGGCGCATCCGCCCCCGCCCCCGCGCTTTACCGCCATTTCGGCATCACGCCCGAGGCCGTCGCGGCCTTGGCACGAAACCTTGTCAAGGGAGAGGACCCATGGCGCTGATCACGCTGAGACAGCTTCTGGACCACGCCGCCGAGCACGGCTACGGCGTGCCCGCCTTCAACATCAACAACATGGAACAGGGCCTTGCGATCCTGAAGGCGGCATCGGCGGTCGATGCCCCGGTGATCCTGCAAGCCTCGCGCGGGGCGCGGTCCTATGCGGGCGACATCATGCTGCGCCGCATGGTCGAGGCCCTGGCCGAGATGAACCCGGGCGTCCCGATCTGCCTGCACCAGGACCACGGCAACAACCTGGCGACCTGCATGTCCGCGATCCGCCACGGGTTCACGTCGGTGATGATGGACGGCTCGCTGCACGAGGACATGAAGACCCCCGCCGATTACGACTACAACGTCGCGGTCACGGCAAAGGTGGCCGAGGCGGCGCACGCGGTCGGCGCGTCCGTCGAAGGCGAGCTGGGCGTGCTGGGTTCGCTGGAAACCGGCGAGGCGGCGGCCGAGGACGGATCGGGCGCCGAGGGCAAGCTGGATCACGGCCAGCTTCTGACCGACCCCGGCCAGGCCGTCGATTTCGTGCTGCGCACCGGCTGCGACGCGCTTGCCATCGCTTGCGGCACCTCGCACGGCGCCTACAAGTTCACCCGCAAGCCCGACGGCGAGATCCTGGCGATGCACGTGATCCAGGCGATACACGACCGCCTGCCGGGCACGCATCTGGTGATGCACGGGTCGTCCAGCGTGCCGCAGCACTTGCAGGATCTGATCAACGCCTCCGGCGGCGAGATGCCCCAGACATACGGCGTCCCGGTGGAGGAAATCGAGCGCGGCATCCGCATGGGGGTGCGCAAGGTCAACATCGACACCGACTGCCGCATGGCGATGACCGGGCATTTCCGCAAGGTCGCCCGCGACAGGCCCGACGAATTCGACCCCCGCAAGTTCATGATCCCCGCCATGGCCGAACTGACCGCGCTGTGCCGCGACCGGTTCGAACGCTTCGGGGCGGCGGGGCAGGCCCACAGGATCAAGGTCATCGCGATGGACGAGATGGCCAAACGCTATTCGTCGGGGGCTTTGGACCCGGCCATCACCGGCGCGAAAGCCGCCTGAAAGGAGGAAACACCCATGAACGAGATGTCGAACCCCAAGATGGATGCCAAAAAGCGGTATGCCGCGGGCGTGCTGAAATACGCGCAGATGGGATACTGGGAACCCGACTACACCCCCAAGGACACCGACGTGATCGCGCTGTTCCGCATCACGCCGCAGGACGGGGTGGACGCGGTCGAGGCGGCTGCGGCGGTGGCGGGCGAAAGCTCGACCGCGACCTGGACGGTGGTCTGGACCGACCGGCTGACGGCCTGCGACAAGTACCGCGCCAAGGCCTACCGGGTCGATCCGGTGCCGAACAGCGCGGGCGAATATTTCGCCTATATCGCCTATGACCTGGACCTGTTCGAACCGGGCAGCATCGCCAACCTGACCGCATCCATCATCGGCAACGTCTTCGGCTTCAAGCCGCTCAAGGCCCTGCGGCTCGAGGACATGCGCCTGCCCGTGGCCTATGTGAAGACCTTCCAGGGCCCGGCGACCGGCATCGTCGTGGAACGCGAACGCCTGAACGTCCATGGCCGCCCGTTGCTGGGCGCGACCGTGAAGCCCAAGCTGGGCCTGTCGGGCCGCAACTATGGCCGCGTGGTCTACGAGGCGCTGAAAGGGGGCCTCGACTTCACCAAGGACGACGAGAACATCAACAGCCAGCCCTTCATGCATTGGCGCGACCGGTTCCTGTATTGCATGGAGGCCGTGAACCGGGCCTCGGCGGCGACGGGAGAGGTGAAGGGCACCTATCTGAACGTCACCGCGGGCACCATGGAGCAGATGTACGAACGCGCCGACTTCGCGAAATCTCTGGGCAGCGTGATCGTGATGATCGACCTGGTGATCGGCTATACCGCGATCCAGTCGATGGCCAAATGGGCGCGGGACAACGACATGATCCTGCACCTGCACCGCGCGGGCCATTCGACCTATACCCGCCAGCGCAGCCACGGCGTCAGCTTCCGCGTGATCGCCAAATGGATGCGGCTTGCCGGGGTGGACCATCTGCACGCGGGCACGGTCGTGGGCAAGCTGGAAGGCGATCCGGCCACCACCAAGGGCTATTACGACATCTTTCGCGAGGAGCGGAATCCCATGGCGCTGGAAAACGGCATCTTCTTCGACCAGGACTGGGCGTCCTTGAACAAGATGATGCCGGTCGCATCCGGCGGCATCCACGCGGGCCAGATGCACCAGTTGCTGACCTATCTGGGCGAGGACGTGGTGCTGCAATTCGGCGGCGGCACCATCGGCCATCCCCACGGCATCCAGGCGGGCGCCACCGCCAACCGCGTGGCGCTGGAGGCGATGGTGTTCGCGCGCAACGCCGGCCGCGACATCTGGAACGAGGGCGAGGACATCTTGCGCGATGCCGCCCGCACCTGCACGCCGCTGAAGCAGGCGCTGGACGTGTGGAAGGACGTGTCCTTCAACTATGCCTCGACCGACGCGCCGGACTTCGCGCCGACGCCCGAAGTGTCGATCTGACCGCAGCGGCGGGGGAAACCCCGCCCCACCGATGCCGCCGGACGGGATTTCACCCCGCCGCGCCCCTACCGGAAAGGAATCACGTTATGAAACTGCGCCAAGGACAGTTCAGTTTTCTGCCCGACCTGTCGGACGACGACATCCGCGTGCAGGCCCAATACGCCATCGACAACGGCTGGGCCGTGTCCGTGGAATACACCGACGACCCCCATCCCCGGAACACCTATTGGGAAATGTGGGGCCATCCGATGTTCGACAACCCGGATGCCGCCGCCGTGGTCTTCGAGGTCAACGAATGCCGCAAGGAACACGGCGGCACATACATCCGCGTTATCGCCTTCGACGCCTCGCCCGGATGGGAGTCGATCCGCATGAGCTTCATCGTGAACCGTCCCGAAACGGAACCCGGCTTCCGCCTGGTCCGGCAAGAGGCCGAGGGCCGCAGCGTCCGCTACACCATCGAAAGCTATGCCGCCCGCGAACCCGAAGGGCTGCGCTATTGACCGACGCCGGGGGCGCTTCGCCCCCCGGACCCCCCGAGGATATTTGAGCAAAGGTGAAGACGCGGTTTCCTTCCGCGTCGGTCCTTAGAGGTGAAAGATGGACGATCCCCGCCCCACCCATGTCGATCTGGCCCGGTCCTTCGAGGAAAGCGGCGTCAAGGACGTGCTGCGCGAGCTGGACGAAACGCTGATCGGCCTTGAACCCGTCAAGTCCCGCATCCGCGAAACCGCCGCCCTGCTGCTGGTGGACAAGGCCCGCCGCCAGATGGGGCTGGCTACGGAAACGCCCACGCTGCACATGTCCTTCACCGGAAATCCCGGCACCGGCAAGACCACGGTGGCGCTGAAGATGGCCGACCTGCTGCACCGCCTGGGTTACGTGCGCAAGGGCCACCTGGTGACGGTGACGCGCGACGACCTGGTCGGCCAGTATATCGGCCACACCGCCCCCAAGACCAAGGAGGTGCTGAAGAAGGCCATGGGCGGCGTGCTGTTCATCGACGAGGCCTATTACCTTTACCGCCCGGAAAACGAGCGCGACTACGGCCAGGAAGCCATCGAGATCCTGTTGCAGGTCATGGAAAACAACCGCGACGACCTTGTGGTGATCCTGGCGGGCTATGGCGACCGGATGGACCGCTTCTTCGCCTCGAACCCCGGCTTCCGGTCGCGGATCGCCCATCATGTCGAATTCCCCGATTATACCGACCCGGAACTGCTGCATATCTCCGAACGGATGCTGGCCGCGCAGAATTACCGCTTCGACAACGGCGCGCGGGCCGCGATGGAGGAATACATCGCCGCCCGCCGCCACCAGCCGCATTTCGCCAATGCCCGGTCGGTAAGGAACGCGCTTGACCGCGCGCGGCTGCGGCAGGCGAGCCGGCTGTTCAACGGGGCGAAGGGCCCGCTGGACGCCGATACCCTGTCCACCATCACAGAGCCCGACCTGCGCGCCAGCCGGGTGTTCCGGGGCGGGCTTGCGGTGGACAGGCTTGACGGGGATCGCAGGACAAGGCAGGCGATGGACCAGGCCGCCGAATAGGGAAACCGCTTATGACCTTCGACCGCAGCATCAAGATCGCGCCCTCCATCCTGTCCGCCGATTTCGCCGATTTCGGACGCGAGATCCGCGCCATCGAGGACGGAGGCGCCGACTGGGTCCATGTCGACGTGATGGACGGGCATTTCGTGCCGAACCTGACCTTTGGCCCGCCCGCCGTGAAGGCCTTCCGCCCGCACGTCAAGACCTTCATGGACGTGCACCTGATGATCGCCCCGGTGGACCCTTATATCGAGGCCTATGCCGAAGCCGGCGCCGACATGATCACCGCCCATGTCGAAGCGGGCGCCCATCCCCACCGCACCCTTCAGGCGATCCGCGCGACGGGAAAGAAGGCGGGGATCGCGCTGAACCCCGGCACCCCGGTCGAGGCGGTGGAATACCTGCTGGATCTGTGCGACATGGTGCTGGTCATGACCGTGAACCCCGGCTTCGGCGGGCAGAAGTTCATCCATTCCCAGATCGACAAGATCGCCCGCCTGCGCGGCACCATCGGCGACCGGCCCATCCACATCCAGGTGGACGGCGGCGTCGATCCCAAGACCGCGCTCCTTGTCGCCAAGGCCGGGGCCGACGTGCTGGTCGCGGGATCGGCGGTCTTCAAGGGCGGCTCGGTCGGCCAGCCGGAGGTTTATGGCGGCAACATCCGCGCGATCCGCGATGCCGCGCAGGGGCTGGCGCTGTCGGCCTGAAGATCGGGACTGCGGTTCTTTCCCTCGGTCGAGAGGCGCGACATCGCCCCCAAAGGGCGGTGCCGTTTCGCGATCCGGCGGCCTTGGGGGCAATGGCAACGCATGGCGAAGGCGACCGGGTCAGGGCGTCAGTCCAGCGCCGCCGCCCAATCCTCGACCCCATCCCCGCTGCCGAGTTCCGTCACCAGCCCGTTCACCATGAACGTGGGCGAGACATGGATGCCGTTCTGGCGGGCGTACCTGGTGTGCCACTTGATCGCGGCCTCAAGCTCGGGGAACGCGAAGGCCTCGGCCAGGGGAACGCCGCTGCAATCCTCCAGCCGGGCGATGATCCGGTTCGGCGTCGCGTCCATGTTCGGGCCCTTGCGGTGCTGCTCGAACTCGAACGCCTCACGATGATCGGCGATGGCGGCCAGGACGCGGCGGGCGGTCTCGCGCCCGCCGGCGGTCATCGACGCCGCCAGGACGCAGCGCGTCACCACCGGGGAAAACATGTGCCAGGGCTGCGACTGCATCCGCAGCTTGACGGTCACGCGGTCCCGCCCCGCCACGTCCAGAAAGGCATCCATCTTGCGGAAGGCCTTGACCGAGAAGGGGCAGGTCGGCTCCAGGAAGATCTCGAAGCTTTGCAGTCCCTGGCCCCAGAACAGCGGATCGGCGGTTCTTGTCGTCATGGCACGGTTCCTTCGGTTTGACATTCTCCACGGCGCGCGCATCCTGCGGCCAGCAACAGGAGATGGCAATGGATCTGGGCATCAGGGGAAAACGGGGGCTGGTTTGCGCGGCCTCCAAGGGATTGGGCCGCGGCTGCGCCGAAGCCCTGGCCGAGGCGGGCGTGGATCTGGTGATCAACAGCCGGACCGAATCCGAGATCGTTGAAACCGCCCGGCAGATCGCCGAAAGGCACGGCGTCTGCGTCACGCCGGTCGCCGCCGACATCACCACCGACGAAGGCCGCGCCCGCGTGCTGGAGGCGGCCGGACAGACCGACATCCTGGTCACGAACGCGGGCGGTCCGCCGCCGGGCGACTGGCGGGACTGGACGCGCGAGGACTTCATCCGCGCCATCGACGCCAACATGCTGTCGGCCGTGGCTCTGATGCAGGCCCTGGTGCCAGGCATGATGGATCGCGGTTGGGGCCGCGTGGTCAACATCACCTCGCAATCCGTGCGTTCGCCCATTGCCGCCCTTGGCCTGTCGAACACGGCGCGGACCGGGCTGACGGGGTTTGTCGCGGGCATGTCGCGGCAGGTGGCGGGCCATGGGGTCTGCGTGAACAACATCCTGCCCGGCATCCACGCCACCGACCGCGCGGTGAGCCTGGACAAGGGGGTCAGCGACAAGCAGGGCATCAGTCTGGATCAGGCGCGCCAGCAGCGGCAGGCCACCATTCCGACCGGCACCTACGGCGATCCGGGCGATTTCGGCGCGGCCTGCGCCTTTCTGTGCAGCCAGCAGGCGCGCTTCATCGTCGGTCAGAACCTGCTGCTGGACGGCGGCGCGCTGAACGTGACGATCTAGGCGGGCTGCCCGGTCGCCGCGCGATAGTCGCGCAGGATGGCCGAAAGCTGGTCGCCCCTCGCCTCCGGGTCGGCCAGCAGCGCGCACAACCCGCGGGCCCGGGCCGAGATCTGCCGGCAGGCATCCAGATTGGCGCGCGCCCAGGCCAGCCTGTCCGCCAGATCGCCCGCGCCGGGGCGCAGCGGGATGTAATGCCGCCAAGGCCGGAAGACCGCCCGGGCGAATGTTTCCCAGCCGTCCTCCTCCAGCAGCACGACCGAATTGCTGTTGGCGAGCGGCAGGAAATCCTCGGCCCCCGAGGTCGCGCCGAGGCATATCAGGTAGCGGTGCGACAGCAGGAACTCGTCGCCCTGGCGGGGCGCGGTCAGATGCGCCAGGCCCGCACGCTCCAGCGCCCGCTGCCCGCGCGCGTCGGGGGTCAGCGCCGCGTCGATGTCGGGCGATCCCTGGTGCGCCAGGGCCAGCGCCACCCGGGGGGCCGCGCGCAGCCCGGCCCCGGCACGCGGGTCGCCCGCCAGAACCTCGGCCACGACCTCGTGCACGGGGCGGCAAGGCAGGCCGTCCGGCGACAGCACATGGCCCGACAGATCGCCCCGCCACACCGCGCGGTCACGCTTGTGCCGAAAGGGCGGGTCGATGCGGTCGGGACGGCCCAGATGGCCGTCATTGCCCAGCCGGTGGATCCAGGGCATCGGCCACAGAAAGGCATTGGCCGCCCCCGCCCTGCGGCAAGCCGCCAGCACCGGGGCGGTCCCTCCGCCCGCATGGCCGGGTTGCATGTCGATGTGATAAACGCCGCGATCCGCCGCCTGGGCGATGTCGTTGGCCGTGGTGGCGATGCGCAGCAGCTGCGGCACCCCCGCCCGCGCGTAGAAGAACCCGTCCGGCCCCCGGCGCAGCGGCATGAGCTTGCCCCGCGGGTCGCGGACCTCGCCCTTGTCCAGGTCGATGGCGGCCCGATGGCCGGGTCCGGCGGGATGGTCCGCCGGGAGGATCCGGGCAGGCCGGGCGGCGCCGACGATGCCGGCGCTGATCCGGTCGCGGTCGGCCCGGGCGATCCCGGTTCCGGACGGGGGCGCGTCCAGCATCCGCGACAAGCGGGCCAGATAGCCTTCGCGCCGCGACCTGACGCCCGCGCCGGGCCGGGGCGGGCAATCCTTCAGGTCGAACCAGGGCGCCAGGGCATCGCGGTAATCGCCGGGGGCGGCCTGGTCGATGTCGATCTCGACGAACTCGGCCCGGCCCGCGAAATAGGCCCGGCACCCGGCCAGATGCGCGTCCCATTCCCCGGCCCAGAGATCCGCCAGATCCGGCAGGGCCACCCCCCGGATCCGGGCATGGGCGCGGGCATAGCTGCCGCCGCGGTGCATGTAGCGGCTGATCACCCAGTCCTCGACATTGCGGGTGTTCAGCAGAAAGACCGAGCCGGGATAGCTGCCATCCAGAAAGCGGTATTCCTTGAAGGCCTCGACGATCGGCATGTTCAGATAACGCACCGATTCCATGTCGGTGAAGGCCACGGCCGTGCCGGCCCAGGGTTGCAGGGGCCTGACGCCCGCCAGCTTGGACCAGGCGACATCCTCGGCCAGGGCGCCCTCGGCCCAGTGGACGGCGGGATAGCCGTTCATCTGAAACAGCCGGGCGATAAAGGTCGTGCCGCATTTGTTGAAGCCGATCTGAAAGAATTTCCGCGACACGCCGTTCCCTTCCGTGCCCGATGCGCCCGATGCCCGGTGCCCCCTGGCCGATGCCCCCTGGCCGATGCCCCCTGGCCGATGCCCCCTGGCCGATGCCGTGCGACCCTGCGGCGGGTGCGGCCCGCTGTCAATCGCGTCGGAGTTGCAGGCTACGACAAAAGGCTTGCCTTGGCCTTGTGGCCCGGCTAGCTGTCAGCCATCGGAACTCGGGAGAAGCTGGCCCGCGCCAGTGCCGAAGGAGCAGCCGCCCCGGCGAACTCTCAGGCAGAAGGACCGTTTTCCGACAGAAGCTCTGGAGAGTGGCCGGAAGGCCCGCCGAAGGGATAACGATCTCAGGCGCCCCAGACCGGTCGATCCGGGCGGGGCAGGGACAGAGGGGGCATCGTTCCGGGCATCCGCCCGCCAACCGATGCCGGCTGTCCGGCTCGTCAAAGGAGGCCGCATGGCCGAAGAACCGCGCCGAACCGGGCTTTACGATCTTCACGCCGCGCTTGGCGCGCGCATGGTGCCCTTCGCGGGATGGGAGATGCCCGTTCAATACCCGATGGGGGTGATGGCCGAACACCTCCACACCCGCGCAGAGGCCGGGCTGTTCGATGTCGGCCACATGGGCCAGGTCGTGATCGCGCCGCGAAACGGCGACATGGCGGCCGCGGCCCTGGCCCTGGAACGGCTGATCCCTGCCGATGTGCTGGGCCTGGCCCCGGGGCGGCAGCGTTACGGGCTGTTCACGAACGATGCGGGCGGAATCGCCGACGACCTGATGTTCGCCAACCGGGGCGACCACTTCCTTTTGGTGGTCAACGCCGCCTGCGCGGACCGCGACATCGCGCATCTGCAAGGCCTGGACGACATAACGGTGACGCCCGTGACCGATCGCGGGCTGCTGGCGCTGCAAGGGCCGCAGGCGGCCGAGGTGCTGGCCCGGCTGGTGCCCGCCGTGGCCGCCATGCGCTTCATGGACAGCCAGATCCACGCCTGGGACGGGGCGGAGCTGTGGATCTCTCGGTCGGGCTACACCGGCGAGGATGGGTTCGAGATCTCGGTCCCCGAAGACGCGCTGCGCCGGTTTGCCCAGGCCCTGCTGGATCAGCCCGAGGTGGCGCCCATCGGCCTTGGCGCCCGCGACAGCCTGCGCCTGGAGGCCGGGATGCCGCTTTACGGGCACGACATGGACGCGTCCGTGACCCCCGGACAGGCGGCGCTTGGCTGGTCGATCCCCAAGGCGCGGCGCGCGGGCGGCGCGCGGGCGGGCGGCTTTCCGGGGGCGGACGCGGTGCTGGCCGAACTGGCCCAAGGCCCGGCGGCGACGCGGCGCGGCCTGCGCCCCGAGGGCCGCGCGCCGATCCGCGAGGGCGTGGCGATCCTTGCCGCAGCCGACGGGGGCGAGCCGATCGGCCATGTGTCCTCGGGCGGCTTCGGGCCGTCGGTCGGCGGTCCGATCGCCATGGCCCGCCTGCCCGCCGGCCTGCCCGACGGCGCGACGGTTTATGCCGAGTTGCGCGGCAAGCGCATCCCCGTGGCGGTTGTCCCCCTGCCCTTCATCACCCCTTCCTACAAACGCTGAGGATCCCATGCTGAAATACACCGAAGACCACGAATGGCTGCGCGCCGAGGGCGACGAGATCGTGGTCGGCATCACCGCCCATGCCAGCGAGCAACTGGGCGACGTGGTCTTTATCGAACTGCCCGAGGAAGGCCGCGAGGTTGCGGCGGGCGACGAAGTCGTGGTGATCGAATCCGTCAAGGCGGCGTCCGACATCGCGGCCCCGGTGGCGGGCGTGATCACGGCGGTGAACACGGCCTTGGGGGACGCTCCGGGCAGTGTCAACGACGACCCGCTGACGGCCTGGTTCTTCCGCATCAAGCCTGCCGATCCGGCCGCGATCGAGAGTTTCATGGATGAGGCCGCCTATCGGGCGCTGATCGGCTGACGACGACGCCCGGGGGGGCTGCCTGCCCCCGGGACCCCCGAGGATATTCAAGCCAAGGTGAAACGCATCTTGGAGAGATGGCGATCATGACCCGCTGGACCCCGACCGACTACAACCCCGACGATTTCGCGAACCGCCGCCATATCGGACCCTCGCCCGCCGAGATGGAGGCGATGCTGAAGGTCGTCGGCGCCGACAGCCTGGACGCGCTGATCGACCAAACCATCCCTGCGGCGATCCGGCAGCAGGCGGCGCTTGACTGGCCCGCGCTGTCCGAAGCCGCCCTGCTGGACCGGATGCGGCAGGTCGCGGCGAAGAACACCGTGATGACCAGCCTGATCGGCCAGGGCTACCACGGCACCGTCACGCCGCCCGCGATCCAGCGCAACATCCTGGAAAACCCGGCCTGGTACACGGCCTATACCCCCTACCAGCCCGAGATCGCGCAAGGGCGGCTAGAGGCGCTGCTGAACTTCCAGACCATGGTGGCCGATCTGACCGGGCTGCCGGTCGCCAACGCCTCGCTGCTGGACGAGGCGACAGCGGCGGCCGAGGCCATGGCGATGGCGCGGCGGCAGTCGAAGTCCAAGGCCGATGCCTTTTTCGTGGCCCACGACCTGCACCCCCAGACCATCGCCGTGATCGAGACGCGGGCCGCGCCGCTGGGCATCCGCATCGTCAAGGCCTCTATCGACGATCTGCAACCCGATCAGGTCTTCGGGGCGATCTTCCAGTATCCCGGCACCTACGGCCATGTCCGCGACCTGACGCCCGAAATTGCGGCGCTGCACGCGGCGGGCGCGCTGGCGGTGGTCGCGACCGACCTGCTGGCGCTGTGCCTTTTGCGCGAACCGGGCGCCATGGGGGCCGACATCGCGGTGGGTTCCGCGCAGCGGTTCGGGGTGCCGATGGGCTATGGCGGGCCTCATGCCGCCTTTATGTCCTGCCGCGACGATCTGAAGCGCGCCATGCCGGGCCGGATCGTCGGCGTCAGCATCGACGCCAAGGGCAACAAGGCTTACCGCCTGTCGCTGCAAACGCGCGAACAGCATATCCGGCGCGAAAAGGCGACCAGCAATGTCTGCACCGCGCAGGCGCTGCTGGCGGTGATGGCGTCCTTTTATGCCGTGTTCCACGGCCCCGAGGGCCTGCGCGCCATTGCCCAGCGGGTGCATCTCCATGCCGCGACCATCGCCGAGGCCCTGCGCGCGGCGGGGGCCGAGGTCGCGCCCGGGGCGTTTTTCGACACGATCACCGTCAAGGTCGGCGTGGGCCAGGCCGGGATCCTGGCCGCCGCGCGCCATCGCGGCATCAACCTGCGCAAGGTCGGGCGCGACCGGGTGGGGATCAGCGTCGACGAGACCACGGATGCCGATGTGATCGCGCGCCTGCTGGATGCCTTCGGCATCGCCGACGCGCCTGCCCCGGCCGGATCCCCGGCGATCCCCGACGCGCTGCTGCGCGAAACGGATTACCTGACCCATCCGGTCTTCCACATGAACCGCGCC
This sequence comes from Paracoccus angustae, assembly GCF_042648745.1. Classification (NCBI taxonomy): domain Bacteria; kingdom Pseudomonadati; phylum Pseudomonadota; class Alphaproteobacteria; order Rhodobacterales; family Paracoccaceae; genus Paracoccus; species Paracoccus angustae. The sequence continues at coordinate 403,599 of NZ_JBHRXY010000002.1, forward strand.
GAATCCGAGATGATGCGCTATATGCGCCGCCTGTCGGACCGCGACCTGGCGCTGGACCGGGCGATGATCCCGCTGGGATCCTGCACCATGAAGCTGAACGCCGCGGCCGAGATGATGCCGATCACCTGGCCCGAATTCGGCGCGCTGCATCCCTTCGCCCCCGCCGACCAGGCGGCGGGCTATGCCGAGGCCATCGCGGATCTGACCGACAAGCTGTGCCGGATCACCGGATACGACGCCTTTTCCATGCAGCCCAACAGCGGCGCGCAGGGAGAATACGCGGGGCTGCTGACCATCGCCGCCTATCACCGCTCGCGCGGCGAGGATCGCGATGTCTGCCTGATCCCGGTGTCCGCCCACGGCACCAATCCTGCCTCGGCGCAGATGTGCGGCATGAAGGTGGTCGTGGTGAAATCCGCGCCGAACGGCGACATCGACCTGGAGGATTTCGCAAACAAGGCCGCCGCGGCGGGCACCAGGCTGGCGGCGGTGATGATCACCTATCCCTCCACCCATGGCGTCTTCGAGGATACCGTGCGCGAGGTCTGCGACATCACCCACAGGCACGGCGGGCAGGTCTATATCGACGGGGCGAACATGAACGCCCTGGTGGGCCTTGTGAAACCGGGCGAGATCGGCGGCGATGTCAGCCACCTGAACCTGCACAAGACCTTCGCCATCCCGCATGGCGGCGGCGGGCCGGGCATGGGGCCGATCGGGGTCAAGGCGCATCTGGCGCCCTTCCTGCCCGGCGATCCGCGCGAGGCGGACAGCAGCGGCGCGGTCAGCGCGGCGCCCTTTGGCAGCGCCTCGATCCTGCTGATCTCCTGGGCCTATTGCCTGATGATGGGCGGGGCGGGGCTGACGCAGGCCACGCGGGTGGCGATCCTGAACGCGAACTACATCGCCTCGCGCCTGGCCGGGGCCTTTCCGATCCTGTTCATGGGCAACCGCGGCCGGGTCGCGCATGAATGCATCATCGACACGCGGCCCTTCGCCGAACACGGCGTCACCGTGGACGACATCGCCAAGCGGCTGATCGACAACGGCTTCCATGCGCCCACCATGAGCTGGCCCGTGGCGGGCACGCTGATGGTGGAACCCACGGAAAGCGAAACCAAGGCCGAGATCGACCGCTTCGTCACCGCCCTGCTGGCCATCCGGGACGAGATCACGGATGTGGCCGAAGGCCGAATCGCGGCGGACCAAAGCCCGCTGCGCCACGCCCCGCACACGGTCGAGGATCTGGTGGCCGACTGGGACCGCCCTTATTCGCGCGAACAAGGCTGCTTTCCGCCGGGCGCCTTCCGGGTGGACAAGTACTGGCCGCCGGTGGGTCGGGTGGACAACGCCTATGGCGACCGCAACCTGGTCTGCACCTGCCCGCCCCTGGAAAGCTATGCCGAAGCGGCGGAATAAGGATCGGGCCTAAAGGCCCGACCCTTCGTCCACGCCCAGCATGATGTTGAGGTTCTGGACCGCCGCGCCCGATGCGCCCTTGCCCAGGTTGTCCAGAACCGCCACAACCGTGGCGCAGCCATTCTGCGCATCGCCCTGCACGGTGATGCGCAGCCTGTTGGTGTTGTTGAGATCCGTCGGGACGATGCGGGGACCGGCGCCCTGGGCGACCTCGATGAAGCATTGGCCCGCGTAATGATCGGCCAGAACCCGGGTCAGGCTGTCCAGGGTCCGCCGTCCGTCCAGGAACAGCGGCACCTGCACCGCCATGCCCTGGGCGAAATTGCCCACCGCCGGCGCGAAGACCGGCTGCCGGGAAAGGCCCGCATGGGCCATGATTTCCGGGATGTGCTTGTGGCGCTGGTTCAGGCCGTAGACGAAATGGACGGGCGCCGCGCCGCTGTCGTATTCCGCAATCAGCGCCTTGCCGCCGCCGGTATAGCCGCTGACGGCGTTGATGGTCAGGGGTTCGTCCGGGGCGATCAGGTTCGCGGCCACAAGCGGCGCGAGGATGGCGATGGCGCCGGTGGAATAGCAGCCGGGATTGCTGACCAGCCGCGCGCCCGCGATCCGGTCGCGCGCCCCGGCATTCAGTTCCGGGAACCCGAACGCCCAGGCCGCGTCCACCCGGTGCGCGGTCGAGGCGTCGATGATCCGCGTGTCCAGATCGGCGGCCAGGGCCACGGCTTCGCGCGCGGCGTCGTCGGGCAGGCACAGGATCGCCACGTCGGCCTGCTGGAACGCCTCGCGCCGGGCGTCCGCGTCCTTGCGGCGGTCGGGGTCGATGGCGATCAGGCGGATGTCATCGCGCGGTGCCAGCCTTTCGCGGATTTGCAGGCCGGTGGTGCCTGCCTCGCCGTCTATGAAAACGCTGTATGCCATGACCCGATCCCCGATGATGTCGGGGCGTTATAGGGGACCGCCGACCCCCTGCCAATCAGATCCGGCAGATTTCCGACCGGGTGAGGAACCGCTTTTCGCGCCCGTTGTCCAGGCTGAACATGCCGCCGCGCCCGGGCACCACGTCGATGACCAGATCCGTATGCGCCCAGGCCTCGGCCTGGGAGGCGCTGATGTAGAAGGGCGCGCCGCCGATCTCGCCCAGCTTCACGTCGCGTTCGCCGACGCGGAAATCGCCCTGCGGATAGCACATGGGCGATGACCCGTCGCAGCAGCCGCCCGACTGGTGGAACAGGACGGGGCCGTGATCGGCCACGATCTCGGCGATCAGATCAAGGGCGGCGGGGGTGGCGGTGACGCTGCTCATGCCTTCAACCTTTTCTTCAGGAATTCCAGCACCTGCCGCTCCTCGGGGCGCAGGCCGGGTTGTTGCAGATCGTCCTCGATTTCCTCGCGCAATTCCAGCTTCAACTCGTCGGCCAGATAGGCGTCGATCACCTCGGGGTGGATATAGCATTTGCGGCAGATCGTGGGCGTGTTGCCCAGGCGGCTGGCGACCCGCTCGATCGCGTCGCGGATGTTGCGCTTGGCGGCGGCCTGGCTGTCGCAGGCCTCGTATTCCATCAGCGCCAGGGCGGCCAGAACGGTGCCGGTCCAGGTGCGGAAATCCTTGGCGGTGACGTTCTGGCCGGAAATCTCGCGCAGGTAATCGTTCACCTCGGTCGAGGTGACCTTTTGCCGTTCGCCGTTCTCGTCAAGGTACTGGAACAGGTGCTGGCCGGGGATGTCCTGGGCGGCGCGCACGATCCGGGCCACGCGGCGGTCGCGCAGGCCCAGGTTCCATTCCTTGCCCGACTTGCCCTTGAAGCGGAAGCGCACCTCGCTGCCGTCGATCTTCACATGCCGGTCGCGCAGTGTGGTCAGCCCGTGCGACTTGTTCTGCCTGGCATAGTCGAGATTGCCCACGCGGATCATGGTGTTTTCCAGCAGGTGCACCACGGTCGCCAGCACCTTTTCGGCGGGCAGCCCGCGCCGCGACATGTCCGCGTCCACCCGCGCGCGGATCTGCGGCAGGGCATGGGCGAAGTCCAACATGTGATCGTATTTGGCGCTGTCGCGGACGGCGCGGAAATCGGGATGATAGCGGTATTGCTTGCGCCCCTTGTCGTCGCGGCCCGTGGCCTGGATGTGGCCGCGCGGATCGGGGCAGATCCAGACATCGGTATAGGCCGGCGGGATCGCCAGGGACGCCAGCCGCGCCCGTTCGGCCTTGTCGGTGATCGCCCGGCCGTCGGGCCCGCGATAGGTGAAGCCCTTGCCGGACCGTTTCCGGGTGATCCCCGGCATGTCGTCGTTGACATAAACCAGCCCCGCCTCTTTCGCGGCATCGCGGGGGTCGGAGATAACGGCGTCCTTGGGCATGTGAGAACCGGAAGCGGTTGGCTTCCGGTTCAACGCCGCGCCCGGCGGAAGGTTGCGCCCTGGGGGAAGGACAGGCGCACGCCGGGCGCGGCAGGACAGGCCGGGTTCGCCCCGGCCCGCCCGTTTCAGAAGAAGCCGAGCTTCTTCGGGCTGTAGCTGACCAGCATGTTCTTGGTCTGCTGGTAATGATCCAGCATCATCTTGTGGTTCTCGCGGCCGATGCCCGACTGCTTGTAGCCGCCAAAGGCCGCATGGGCCGGATAGGCGTGATAGCAATTGGTCCAGACCCGGCCCGCCTTGATCGCGCGGCCGAAGCGGTAGCAGGTGTTGGCCTCGCGCGACCAGATGCCCGCGCCCAGGCCGTAAAGCGTGTCGTTGGCGATCGACAGCGCCTCGTCCCTGTCCTTGAAGGTGGTGACGGACACAACGGGGCCGAAGATTTCCTCCTGGAAGATGCGCATCTTGTTGTTGCCGCGGAACACCGTCGGCTTGATGTAGTATCCGCCCGACAGTTCGCCGCCGTGGTCGGCCGCCTCGCCGCCGATCAGCACCTCGGCGCCTTCCTTGCGGCCGATGTCGAAATAGGACAGGATCTTTTCCTTTTGTTCCGACGAGGCCTGGGCGCCGATCATGGTGGCGGCATCGCGCGGGTCGCCCCCCTTGATCGCCTCGACGCGCTTGAGCGCGCGTTCCATGAACCGGTCATAGATCGATTCCTGGATCAGCGCGCGCGACGGGCAGGTGCAGACCTCGCCCTGGTTCAGCGCGAACATCACGAAGCCCTCGATGGCCTTGTCGAAGAAATCGTCGTCTTCGCGGACCACATCCTCGAAGAAGACGTTGGGGGACTTGCCGCCCAGTTCCAGCGTCACCGGGATCAGGTTTTCGGACGCGTATTGCATGATCAGCCGCCCGGTGGTGGTTTCCCCGGTAAAGGCGATCTTGGCGATGCGCGGATTGCTGGCCAGCGGCTTGCCCGCCTCCAGCCCGAAGCCGTTGACGACGTTCAGCACGCCCGGCGGCAGCAGGTCGGCGATCAGGTCCACGAAGACCATGATGCTGGCGGGGGTCTGCTCGGCCGGTTTCAGCACCACGCAGTTGCCCGCGGCCAGGGCGGGCGCCAGCTTCCACACCGCCATCAGCAGCGGAAAATTCCACGGGATGATCTGGCCCACCACGCCCAGGGGTTCGTGGAAATGATAGGCGACGGTGTCGTGGTCGATTTCCGAAATCCCGCCTTCCTGCGCGCGCAGCACGCCCGCGAAATAGCGGAAATGGTCAATGCCCAGCGGCAGGTCGGCGGCCATGGTTTCGCGGATCGGCTTGCCGTTGTCCCAGGTTTCCGCGGTCGCCAGCAGTTCCAGGTTCTGTTCCATCCGGTCGGCGATGCGCAGCAGGATCAAGGACCGTTCCGCGGCCGAGGTCTGGCCCCACTTGTCCTTGGCGGCGTGGGCGGCATCAAGCGCCGCTTCGATGTCGTCGGCGTTCGACCGGGCGATCTCGCCGATTTCGGCGCCGGTGATGGGGGTGGTGTTGGTGAAATAGCGGCCCGACTTCGGCGCGGTCCACTGTCCGCCGATGAAGTTGTCGTAACGCTTGGCAAAGGGCATCACGCCCACGCCGCGGAATTCGTGCGTCTGGTCGTTCGGCATCGTTTCCTCCTCTCGGATTTGGCCCGGAGTCTCTCCCTCTCCGGGTATGGATGACAGCTTGGCGGCTGCGCGATTCGATGCAACCGCCGACCCCGCGCCGCAGCCGCGGCCCTGTCTCACGGATGAGACAGTCAGCCGGATCTTTCGGTCAGCCCCAGCCTTGCCATGCGGCGGTAAAGCGTGGCCCGCCCCACCCCCAGGGCGCGCGCGGCGGCGGACACGTTGCCGTCGGCCCGCGCCAGGGCGCGGGCCACGGCGGCGCGTTCGGCCTTGTCGAAGCCCGTCAGGTCGTCGTCCCGGCCCAAAAGGTCGGCGGCCGGGCGCGGGCGGATCGCGCCTTCGCGCTCCAGCCCCAGGACGCGGCGCGCCGCGCGGGTCGCGCCGATGGCCAGATCGTCCGTGTCCACGGCCAGCAGGACCGCCGCATCGACCGAATCGCCGGGCGCGACGATCCGGGCGCCGGGATAGCTGGCGCGGAAGAACACCGTTTCGATGGCGCGGGCGGTCTGCGCCACCTGGGCCGAGATCAGACGGTTGTAGCGTTCGGTCTGGTCGGCCCGCGCGCTGCTGACATCCAGCGCCGCCAGCAGCCGCCCGTCCGGTCCCCAGATCGGCGCGTCCATGCAGGACATGGCGGTGTTGCGGGTGTGGAAATGTTCGCCGCGGTGGATCGTGATGGGCCGCCCCTCGGCCAGGCAGGTGCCGATGCCGTTGGTGCCCTGCACGGCCTCGGACCAGTCGGCGCCCTGCCACAAGCCCCAGTCCCGGAACTGTTCGGCATCGGCCGCATTCACCCGCTGGTCCAGCACCACGCCCTCCGCATCGGTCAGCAGGACATTGCAGCCCGACAAGCCCACCAGGCCGAACAGCTGGTCCAGTTGCGGTCCGGCCACGCGCAGGAAATGCTCCATCGCCTGCCTGCGGCGGGCCAGTTCGGCCAGGGTCAGGCGCTCGGGGCGGCGCGCGTCGGACGGGTCCAGCCCGTGCTTCAGCAGCGACCGCCGCCAGGACGCGGCAAGGGCCGAGGTTTCGGAACTGGACTGCGATGTCCGGGCGACGTGATCGGCGTGACGCATACCGGGCCGGCTCCTCCTCGGTCGGTAGCGGGCACTATAACACGCAGGAACGCGATCCGGCCAAGCGTTAATTGCCGGTGGCCGCAGGCAGGCGCCAGGCCAGCACGTGATCGCCCAGGTCGGTGCCGATGGACCCGTGCCCCCCCGCGACCAGCACCACCGTCTGCCGGCCCTGGCTGTCCAGATAGGTCATGGGCGTGGCCTGTCCGCCCGCGGGCAGCCGCCCGCGCCACAATTCGCGGCCCGTGGTCAAGTCGTAGGCCCGCAGGTAGTTGTCCACCGCGGCCGCCATGAAGACCACGCCCGATCCGGTGATCACCGGCCCGCCGATGCCCGGCATTCCCAGGGGCAGCGGCAAGGGCAGCGGCGTCATGTCCATGGTCGTGCCGTTGCGGCGCTTCCAGGCGATCTCTCCGGTGCGCAGGTCGGCGCCCGCGACGAAACCCCAGGGCGGCTGCTGGCAGGGCACCCCCAAGGGCGACAGGAACGGCCCCATCTCGACCGCGTAGGGCGCCCCGGCATTGGAATTGAGGCCCTGTTCACCGGAATTGGTGGCGCGGCCCTCGGCCTGTTCGGCAGGCACCAGGCGCGAGGTGAAGGCCAGTTGCAGCGGCATCCCGAACATCACCTGGCGGCGCGGATCGACGGCGATGCCGCCCCAGTTGAAGACGCCGAAATTGCCGGGGTGAACGATCGTGCCCTGCAAGGACGGGGGCGTGTAGCGGCCTTCGTAGCGCAGCTTGCGGAACTCGATCCGGCACAGCATCTGGTCGATCAGCGTCGCGCCCCACATCTTCTGTTCGGTCAGCGGCTCCGGTTCAAAGGACAACGCCGAAACGGGCTGCGTGGGGGCCGCGAAATCCTCGGGGATGGTGCCCTGGGGGGCGGGGCGTTCGGTGACGGGCAGGATCGGCTCGCCCGTCTGGCGGTTCAGCACATAAACGTCGCCCTGCTTGGTGGGCACCACCAGGGCGGGCACCCGGCCCTCCGGCATGTCCAGATCCAGCAGCGTGGGCTGCGCGGGCGTGTCCATGTCCCACAGGTCGTGATGGACGAACTGCCGGACCCAGCGGGCCTGCCCGGTCGCCGCGTCCAGCGCCACCACGGAACTGGAATAGGTTTCCTCGGCCTCGTTGCGGAACATGCCCAGCTGATCGGGCGTGCGGTTGCCCATGGGCACATAAACCAGCCCAAGCGCGGGATCCGCCGACAAGGGCGCCCAGCTGTTGGGCGAGGACGGCGTATAGGTCTGCGTCGGGTCGGTCACGTCAAAGGGCGCGGTGGCGTCGGGATTGCCCGAATCCCAGTTCCACAGCAGCCGCCCGTCGCGCACGTCATAGGCGCGGATCACGCCCGACGGCGCGTTCACGTCGTAATTGTCGTTCACCGCCCCGCCCACGATCAGGGCATTGCCCACGATCACCGGGGGCGAGGTGGAGTAATAGAAGCCCGCCTGCCGGAAGGGCATGTTGTGGATCAGGTTCAGCGCGCCGTTGTCGGCGAAATCGCTGCACAGCTGCCCGGTCTGCGGGTTCAGCGCCAGCATGTGCGCGTCCGAGGTCGGCATGAAGATGCGGTCGGTGCAGGGCCCCGAGGATTGCGCATCGGCGCTGACGGCGGGGCTTTGCGGATGGTCGGTCGAGGCGGGCAGCACCACGGGTTCGGGCGCCGCGGCGGACGCGGTGGCCGCGGCCCCTTCGCCCGGCCAGTAGCTGACGCCCCGGCAGGTCTGATGCTGCCGCTGGCCCAGCGGGCCGATGGCCGCCTTGTAGACCCAGCGTTCGGCCCCGGTATCGGCGTCCAGCGCCACCAGCCAGTTGTGCGGGGTGCACAGATACAGCGTGTTGCCCACCTTGATGGGGGTCGCCTGATAGGTCGTCTCGTCGGTGTCCTCGGGCAGGCGCATGTCGCCGGTCCGGTAGGTCCAGGCGGTTTCCAGCGCGCCCACGTTTTCGGCGGTGATCTGGTCCAGCGGAGAGAACCGCTGCCCGAAGCTGGTGCGCCCATAAGCCAGCCAGTCGTCCGGGCCGCCGGGCGGGCCCATGGCGGGGTCGGGATTGACGATCCGGTCGGGAAGCGCGCCCCGGATCTCGTGCGGGTCGGTGGCAAGGCTGCCCAGCAGGGCGATGCCGGCAATGGCGGTGACGGCGAACAGGGCGATCCGGCCGGGCCGGTCGCGCGGGGCGCCGATGGGCAGCAGAAGCAGCAGGCCCAGGATCAGGAACATCCCCATCCGCGACGCCAGCGCCCACCAGTCATAGCCGGACTCGCGCCAGGACCAGACCGCCAGGGCGATCAGAAAGGCCGCGTAGATCCACCGGGAATAGGGGCTTCGGGCGGCCGCCAGCACCGCCACAAGCAGCAGCGCCGCGCCCGAAAAGGCGATAAAGGGGCTTCCGCCCAAGGTCGCAAGATAAACGCCTCCGGCCAGAAGAACGGCCCCGATGACGGCGAAAACCAACGTGATGATGATGCGCATGCCTGCCCCCTTCGCAACCCGAACCGGAACGGCCGCCCATGGTTCCCGGAAATTTCGGAAGGCCGGCCATGCGCCTTGCGCAAACCGCCGGCCGTTCCTTCAGGCCGGAAGATGCGCCCCCGCCCCTGCCCCCGCCCCCGCCGCCGTCCCTGCCGTCGCGCGCGGCTGGTATGGCGGCAGATCCACGCCGTCGCGATACAGCAGCGACCTGCCGTCGTGGAACAGGTGCAGCGCCGCCGGATCGGCGGTCAGGCGCACGGTTCTGCCGGTCAGGCCGGGATGGATGCCGGGCAGCTTGGCGATGACGGGGGCGGTCTCGCCGCCCGTGCCGAAGTAAAGCAGCGTCACCTCGCCCAGGGCCTCGGTCAGATCGACGGCGCCTTCGAACAGCGCGGATCCGTCGGTTTCGCGCATGTCCTCGGGGCGGACGCCCAGGCTGACGCGCATCCCCTCGTCGCCCGGGCGGGTGGGGATCGCCACAAGCGCGGTGTCGCCGCCGTCAAGCTGCACGGTGGTGGTGGCGCCTATGCCCGCCACGCGGCCGGGCAGCAGGTTCATGGCCGGGCTGCCGATGAACTGTGCCACGAATTCGTTGACGGGCCGTTCGTAAAGCTCCAGCGGCGCGCCGACCTGGGCGATGCCGCCGCCCGCCAGCACGACGATGCGGTCGGCAAGGGTCATCGCCTCGGTCTGGTCGTGGGTGACGTAGATCATCGTGCGGTCGGGCATCGCGGCCTTGAGCTGCGCGATCTCGATCCGGGTGGCCACGCGCAGCGCGGCGTCCAGGTTCGACAAGGGCTCGTCGAACAGATAAACCTTGGGGTCGCGCACGATGGCCCGGCCGATGGCGACGCGCTGGCGCTGCCCGCCCGACAGGGCCTTGGGCAGGCGGTCCAGATAGGGGGTCAATTGCAGCATCCGGCCCGCGCGGTCGGTGGCCTCCTGCACCTCGGCGCGCGACTTGCCCGCGATCTTCAGCGCAAAGGCCATGTTGTCGCGCACCGTCATGTGCGGATACAGCGCATAGGACTGGAACACCATGGCGATGCCCCGCTGGGAGGGCGGGATGTCGTTCATCCGTTGCCCGTCGATCTCCAGCGTGCCGGCGCTGATCCGCTCCAGCCCGGCGATCATGCGCAGAAGGGTGGATTTCCCGCAGCCCGAGGGGCCGACGAAGACGATGAACTCGCCCGACCGGATGTCGAGGTCGATGTTCCGCAGGACATGCACGTCGCCATAGGATTTGGCGACATCTCTCAGTGTCAGATCGGCCATCGGCGTCCTCCCTTGTGAACCCTATCCCTCGATGATCTGGACCTGCCAGGGACGAAGGCCCCCCGCCTCGTCAGCCGACAGGTTGGCGCGGATATGCAGCGTCTGCTGGTCATCGGCCCGGTTGAAGGTCAGCACCGGACCCTCGGCCCGGATGTCGGTCATGTCCCCGCCCCGCAGCGCCGAATGCTTGCGGCGCAGGCCGATGGCCCAGCGGTAATGGTGCAGCACCGACTGGGCGTCGGCTTCCTGCGCGACCACGGTGCGTTGCAGATGCGCATGAGGGATCGGCAGCCAGGGTCGTGCGGTCGAGAAGCCGCCGTTGACGCCCATGTCCCAGACCATCGGCGTGCGGCAGCCGTCGCGGCCCTTGAACTCGGGCCAGAACTCCTTGCCGTAGGGATCCTGGAGGTCTTCGAAGGCGATGTCGGCTTCCGGCAGGCCCAGTTCTTCGCCCTGGTACAGGCAGACGGACCCCTTCAGGCACAGCAGCACCGTGGCATAGGCCTTGGCGGCCTGGTCGGACAGGTTCCAGCGGCTGATGTGGCGAACGACATCGTGGTTCGACATGGCCCAGCATGGCCAGGAATTGGGCGCCACCGCATGCAGCGCCTCGAAGACCTGGCTGATCCGGGCCGCGGCCAGGTCGCTGCCGGACAGGAAGTCGAAGACATAGGACATCTGCATCCGGCCCGCGACGCCGGTATATTCCTCGAGCAGTTCCAGCGCGCGCTCGCTGTCGCCGATCTCGCCGATCACGGCGGCGCCGTAGCCGCTCAGAAGCGCCGCGAAACGTTCCAGAAAGGCGATGTTCTGGGGCTGCGACTTGTCGAAGCGGTGGCTCTGGTGGTTGTAGGGATTCACCGCGGGCGCGGTGTCGGCCTTGCGCTGCTCCCTGGGCAGGGGCGGGTTGTCGCGCAGCTGCGCGTCGTGGAAATAGAAGTTGACGGTATCCAGGCGGAAGCCGTCCACCCCCTTGTCCAGCCAGAACCGCGCCATGTCCAGCAGCTCGTCCTGCACATCGGGATTGTGGAAGTTCAGATCGGGCTGCGAGGCCAGGAAATTGTGGAGGTAATACTGTTCGCGCCGGGCGTCCCATTGCCAGGCGGGGCCGCCGAAGATCGACAGCCAGTTGTTGGGCGGCGTCCCGTCGGGCTTGGGATCGGCCCAGACATACCAGCCGGCGCGCGGGTTGTCCCGGCTGGCGCGGCTTTCCGCGAACCAGGGATGGCGGTCCGAGGTATGCGACATCACCAGGTCGATCATCACCTTCAGGCCCAGATCATGGGCCCGTTCGATCAGAACGTCGAAATCCTCCATCCTGCCGAACAGCGGCTCGATGCCGCGGTAATCGCTGACATCATAGCCGAAATCCTTCATGGGCGAGGTGAAGAAGGGCGAGATCCAGACCGCGTCCACCCCCAGCGAGGCCACATAGGGCAGGCGCTGCGTGATGCCCGCAAGATCGCCGATGCCGTCGCCGGTCGTGTCCTGGAAACTGCGCGGATAGATCTGATAGATGACTCCACCCTTCCACCAGTCGATTGCCGTTGCGGTCAAGTCTCATCCACCTTTCACGGACCCGGCCAGAAGGCCGCGGACCAGATATTTCTGCATCGCGAAGAACACGGCCAGCGGAACCGCGATCGAGATGAAGGCCGAAGTGGCGAGGATTTCCCATTCGCCGCCCTTTGATCCCATCAGCTCGCGCAGGACGCCGGTCATGACCAGCTGTTCGCGTGTATTGCCAAGAAAAACGGTGGCGACAAGCAGGTCGTTCCAGACCCAAAGGAACTGAAAGATCGCAAACGAGGCCAGCGCCGGAAAGGACAGCGGCAGGATGATCCTGCGGAAGATCTGGAACTCGGTGGCGCCGTCCACGCGGGCGCTCTCGATCACCTCGCGCGGCAGGCCGACCATGTAGTTGCGCAACAGATAGATCGCCAGGGGCAGGCCGAAGCCGGTGTGGGCCAGCCAGATCCCCAGGTATCCCTTGCCGATGCCCAGATCGTTGTGCAGGCGCAAAAGCGGGATCAACGCCACCTGCAAGGGCACGACCAGCAGGCCCACCACGGCGGCGGTCAGCAGGGCGCGGCCCGGAAATTCCATCCAGGCCAGGGCATAGGCCGCAAAGGCCGCGATCAGGATCGGGATCACGGTTGCCGGAATGGTCACGGTCAGGGTGTTCATGAAGGCGCGGCCCAGGCCCTCGGCGGTCAGCACGCGGTTGTAGTTCTCGGTCGTCAGCCGGGCGGGCGCGCCGGTCGTAACGAAGATCCGCTCGCCCCGCCGCATCTCGAAGGGGGCGGGCGAGGTCATGCGGTAGGTGCCGTCCTCCGCCACCGTGACCTGCCAGCCGTCGCCGATCTCGGCCGTCTCGCCGGGGGCAAAGGCTGCGGGTTCGCGGGCTCGGGTGCCCCAGCCGATCAGGGTCTGGCCTTCGGACAGCACATTGCCCTCGATCACGTAAAGCCCGTCTTGCTGCACCGCATCCTCGCCCGTGCCGGTGCGCACGAAACCCGTCGCCTCTTGCGGCGAAAAGGACTGCCACCAGCCCGAGGTCAGGATCTGCTCGCGGTCGCGGAAGGACGAGACCAGCAGCCCCACCGTCGGGATCGTCCACAGCAGCACCAGCAGAAAGGCCGCGATGTTCACGGCCCAGGTCAGGCTCGACTTTTGTCCGGCCATGCCCTCCATCACCGCACCTCCCGCCGGGCGTTCACGATGTTCCAGATCATGATGGGCGTGACCAGGATCATCAGGATGATGGCGATGGCCGATCCGCGTCCGTAATCGGGCGTGCCGCGGAACATCCAGTCATACATCAGGTTCGCCAGCACCTGCGTGCCCCACTGCCCGTTGGTCATCACGAACACGATGTCGAAGACCTTGAGCACGACAATGGTGATGGTGGTCCAGACCACCGCGATGGTGCCCATGATCTGCGGCACCTTGATCTTGAAGAACACCTGCCAGGCAGAGGCGCCGTCCAGGATCGCGGCTTCGATGGTTTCCTCGGGGATGCCGCGCAGGGCGGCGGACAGGATCACCATGGCGAATCCGGTCTGGATCCAGACCAGCACGATCATCAGGAAGAAGTTGTTCCAGGGGATCAGCGTCAGCCACAGCTGCGGCTCGCCGCCGAACGCCTGCACGATGGCGTTCAGCAGCCCGATCTGGTTTTCGCCCGGCTCGCGGTATTCGTAGATGAACTTCCAGATCACCCCCGCGCCCACGAAGCTGATGGCCATGGGCATGAAGATCAGCGACTTGCCGATATTGCCCCATTTCAGCCGGTCGGTCAGCTGCGCGGCGATCAGCCCGAACAGCGTGGACAGCGCGGGCACCACCAGCAGCCAGACCAGGTTGTTGCGCATGGATTCGCGGAACTTGCCGTCGCCCAGAAGCCAGGCATAGTTCGAGCCGCCCACGAAATCGGTGCCGCGCGCGTTGTGGACCGAGCGCCACAGGCTGTCGAAGATCGGGTAAACCAGATAAACGCCCAGAAACAGGATCGCGGGACCCATAAACAGCCAGGGCCGGATCTGGTTGGCCTTGCGGATGTTGTCCCCGGCATTCGGCCCGCGCGGAGGATAGATGCGGTCCAGGATCCAGTTCGATCCCCAAAACCAGGCCACGCAGCCGAAAACGCCGATGGCGATCGTGCTGACGGCCAGCCAGAACAGTTCCATGCCGAAACCCCCCCGTGAACCCGTGACGCGGCGCGGCGGCGGACCGCCGCGCCCAAGGCGTTACTTCAGCGTGGCCCAGGTCTGCTGGATGCGGTCCGCGACATCCTGCGCGGAAGCCCCGCCCACGAAATCGACCATGCCCGTCCAGAAGGCCCCCGCGCCCACCGCGCCGGGCATCAGATCCGACCCGTCAAAGCGGAAGGTGGTCGCGTCCAGCAGGATCTGGCCCATCTTGCGCTGCGTCTCGCCGGCATAGGCGTCCATGTTGACGGCGGTGTAAGGCGTGGTGAAGCCCGACTGCGCCATCCACAACTCGTGGGCCGCGGGCGTCTTCAGGAACTCGATAAAAGCCATGGCCACGGGATTGTCGGTGAAAATCCCGAACAGCGTGCCGCCGCCCAGCACCGGCTGGCCCAGGCTGCCGTCGGCAGGGGCGGGAAAATAGAAGAAATCGTAATCCTCGCCCTCGACCGTGCCTTCGGGGAAGAACGAGGGGATAAAGCTCGCCTGCCGGTGCATGTAGCAGCCCGGGGGGCTTTCGAACAGACCGGCGGGGCTTTCGCGGAAGTCGTTCGAGGCGACCGAGGCCGCGCCCCCTGCCACGAAATCGTCGTTCTTGGCGAACCAGCCGAATTCCTCGATGGCCTTGACGACCTTGGGATCGTTGAAGGCCAGCGCGTTGGTGGTCCAGGCGTCGTAATCCTCGGGGCTGTTCAGGCGCAGCATCAGATCCTCGACCCAATCGGTCGCGGGCCATCCGGTCGCGCCCCCGGACGCCAGGCCGATGCACCAGGGGGTTTCCCCGTCGGCGGCGATCTGTTCGGTCAGCGCCTTCAGATCCTCGTAGGTTTCGGGGATCTCGTAGCCCGCGTCCTCGAAGTTCTCGGGCACGTACCAGACCAGCGACTTCACGTCGGCCTTGTAGGGAAAGGCGAACATCCCTTCGGCCCCGTCCGCGCCCTCATAGGTGCCAAGCGCGGCCCAGCTGTCGCCCGCCGCGTAATTGTCGCGCACCCATTGGGCGGTCTCCTGGCCCAGATCCTTGAGGTATCCCTTTGCGGCCAGTTCGGCGGCCAAGCCCGGCTGCGGCAGCACGCCGATGTCGGGGGGCGATCCGGCCTCGCTGTCGATGACGATCTGCTGCTCGAAGCTGGTCGAGCCGGAATAGTTCACCGTTGCGCCCGTCGCGTCCTCGAAATAGGCGGCGATGGAGGTGAACAGTTCCTGATCGGCCCCCATCCAGGGCGCCAGGATCGTCACGCTCTGCCCCTGGAGATCGGCATGGGCCGCGCCGAAATCCTCCAGGCTCTTCCAGTTGATCCGGTCGTCGCTGCCTTTTTCGATGACCAGTTGCGCTTGGGCGCCCCCGGCCAGCAGCGCGGCCGTGGCCACGGTGATGTAGAATGATCGTTTCACGTCTTTCCTCTCTCCCTGTGCCCGCGACCGATGCGCGAGGCTTTGACATGATCGTCACTTGAAAGCGGCGGTTGTGTCAATTCTCACTCCCACTCCAGCTCCTTGTAGGCGGCCGTCGCGTCGCGCGCGGCGGTCTCGGGAAAGGAAGCCCAATCCCCCCCGAAGGGTTGCAGGGCATCGACGATGGCGGGAACCGCCTGGGACAGGGGCAACCCGGCGTCCAGGGCGTCGCGGGTGGCGCGGTCCAGCGCGGCCAGGAAATCGCGCTGCGCGCCGACGGCCTCCTGCCAGTCCCGGGCCACCGGGCCGTGGCCGGGCACAACGGGACCGCCGTCCCGCGCGCCGTCCATCCAGCCGATCCAGCCGGTCAGGGAACCATCGACCACCGGGGTGAGGCCGCGAAACACCAGATCGCCCGCGAACAGCGTGCCGGTGGCCCTGTCCAGCACGGTCAGGTCGTTGTCGCTGTGGGCGGGGCCGGCGGCCGTCAGCGTCAGGACGCGCCCGCCCAGGTCGATGTCCAGACTGCCCACGACGGCGCTGTCCGGCAGCACCACCCGCGTGCCGATCATCGGCCCCGGCCCGTAAAGCCGGGTCAGGTTGTCCAGATAGGTCGGCCCGCGCGCCTGCAAGGCATCGGCCAGCCGTTCATGGCCGACGATGGCGGCGCCCGCCTCGCGGAACACTTCGGCCCCGAAGGCGTGGTCGGGATGCATGTGGGTGACGATCAGATGGCTGATCGGCTTGTCGCTGACGGCCCGGATGGCCGCGAACAGCGCCTGGCCCTGCTGGCGCGAGGCGCCCGCGTCGATCACCGCGATGCTGTCCCGGCCGATGATGAAGCCCAGATTGGCGATCCAGCCGTCCGGGCTGTCCTCGAACTGCGCGACCTGGCCCAGATGGACATGGATGCCCGGGGCCGGCGTTTCGACCGGCAGGGCGGCAAGCCCGGACAAGGGCAGGCAGGACAAGCCGCCCCGGGTCAGCGGGGAACGGTCCGCCAGCCAGTCTTCCGCGATTCGCGGTGCCTCGGCGGCGCATTGCTCCATGCTGGGAAAGGGCCGACCGACCAGGGTCACGGGTCCGCAGGCGGGAACCTCTGCCGGCAGGCAGGCGGATAAAACGGCGAAGAACATTGCCATATCTTCCCGGAGAAGGCCGCAAGGCGTTTAACTTTCCGTCATCTGCGACCTTAGTCGTGTTGAATCGCGTTGTCTCTGTTCTAACATGACAAGCAGTCGCCTCGATGGCGGCCGTGGATTTGGAGGAAATGCATGGCTTGGACGAAACCCACCCTGAAAGAAATCGCCTGCGGCATGGAAATCAACATGTACGCCCCGGCCGAGGACGAACCGGTCCTGTTCTGAGGCGTCCGCTTCAGGCATCATGAACGGCCCCGTCCGACGCGATCGGACGGGGTCTTTTCATCAGGGGGATCATGCGGATCATCGTGCTGGGCGCGGCGGCGGGCGGGGGCCTGCCGCAATGGAACTGCGGCTGCGGCAACTGCAACGCCGCCCGGGCCGGACGCATCCCGGCGCTGACGCAAAGCTCGGTCGCGGTCAGCGCGGACGGGCGGGCCTGGGCGATCCTGAACGCCTCGCCCGACATCCGCGCGCAACTGGCGGCCACGCCTGCGCTGCATCCGACGGGGCTGCGCGACATGCCCTTGCATTCGGTTCTGGTCACGAACGGCGACATCGACCATGTGGCGGGACTGCTGACCCTGCGCGAATCCCAGGCTTTCGCGCTTTACGCCACGCCCGCCATTCACGAGGTTCTGGCCGCCAACCCGATGCTGGCGGCGCTGCGCGAGGATCTGGTGCCGCGTCGGACCGTGGCCCTGGACCGGACGGTGAACCTGGCGCCGGGGCTGAGTGCCACGCTGTTCGCGGTGCCGGGCAAGGTGCCGCTTTATCAGGAAGGCGCCGTGGTCGAGACGGGCCTGGTGGGCGAAACGACCGTGGGGGTCGAACTGGCGGCGAACGGGCGGCGGGCGCTGTATGTGCCGGGTTGCGCCGACTTGCCGGACTGGCTGACCCAAAGGATCGCCGGGGCCGACCTGCTGATGTTCGACGGCACCCTGTGGGAGGACAACGAGATGATCCGCATGGGCCTGGGCCAGAAGACCGGGCGGCGCATGGGCCACATGCCGGTGGTGGACAGCCTGGCCGCGCTGCGGGACGTGCCCGTCGGGCGGCGGGTCTTCGTCCACATGAACAATTCGAACCCGCTGACCGATCCGGCCAGCCGCCAGACGCGCGACGCAGAAGCCAGCGGCTGGCAGATCGGCCGCGACGGAATGGAGATCACGCTGTGAAGGACGCCTTTCCAGAATCGGGGCAGGACCGGCCCCAATCGCGCGACGGTTTCGAGGCCCGGCTGCGCGCCATCGGGGCCGAACGTTACCACGACCGCCATCCGTTCCACGAACGGCTGCACGGCGGATACTGCACCCCCGACGAAGTTCGGGCCTGGGTCGTCAACCGCTGGATGTACCAGTCCCGCATCCCCATGAAGGACGCGGCCTTCATGTCGCGGGTGGAGGATCCCGACCTGCGCCGCCATTGGCGCAAGCGGATCGAGGATCACGACGGCACCGTTGCCGAAGGCGGCGGCATCCGCCGCTGGCTGGCCCTGGCGCAGGCCGTGGGGCTGGACCCGGATTACGTCGCCTCGGGCGTGGGGATCATGCCCGCCACCCGGTTCGCGGTGGATGCCTATGTCCGCTTCGTGCGCGACATGCCCTTGCTGGACGCGGTGGCGGCCAGCCTGACCGAACTGTTCGCGCCCCGGATCCACGCCCAGCGGATCGAGGGGCTTCTAGCGCATTACGATTTCGCCGACGAGAGCAGCCTTGCCTATTTCAGGAAACGCCTGACCGAGGCGCCCGAGGACGTGAAATTCGGCCTCGATTACGTTCTGACCCATGCCGACACGCGCGAAAAGCAGGATGCGGCGGCGGCGGCGCTGGTCTTCAAGACCGATGTTCTGTGGGCGCAGCTCGACGCGCTGTGGCACGGCTATGTCGAGGGCAACATCCCCCCCGGCGCCTGGCGGCCCGGAGAAGGAATGGCGCCATGACCGCCCAGCCAGCCCCCGTCCGGCCAGCCCCCGCCCGGCCAGCCACCGTCTCTCCGGCTCCCGTCTCTCCGGCTCCTGTCCCTCCGGCCCCCCTGATCGGCCCGGACGACATCCCCTATCTGCCGCGCGGGGTCCGGCTGGCCGACGACCGCGTGCGCGGCATCCGCGTCTTGCAGGCCCCGGAGCGGGCCATGCAGCTGGACGCCATCGGCGACGCGATCCTGTCGGAACTGGACGGCGCGCGCTCCATGTCGGCCATCGTCAGCGGCCTTGCCGCGCGCTACAATGCCCCCCAGGACCAGATCGCGGGCGACGTGCGCGATTTCCTGTCCGGGCTGATCGAGCGGCGGATGGTCTTTGTCAGGGGGCAGCCATGAAGGACCAGCAAAGCCGGCCCCGCGACCTGGACGGCAACCCCGTCACCCCCGGCCTGCCCATGGCCCTGCTGGCCGAGGTGACGCATCGCTGTCCCCTCGCCTGCCCTTATTGTTCGAACCCGGTTGAACTGACCCGCGCCGACGCGGAACTGACCGCGGACGACTGGGGCCGCGTCTTCCGCCAGGCCGCCGATCTGGGCGTCTTGCAGGTCCACGTCTCGGGCGGGGAACCGGGGGCGCGGCGCGACCTTGGGCAGATCGTGGCCCATGCGCGGGATGCGGGGCTTTACGTGAACCTGATCACCTCCGGCATCGGCATCACCCGCGAGCGGCTGGAGGATCTGGACCGCGCGGGCGTGGATCACGTGCAGCTGTCCTTGCAGGGCATCCGGCCCGACATGGCCGACCGGATCAGCGGCCATCCCGGATCCTGGGACAAGAAGATGGCCTTCGCCGGTTGGGTGAAGGACATCGGCTTTCCCCTGACGGTCAACGCCGTGGTCCACCGCCAGAACCTGGAACGCCTGCCCGACATGATCGGCCTGGCCGAAACCTTGGGCGCGCGGCGGATCGAGGTCGCCACCGTGCAGTTCCACGGCTGGGCGGATCTCAACCGCCGCGCGCTGATGCCCACCCGCGACCAGGCGGCCTTCGCGCGGCAGGTGGTGAACGACGCGCGGGTGCGGCTGCGGGGGCGCATGGTCATCGACTATGTTCCCGCGGACCACCACGCCGTTTATCCCAAGGCCTGCATGGGGGGGTGGGGCTCGACCGGGCTGAACGTCGCGCCCGACGGCACGGTGCTGCCCTGCCACGCCGCGCAGTCGATCCCCTGGATGCGCTTCGAGAACGTGCGCGACCGGGACCTGGGCGAGATCTGGCGCGACTCGGACAGCTTCAACGCCTTTCGCGGCACGGCCTGGATGCCCGAGCCCTGCCGGTCCTGCGACCGCAAGGCCATCGACTTCGGCGGCTGCCGCTGTCAGGCCATGGCGCTGGCGGGGGACGCGCGGGCGACCGACCCGGTTTGTTCGCTGTCGCCCATCCACGCGGATGTCGTGGCGCGGGCCGAAGACGATGCCGATGCGGATGCCGGCGCGGCCGGATTCGTTTATCGCCGCATGAGGAAAGGAGAACAGCCATGAAGGGCCTTCTGATTGCCGCGCTGCTGCTGGCCGGACCCGCCGCGGCGCAGGACAACCCTTTGCAAGACTCGGCCACCTGGGACGACCTGCGGGAATCGGTCCTGGGCCTTGCGGCGGATGTGCCGCAGGACGCGGGCGTTCTGGACATGGATGCCCCGATGCGCGCGCACGAGGCGGCCATCGTCCCGATCCGCCTGACGCAGCCGCACGGCGCCCCGGCGATCCGGGCGGCCACCCTTGTCATCGACGAGAACCCCGCCCCCGTCGCCGCCGAATACAGCTTCGGCGCCGCGATGATGCCGCTGGATTTCGAATTCCGCGTCCGCGTCGACAGCTATTCCGGCGTGCGCGCCATTGCCGACACGGGCACCGGCAGCCAGGTCATGGCGGGCCGCTTCGTCAAGGCCTCGGGCGGCTGCTCGGCCCCGGCGGGCAAGGACATGGCGGCGGTCGAGGCGACCATGGGCCAGATGCGCTGGCGCACGGGCCAGGAAAACGGCCGCCAGATCGGCACGCTGATGATCCGGCACCCGAACTTCTCGGGGCTGCAACGCGATCAGGTCACGCTTCTGAACATCCCCGCCCATTTCATCGACCGGCTGGACGTGCGCCAGGGCGAGGAGCTGCTGTTCTCGCTGAAGGCCGGGATCTCGGTCAGCGAGGATCCGGTGTTCCGCTTCGCCTACCGTCCCAACGGCCAGCCGATCCGCGTGCATGTCGAGGATACCGAGGGCAATGTCTGGGACCAGACCTTTGATGCCGTCAACGGATAGGAACACCATCATGACCAGACGCGCGACCATCGCCGTGGACATCCAGAACGACTATTTCCCCGGCGGCAGATTCCCGCTGGAGGGGATGGAGCAGGCCGCCGCCCAGGCCCGCGCCGTGCTGGACGCCGCCCGGGCGCGGGGCGACCTGATCGTGCATGTGCGCCATGAATTCGCCGACCCCTCGGCCCCGTTCTTCCATCCCGGCAGCGAAGGCGCCGAGATCAACCCCGCCGCGGCGCCCCAGGAAAACGAGATCGTCGTGACCAAGAACCGGGTCAACGCCTTCAAGGACACCGACCTGCAACGCATCCTGGACGACAACGGCGTCACCGAGGTGGTGATCGTGGGCGCCATGAGCCACATGTGCATCGACGCGGCCACCCGCGCGGCTTCGGACCTGGGCTACCGGACCACGGTGATCTCGGACGCCTGCGCGACCCGCGACCTGGAATTCCAGGGCACCGTCGTGCCCGCCGCCCAGGTCCATGCCGCGATGATGAGCGGGCTTGCCTTCGGCTATGCCACCGTGACGGACGCGAAAGACTGGATCGCCGGGCAGCCTGCCGCCTGACGCCCGGAGGGCGCGGACCCACGACTTTGGTCGCAGCTGCGGGCTTGCTTTACGGCAACACTGTCCTAAGATCGCAAGGGTGCGAAGGGGAGACCGCACCATCACGCGAGGGAGGGTTTTGGATGACAGCCGCAGCCATGCAGGCGAAAGCGCCGCAGACGCCACGGCAAAGCGCCGATCATGTCCGGGAAATCCTGATCGTGGATGATCATCCCTTGATGTGCGACGCCCTGGCGCTGACGCTGAAGATCAGCTTCGGGTTGAAGAATGTCCGCACCGCCCGCAGCCTGGGCGCCGCGATCGAGCAGATCCGGGCGCAGGGCGCGCCCGACGCCGTGATCCTGGACCTGAACCTGCCCGACGCGCGCGGGGCCGAAGGCATCGTGACCCTGCGCCGGCAGTTGCCCGACGTGCCGATCACGATGATTTCCGCCGACCTGGACGGCGCGATGATTTCCGCCGCGATGGCGGCGGGGGCGCAGGGCTATATCAGCAAGTCGCTGAGCCGCGAGGCCCTGGTGGACAGCCTGCGCCGCATGTGGGAGGGCGAGCATGTCACCCCCGAAGGCTATGCCCCCGACCAGGCCGATGCGGACGACGCGGCCAAGGCGGAACTGGCCCGCCGCTTCGCCACCCTGACGCCGCAGCAGATGAAGATCCTGCGGCTGATCTGCCAGGGCAAGGCGAACAAGGAAATCAGCTACGACCTGTCCATCGCCGAGGCCACGGTGAAGACCCACATCACCGCGATCATGTCCAAGATCAACGCGCGCCGCCGCACCCAGGCGGTGCTGCTTGCCAACACGGTCCGCCTGTTCGAGGCGGGCTGATGAATACCGGCCCGGCTGCGAAGGAGGGCGCCACCGGGCCGGTGGCCGTGCAGGCCGACCGCGGAGCGGCCGATCCCGGCCGCATCCTGCTGGACGGCCTGCGCGGAGCCAATCCGGGACTGGTTCTGATCTTTGGCGCGCATGGCCCGGATCTGGCCACGCTGGACGCCGTGCTGCGCCGGGGCCTGCCCGAGGGCTGCGTCGTCGCGGGCTGTTCGTCGGCCGGAGAGATCGGGCCCGCGGGCTATGCCAGCGACAGCATCGTGGCGATCGGGTTTCCGGCCTCGCATTTCCGCGCCTCGGCCCTGGTGCTGCCGCATCTGGACGCGCTGCCGGTGTCGGACTGGATGGCGGCGCTGCGCCGGTTGCAGGCGGGCTTCGGCCCCGATCCGCAGCGGTCGCTGTTCGGGCTTTTGCTGGTCGACGGGCTGGCCGGGCAGGAAGACGCGCTGGTCGCCACCATCGACGCGGCGCTGCCCTCGGTTCCGACGCTGGGCGGCTCGGCGGGCGACGGGCTGTTCTTCCGCCAGACCTGGCTGCTGGCGGGGGGCAAGGTCGTCACCAACGCCGCCGTCTTTCTGCTGGTGGAAACCGATCTTGCCGTCAGCGAGGTCACCTTCGCCCATTTCAGCCCGACCGCCACCCGCGTGGTCGTGACCGCCGCGATTCCCGAAAAGCGCCGCATCCTGGAACTGAACGCCGAACCCGCGGCCGCCGAATACGCCCGCCTGACCGGCATGGCGCCCGACGCGCTGACGCCCACGGAATTCGCGCGTCATCCCCTGCTGCTGCGGGTGGGGCGCCACCACCATGTCCGCGCCATCAGCGCCCAGACCGGCGATGGCGGGCTGTCCCTGATGTCGTCCATCGACATCGGCACCGTGCTGACCCTGGGCCGGGCCGAGGACATGACCCAGGGATTCGCCGAGGCCCTGGCCGCCCTGCCCCGTCCGCCGCTGATGGTTCTGGGCTTTGACTGCATTCTGCGCAGGCTGGCCCTGGAACGCGAAGGGCTGCGCGACCAGATGTCCGAAATCCTGGCGCGCTATCGCGTGGCGGGCTTCAACACCTATGGCGAACAGCACAGCGGAATGCATGTGAACCAGACATTCGTGGGCCTGGCCTTCATGCCCAACGCGGATGCGGCGACCACCCATGCTGCGTGAAGACGACACGCCCGAACGCCAGGTCGAGAAGCTGCGGCGCATCAACCAGGTGCTGATCGACCGCATCGACCGGCTGGAGGAGTCGCGCGGTTCCGCCTGGTCGATGTTTCAGGCCGCCGTCGCGCTGGAGCAGGAGGTGATGGCCCGGACCCGCGACCTGGAACGGGCGCTTGCCGACCTGTCGCAAAGAAACCGCGAACTGGCCGTGGCCCGCGCCTCGGCCGAGGAGGCGAACCGCTCCAAGACCCGCTTTCTGCGCGCGGCCAGCCATGATCTGCTGCAACCCCTTTCGGCGGCGCGGCTGTTTCTGTCGATGCTGACCGACACGCCGATGAACGAACTTCAGACGGAACTGACCGGCCGTCTGTCGGGGGCCTTCGAATCGGTGGAACAGTTGATGCACGCGGTTCTCGACATCTCGCGCCTGGACAGCCAGCGGATCGAATTTCACCGCCAGCCCGTCCCCCTGGGCGATCTGTTCCGCCGCCTGGCCGTCGAGTTCGCCCCCCTGGCCGAGGCCAAGGGGCTGCGGCTGACCTTCGCCCCCACCGAGGCGGTGGTGGAAAGCGATCCGGTCTTTCTGCGGCGGATCGCGCAGAACCTGGTCTCGAACGCGATCAAGTACACGCACAAGGGCGGCGTGGTGGTGGGGGCGCGCAAGCGGAGCGAATTGTGCTGGCTGTGCGTCTGCGACACGGGCGTCGGCATTCCGGCGGTGGACCGCAACCGCGTCTTCGACGAATTCCAGCGCCTGTCCCATGACGCGGCGACCCCCGGCATGGGCCTGGGCCTGTCCATCGTGCGGCGCGCCTGCGCCAAGCTCGACCATCCGATCCGCCTGGATTCCGAAGCCATGCGCGGCACCGTGTTCCGGGTGGGCCTGCCCCTTGTGAACCGCGGTCCCGCGGTTCCGCCCGCCTGGCCCGACCAGGCGTCCCTGCCCCTGCGCGGACGCGTGGCGCTTGTGGTGGAAAACGACCCCGGCATGCGGCGCGGATACGAGATGATCCTGCGCGACCGGCTGGGCATGGTCGCCCGCGTCACCGGCGGCACGGCCGAGGCCCTGGCCACCATGGGCGACGACCCGCCCGACGTGATCCTGGCCGATTACAACCTGGAAAACGGCGACACCGGGGTTGAAGCGATCCGGGCGCTGCGCGGATCGGTGGGCCAGGCCATCCCGGCGGTGATGATCACCGCCCACCGCGATCCGCAGATCGCGCGCAGCTGCGCGGCCATGCAGGTGCATCTGATGGAAAAGCCCGTCCGCCCGGCGGAACTGGCCGAGATGCTGGGCGGTCTTCTGGCATGAACTGCGACCAAAGGCCGAGGAGGCATCCGGCAGGGCTTGTTCTCGGGCCGCAGCGGCGCAAATCTGGATCCGCATTTGGGAGGATGACCATGAACCGTTCCATTGCCGCAGCCTTGTGGCTGGGGCTGTCCGCGCTGGCCGCCGGCCCCGCTCTGCCGGGCGAGGCCGGAGACGCCGTTTTCGCCGAGCGCGGCCCCTGGTCGCTGAAAGGCAGGGATCTGCGCTGGATCGTCCATGTCGAGGGGCCGGAAACGCCTGGTTTCCTGCCGATCGACGCGGGCAGCCTGACCCTGACCGAGGCGACGGATCCGTCCGACCGGCAGCCGATCCTGCAACTGGTCCAGAAGACCGACACGCGGACCCGCCAGATCGGGCCGTTCCCGATTTCCGGCGGGGATCCGGTGCTGACCTTCTTTCTGGAACAGACCACCCGCGACATGGCGCGGCTGACCGGCGGCAGCCCCTTTTACATCCGCAACCGCATCAAGGAGGCGATCTTCGGCGGCGGCCGGATCGACCGCAGCGGCGACGGAACGGTTGCCAGTTTCCAGCCCTTCGCCCAGGATCCGAACGCGGCCCGGATGAAGGGCTTCCAGACCCTGACGCTGACCTTCGTGCTGGGCGATCCCAAGCAGCCGATCCGCGAATTGCGCGCCGAGACCCAAGGCGGCCAGCCCGGCTATCTGAACCGGATGGCGCTGCAATGACCCTGCGGGCGATCGTTCTGGCGACCGTCCTGGGGGCGGGGGCGGTCCAGGCGCAGGCGGTGAACGATTACCCCACCAGTGCGCGGGCCGAATACGTTTTCGCCTGCATGGCCACCAACGGGCAAAGCCGCGACATGCTGGACCGCTGTTCCTGCGCCATCGACCAGATCGCCGGGGTTCTGCCCTATGACGATTATGTGCAGGCCGAGACCGTGCTGCGGATGCAGCAGACCACCGGCGAACGCGCCGGCATGTTCAAGAGCATGGCCCAGATGACCGCCATCGTGGCCGACCTGAAGCGCGCCGAGGCCGAGGCCGAAATCCTGTGCTTCTAGCGCCAGAACTCCGGCAGGCAGCCGTCCGGCGGACGGATGCCCGGACCGATTGCCCGAAGGCGCAAGCCGCGGCGCAAGAAGGGTGCCGCAAGTTCCGGCCCTGCAATCCGGCCGTGACTGCCCGGGCCGGCGCGGGATCGGTCGGGGGCAGGCAGGCGCTGCCGGCTTTGCCGCGGGACAGATCCGGCAAGGCCCCCTACGCCAGCGCCATTCCCAGGGCCGCCCCCGCGCCAAGCGCCAGCACCACCGCCAGCCAGACCGGCGCGCCGCGCCGGACCAGCACAGGCGCGACCGGGCGCGCATCCTCGGGATGGGCGCGTTCCCACAGCGCCTGTTCGACGATCCGCGGCAGCAAGGGACCGTAACGGCCCACCGTCTGCGCCACGCGGGCCATGTCGCCCGCCAGCGCCTTGGGGCCGATGTTCGACCGGATGTAATCCGACACCACGGGCTTGGCCGCGTCCCAGATGTTCAGCTGCGGATCGACCGACCGGGCCACGCCCTCGACCACGACCATGGTGCGTTGCAGCAGGATCAGCTGCGTCTGAGTCTGCATCCCGAAGCGTTCCGTCACCTCGAACAGATAGGCCAGCAGGTTCGCCATCGAGATCTTGCTGGCATTGGCGCCGAAGATCGGCTCGCCCACGGCACGCAGGGCCCGGGCGAACTGCGCCTCGTCCCGGTCGCGGGGGACATAGCCCGCCTCGAAATGGACCCGGGCCACGCGGCGGTAATCGCGCTGGATGAAGCCGTAAAGGATCTCGGCATAGATGCGGCGGGTATAGTCGTCAATCTCGCCCATGATGCCGAAGTCGTAGGCCAGCACGTCGCCATTCGCCGCGACCTTGAGGTTGCCGTGATGCATGTCGGCGTGAAAGAACCCGTCGCGCAGGGCGTGTTGCAGGAACAGCTGGATCACCCGCGTGGCGATGCGGCTGGTGTCGTGGCCCGCAGCGACAAGGGCGGCGCGGTCGCCCATCGGCAGCCCCTCGGCCCAGTCCGAGGTCAGGATCCGGCGCGAGGACAGGTGCCAATGGGGATGGGGAATGGCAAAGCCCGCGTCGCCCTTGGTGTTTTCCGCGAATTCCGAGGCATTGGCCGCCTCGAGCCGCATGTCCTGTTCGGCGGTGACGGTGGATTCGAAATGGCGCACCACGTCGCGCGGGCGCAAGCGGCGGCTGCCGGGCGACAGGAACTCGATGATACCCGCGGCGAAATGGAACGCGTCGATGTCGCGGCGGAAGGCGCCGGCGATGCCGGGGCGCAGCACCTTGACCGCGACCTCGTGCCCCGTTTCGCGGATCCGGGCGCGGTGGACCTGGGCGATGGAGGCCGCCGCCACGGGTTCGGAAAATTCCGAAAACAGCAGATCGACGGGCTGGCGCAGGTCCGCCTGGATGATCTCCTTCGCCTGTCCGGTCGGGAAGGGCGGCAGGCGGTCTTGCAGCATCCGCAGCTGCTGGGCCAACTCGACGCCCACGACATCGGCGCGGGTCGAAAGGATCTGGCCGAACTTGATATAGGCAGGCCCAAGCGCGGTGATGGCGCGCGTGATCGGCGGTAGGCCGGGGTCGCCGCGATAGCCCATCCAGCGGAAGGGCCAGCCCAGCACGCGCGCGGCGATGCGCAGCCGGGGCGGGGCCTCGACCGCGTCCAGAACCGCGCGCATGGCGCCGGTGCGCTCGAAGGTGGCGCCCGTGCGGATCAGGCGCAGCAGGTTGTGCGGACCCCTCAAAGCTTCCAGCCCGAATGCAGGGCGGCGATGCCCATGGACAGGTTGCGGTAATGGACGCGCCCGAAGCCCGCCGCGCGGATCATGTCGGCAAAGGCGTCCTGGTCGGGAAACCTGCGGATCGATTCGACCAGGTACTGATAGCTGTCGCGATCCCCCGTCACCGCCCGGCCCATGGCCGGGATGACGTTGAAGCTGTAGCGGTCATAGGCCCATTGTATCGCGGGCACCGGGATCTGGCTGAACTCCAGCACCATCAGCCGCCCGCCGGGCTTCAGCACGCGATGGGCCTCGGCCAGGGCGTCGGGAATGCGGGTGACGTTGCGGATCCCGAAGCTGATCGTGTAGCGGTCGAAGCTGGCATCCGCGAAGGGCAGCGCCATGGCGTCGCCCGCGACCCAGGCCAGCCGGTCGGATTTCTCGACGGCATCGGCGCGCTTCCTGCCTTCGGCCAGCATGGATTCGGTCATGTCGCAGACGGTCACGCGGGCGCCCGGCGCGCGGTCCAGAAAGCGAAAGGCGATGTCGCCCGTGCCGCCCGCCACGTCCAGCAAGTGCTGGTTGTTCCGCGGGGCCAGCCAATCCATCATGGCGTTTTTCCAGACCCGGTGGACGCCCGCGCTCATCAGGTCGTTCATCAGGTCGTAACGGCTGGCGACCGAGGAAAACACCCCGTGGACCATCCCGGCCTTGGCATCCTCGTCCACGGTCCGGAAACCGAAATGGGTCTGCTTCTTGTCGCTCATCCGCTTGCCGATCCGCTGTTTCATCGCCAGATAAGCCCGAAGTTCCCCACGCACAATGGATGGGAAGGCCTACACTTGCCAGAACTGCCCGAAGTCGAAACCGTTCGCCGCGGCCTGTTGCCGCACCTGGAGGGCCAACGCATCGCGCGCGCCGAGGTTCGCCGCCCCGACCTGCGCTGGCCCCTGCCGGTCGATCTGGTGCAGGTGCTGACGGGGGCCACGGTGACGGCCCTGCGGCGGCGGTCGAAATACCTGCTGGCCGATCTGGACCGGGGCGGCACGCTGCTGATGCATCTGGGCATGTCGGGGCGGATGCTGGTCCAGGGCGCGTCCTTTGGCGATTTCCACCGCGACCCGGCGATCCTGCCGCGCCACGACCATGTGGTGCTGGTGACCGCAGGGGGCAGCACGATCACCTTCAACGACGCCCGCCGCTTCGGCATGGTGGACCTGATCCGCGAGGGAACCGCGCATCCTTTGCTGGACCACCTGGGGCCGGAACCCTTCGACGACGGCTTCACGCCCGCCTACCTGGCCGCGGCCTTCGCGGGGCGCAGGGTGCCGGTCAAGCAGGCGCTTCTGGACCAGCGGATCGTGGCGGGGCTTGGCAACATCTATGTCTCCGAGGCGCTGCACCGCGCGGGCATCGACCCGCGCCGGGCGGCGGGGCGCATCGGAGCCGCGCGCATCGCGGCGCTTGTGGGCCATGTCCGCGACGTGCTGACCGAGGCCATCGCGGCGGGCGGTTCCAGCTTGCGCGACCACCGGCAGGCCAGCGGCGAACTGGGCTATTTCCAGCACAGCTTCCGCGTCTATGACCGCGAAGGCGCCCCCTGCCCCATGCCGGGTTGCTCAGGCACGATCCGCCGAATCGTGCAGGGCGGGCGGTCCAGCTTTTACTGCCCCGCTTGCCAGCGCTAGGCCGATTGGCTTTCCGTTTCGGCTTTTGCTAGGGTCCGGCGCAAACCTATCGCAACGGGAACGCAGCCCATGGCCTATGAAACCATCATCGTCGAGATCGAGGACAGCGTCGCCCTGATCCGGCTGAACCGCCCCGAGGCGCTGAACGCGCTGAACACCGCCCTGATCACGGAACTGGGCCACGCCCTGGCGGATGCAGACCGCAACGACAAGGTCCGCTGCGTGGTCCTGACCGGCAGCGAAAAGGCCTTCGCCGCCGGCGCCGACATCAAGGAGATGTCCACGAAGACCTTTGTGGACGCCTACGAGGAAGACCTGTTCGGCGCCCGCGTCGACGCCATCACCCGCATCCGCAAGCCCATCATCGCCGCCGTCGGCGGCTATGCCCTGGGCGGCGGCTGCGAGCTGGCGATGATCTGCGACTTCATCATCGCGGCGGACACCGCCAAGTTCGGCCAGCCCGAGATCAACCTGGGCGTCATCGCGGGCATCGGCGGCACGCAGCGCCTGACCCGCTTTGTGGGCAAGTCCAAGGCCATGG
This sequence comes from Paracoccus angustae, assembly GCF_042648745.1. Taxonomy (NCBI): domain Bacteria; kingdom Pseudomonadati; phylum Pseudomonadota; class Alphaproteobacteria; order Rhodobacterales; family Paracoccaceae; genus Paracoccus; species Paracoccus angustae. The sequence goes on from NZ_JBHRXY010000002.1 coordinate 433,206, forward strand.
ACATGCACCTGACGGGCCGCTTCATGGACGCGGCCGAGGCCGAGCGGTCCGGCCTTGTCAGCCGCGTGGTTCCCGCCGCCAAGCTGATCCCCGAGGCCATGGCTGCCGCCCGCAAGATCGCCGAGAAATCGCAGGTCTCGGTCAAGGCCGCCAAAGAAGCCGTGAACCGCGCCTACGAGACCACCATGGCCGAGGGCATCCTGTTCGAACGGCGCAATTTCCAGGCGCTGTTCTCGACCGAGGACCAGAAGGAAGGCATGGCCGCCTTTCTGGAAAAGCGCGAGCCGCAGTTCCGCGACCGCTGATTGCCCCTTTCCTTTGCGGGACATTTGCCCTATAGGCCCCGGCTTACATGCGCGTGGGCCCGCTTAGGCAAGAATCATGGCTGCTTTCCCCGGAAAGCGGATGCCTTGGGTCTTTCGCGCCACCGAAACGCTGAAAGACCAAGAGGATAAACCCATGGCCAACACGCCCCAGTCCAAGAAACGCGCCCGCCAGATCGAGCGCCGCACCGATGTGAACAAGGCCCGCCGTTCGCGCATCCGCACCTTTATCCGCAAGGTGGAAGAAGCCATCGCCTCGGGCAATGCCGACGCGGCCAAGGCGGCGCTGCAAGCGGCCCAGCCGGAACTGATGCGCGGCGTGACCAAGGGCGTGGTCCACAAGAATACTGCGTCGCGGAAAATCTCGCGCCTGGCGGCCCGCGTGAAGGCGCTGTCGGCGGCCTGATCCGCAGCCGGGCCTTGGCCCGGATTGCCTTGAAATCGCGGCCCCTGGGGCTGGCGGACATGACCGGGCGTGGATGCGGATCCGCGCCCGTTTTTGCGTTTCTGCATCCGCGAATGTTGCAAAAATGCCTACAAATCAAGGCGTTCGGGATTCTTTCCTTTTGAGTCAAGGGGCTCGCAGATTCGCTTTGGCAAAGATCCTGTCAAGCGCATAGTTCGGTTGCGGCGGGTCTGCCGCCATGGCTAACCTGATGGGGCGATTCACGTCGCTGTGTTGGGGGACAGGCCGGCCAAGGGCGGATTTTCGATCCGCAGGCGGCAGGCCGGGTCAGTGAAGCAACAGGCGCTTCTTTCTGCCCTCGGGTTTCTTGCAGACGGCTGCCACCGGATGCTCGGAAACCCGTGTCTTGGATCTGGAACCGGGCGGAAGCCCCGTCGTGCGGCCCTGTTTCGGGCCGCAGGGTGGGGTGTTGGCGCGGCTCTGCCATTCCCGATGCGCGTCGCGGATCCTGTTTCGCCGGCGATCCGGCGAAGGCTGGGGACAGGATAGATAGGGCAAAACGATGGACGATCTTTGGGGCCAGGCATGCGCCACGCTGGAAACAAGCGTGGGGCCGAACAACTTCAACCATTGGATCAAGCCCCTGCGGCTGACCGGGCTGGACTCCGGCATCGCCCATTTCGCCAGCCCGACCCGGTTCATCTCGGACTGGGTGAACCGCCACTTCGCCAAGGACATCATGGGCGTGCTCAGCCGCCACGGCCAGCCGGTCGAACGGCTGCGCTTTGACGTGGTTCCGCAGGCCGCCCCCGGCCGCGCCCGCCCTGCCGCGGCGCCCGCCCGCCCCGCCCGCCCCGCGGGGTCGGCCGCCGCCCCCGCCACCGCCCGCGTGGCCCGTCCCGACCTGGGCGCGCCGCTGGATCCGCGCTATACCTTCGGCAACTTCGTTGTCGGCAAGCCCAACGAGCTGGCCCATGCCGCCGCGCGCCGCGTGGCCGAGGGCGGGCCGGTGGGCTTCAACCCGCTGTTCCTTTACGGCGGCGTGGGCCTGGGCAAGACCCACCTGATGCACGCCATCGCGCATGACTATCAGACCCGCCATCCGCTGGCCCAGGTGCTGTATCTCTCGGCCGAGCAGTTCATGTACCGCTTCGTGCAGGCGCTGCGCGAAAGCACCATCATGGATTTCAAGGGCATGTTCCGCAACGTGAACATGCTGATGGTCGACGACGTGCAGTTTATCGCCGGCAAGGACAGCACCCAGGAAGAATTCTTCCACACCTTCAACGCCCTGGTGGATCAGGGCAAGCAGATCGTGATTTCCGCCGACCGCGCGCCCGCCGAGATCAAGGGCCTCGAGGAACGCATCAAGTCGCGCCTGTCCTGCGGGCTGATCGTGGACCTGCACCCCACCACCTACGAGCTGCGCCTGGGCATCCTGCAATCCAAGACCGAGGGTTTCCGGGCCCAGCAGCCGGACTTGCAGATCGGCGCGGGCGTGCTGGAATTCCTGGCCCATCGCATCACCACCAACGTCCGCGTGCTGGAAGGCGCGTTGCAGCGCCTGTTCGCCCACGCAAGCCTTTTGCGCCGCGAGATCACGCTGGAGGTCGCGCAGGAATGCCTGGCCGACATCCTGCGCACGAACGACCGCAAGATCTCCATCGACGACATCCAGCGCCGCGTGGCGGAACATTACAACATCCGCCTGGCCGACATGATCGGCCCCAAGCGCGCCCGCAACGTCGCCCGTCCCCGTCAGATCGCCATGTATCTGTCGAAACAGCTGACCAGCCGCAGCCTGCCGGAAATCGGCCGCCGCTTCGGGGGGCGCGACCACACCACGATCATGCACGGCATCCGCAAGATCGAGGAACTGGTGATCGAGGATCACGCCCTGGCCGAGGATGTGAACATGCTGCGGCGCCTGCTGGAAGCCTGACCGCACGAAACGCTTGTGAGCCACCGCAGGGCTGGTTACAAATCAGGTCCGCAAAAGGGCCGGGATGGCCGCAGGCACAGGGAAAAGCGATGAAATTCTCGATCGAGCGCGCCGTTCTGGTCAAGGCCGTGTCTCAGGCCCAATCGGTTGTGGAACGTCGCAACACCATCCCGATCCTGGCCAACGTGCTGATCGAGGCCACGCCCGAGGGCGTCAGCTTCCGCGCCACGGACCTGGATACCGAGGTGGTGGACCAGGCCCCCGCCCAGGTCGAACGGCCCGGGGCCACCACCGTCAGCGCCGTGATGCTGAACGAGATCGCGAGAAAGCTGCCCGACGGCGCGCTGGTCCAGATCAGCTCGGACGACGCGGCGGGGCGGCTGTCGGTGCAGGCGGGGCGGTCCTCGTTCAGCCTGGCCACGCTGCCGCGCGAGGATTTCCCGGTCATGGCGTCGTCGGAATACAGCGTCAACTTCAAGGCCAAGGCCGACGTGCTGCGGCGGCTGTTCGACAAGGCCAAGTTCGCGATCTCGACCGAGGAAACGCGCTACTACCTGAACGGCGTCTATATGCACGTGGCCCAGGCCGACGGCCAGCCCATGCTGCGCTGCGTGGCGACCGACGGGCACCGCCTGGCGCGCATCGACGCGCCCCTGCCGGTCGGCGCGGACGAGATGCCGGGCGTGATCGTGCCGCGCAAGACGGTCGCGGAACTGCGCAAGCTGCTGGACGACGACGACACCGACATCGCCGTGTCCGTCAGCGAAACCAAGGTGCGCTTCGCCACGCCCACGCTGACGCTGACCTCGAAGGTGATCGACGGCACCTTTCCCGATTATTCGCGCGTGATCCCGCTGAACAACGCCCGCAAGCTGGAAGTGGACGCCAGCGACTTCGCCCGCGCCGTGGACCGGGTGGCGACCGTCAGCAGCGAACGCTCGCGCGCGGTCAAGCTGTCGCTGGACCAGGACCGGCTGGTTCTGTCCGTGAACGCCCCCGACGCCGGCGCGGCCGAGGAGGAGCTGATCGTGGCCTATGGTGACGATCCGCTGGAAATCGGCTTCAACGCCAAGTATTTGCAGGAAATCGCGTCCCAGGTGGACCGCGACAACGCCGTTTTCATGTTCAACGGCTCGGGCGATGCGGCGCTGATCCGGGAAGGGTCCGACCAGACGGCGGTTTATGTCGTCATGCCGATGCGGGTGTGACGCTTACCCGGTTTTCGCTGGCGCAGTTCCGGTCCTGGTCCCGGCTGGATCTGGACCTGGACGGACGGCCCGTGGCGGTTTTCGGTCCCAACGGGTCGGGCAAGACGAATATCCTGGAAGCCGTGTCGATGCTGGCGCCGGGGCGCGGGTTGCGCGCGGCGCCCGCCTCCGAACAAGCCCGGCAGGGGCTGGACGCGGGCTGGCGCATCCGGGCCGCGATTGGCGATCATGCCGTCGAGACCGTCGCCCTGCCCGGCCAGCCCCGCAGCGTCGCCGTTGACGACAAGCCGGTGGCTCAGACGGCGCTTGGGCGGCTTTTGCGGATCCTCTGGCTGGTGCCGGCCATGGATCGGCTGTGGTCCGACCCGCCCGAGGCGCGCCGCCGCTTTCTGGACCGGGTGACCCTGTCCTTGTTCCCCGACCATGCCGACCTGGCGCTGGCCTATGACAAGGCGATGCGCGAACGCAACCGCCTGCTCAGGGACCAGGTGGGCGACGGGGGCTGGTACCGCGCGCTGGAGGCGCAGATGGCCGAGGCGGGCGCGGCGCTGACCCGCAACCGCCAGGCCGCGCTGACGGCGATCATGGCCGCGCAGGAGGGCGGCGACTTTCCCGCCGCCACCCTGGCGCTGCTGCCCGGCGAAGGCCGGGCCGACGACCCCGAGGCGGGTTCCATCGCCGGCCGCCTTGCCGCCATGCGCCCGCGCGACATGGCCGCGGGCCGCACGCTGACCGGCCCGCACCGCGCCGATCTGGGCGCCCATTGGGGGCCGCAGGACATGCCGGCCGCGCTGTCCTCGACCGGGGAACAGAAGGCGCTTCTGCTGTCGCTGATCCTCGCCAACGCCCGCGCGCTGGCGGGCCAGCCGGTGGTGCTGCTGCTGGACGAGGTCGCGGCCCATCTGGACGCCGACCGCCGCGCGGCGCTGTATGACCGCATCGCCGCCCTGCCCGCGCAAAGCCTGCTGACAGGCACCGGAGCCGAGCTGTTCGCGGCCTTCGGCCCCCGCGCGCGGCGCCTGTCGGCGACGAAAACCGGCGGGGTGTCGCAAGCCGTCGAAACGGCCGGCTGAACCCTGCCAAAATCGCCGGAAAATCCCGTCTTTCCCGTGACTTTGCCGCGCCGAATGCTTATATCGGGCGGACAGGAACAGGACACATTCACCCATGACCGCACCCGCCGCGCAGACCGCCGAATACGGCGCCGATTCCATCAAGGTTCTCAAAGGTTTGGAAGCCGTCAGGAAGCGGCCCGGAATGTATATCGGCGACACCGACGACGGGTCCGGCCTGCATCACATGGTTTACGAGGTGGTGGACAACGGCATCGACGAGGCCCTGGCCGGTCACGCGGACTATGTGAAGGTGAAAATCCACGCCGACAACAGCGTCTCGGTCCGCGACAACGGCCGCGGCATCCCGGTGGACCTGCACCCGACCGAGGGGGTTTCGGCGGCCGAGGTCATCATGACCCAGCTGCACGCGGGCGGCAAGTTCGACCAGAACAGCTACAAGGTTTCGGGCGGGTTGCACGGGGTGGGCGTGTCGGTGGTGAACGCGCTGTCGGACTGGCTGGAACTGCGCATCTGGCGCAACGGCAAGGAGCATTACGCCCGCTTCGAGCATGGCGACACGGTGGAACACCTGCGCGTCGTGGGCGATGCCGGGCCCGGCGAAAAAGGGACCGAGGTGCGCTTTCTGGCATCGGCCAAGACCAATCGCCCGGACGGCACTTTCAGCAATCTCGATTACGTCTACAAGACCCTGGAAAACCGGCTGCGGGAACTCGCCTTTCTGAACAGCGGCGTCCGCATCATCCTGGAGGACGAGCGCCACGCCGAGGTCCAGAAGACCGAACTGTTCTACGAAGGCGGCGTGCGGGAATTCGTGAAGTTCCTCGACCGGTCCAAGGCCGCCGTGATGCCCGAGCCGATCTTCATGACCGGCGAGCGCAACGGCATCGGCGTCGAGGTCGCGATGTGGTGGAACGACAGCTACCATGAAACGGTGCTGCCCTTCACCAACAACATTCCGCAGCGCGACGGCGGCACCCATCTGGCGGGCTTCCGCGGCGCGCTGACCCGGGTGATCGGCAAATACGCCCAGGACAGCGGCATCGCGAAACGCGAAAAGGTCGATTTCACCGGCGACGACGCGCGCGAGGGGCTGACCTGCGTGCTGTCGGTCAAGGTGCCCGACCCGAAATTCTCCAGCCAGACCAAGGACAAGCTGGTCTCCTCGGAAGTCCGCCCGGCGGTCGAGAACCTGGTCGGCGAAAAGCTGGCCGAATGGTTCGAGGAAAACCCCGCCGAGGCCAAGCTGATCGTCGGCAAGATCGTCGAGGCCGCGCTGGCCCGCGAGGCCGCGCGCAAGGCCCGCGAGCTGACGCGCCGCAAGACCGCCATGGACGTGGCCTCGCTGCCCGGCAAGCTGGCCGATTGCCAGGAAAAGGATCCGGCGCTGTCGGAACTGTTCATCGTCGAGGGAGACAGCGCGGGCGGGTCGGCCAAGCAGGGCCGGTCGCGCCAGAACCAGGCGGTGCTGCCGCTGCGGGGCAAGATCCTGAACGTGGAACGGGCGCGCTTCGACCGGATGCTGTCGTCCGACATGATCGGCACGCTGATCACCGCCCTGGGCACCGGGATCGGGCGGGACGAGTTCAACCTGTCGAAGCTGCGCTACCACAAGATCGTCATCATGACGGACGCCGACGTGGACGGCGCGCATATCCGCACGCTGCTGCTCACGTTCTTTTTCCGCCAGATGCCCGAGCTGATCGACGCGGGCCACCTGTATATCGCGCAGCCGCCGCTCTACAAGGTGTCGCGCGGGCGGTCCGAGGTTTACCTCAAGGACGAGGCCGCGCTGGAGGACTATCTGATCCAGCAGGGGGTCGAAGGGGCGGTGCTGAAGCTTGCCTCGGGCGAGGAGATCGTGGGCGCGGATCTGGCCCGCGTGGTGGGCGAGGCGCGCGTCGCCCGCCGCCTGCTGCGCGCCTATCCGACGCATTACCCGCCCCATATCACCGAGCAGGCGGCGATCGCGGGCGCCCTGCTGCCGGGCCGGATCGACGCGGACGCCCAAGGGGCGGCCGATGCGGTCGCCGCCCGCCTGGACATGATTGCCGAGGAATACGAGCGCGGCTGGACCGGACGCCCGACCCAGGACGCGGGCATCCGCCTGACCCGCACCCTGCGCGGCGTGGAGGAAAACCGCAGCCTGGACGGCCAGATGCTGCGCAGCGCCGAAAGCCGCCGTCTGGGAGAGATGACCCAGGCCTTGCAGGATGTCTACGCGCGGGGCGCGCGGCTGGTGCGCAAGGACCGCGACCAGCCGATCTTCGGGCCGCTGGGGCTGTTGCAGGCGATCTTCCTTGAAGGTGAAAAGGGCCTGTCGCTGCAACGCTACAAGGGGTTGGGCGAGATGAATCCCGAACAGCTGTGGGAAACCACGCTGGATCCGGGCGCGCGCACCATGCTGCAAGTCCGGGTCGAGGATGTGGCCGAGGCCGAGGATCTGTTCACCAAGCTGATGGGCGACGTGGTGGAACCGCGCCGCGAGTTCATCCAGCAGAACGCGCTGAGCGTCGAAAACCTGGATATCTGACGCATCCTGTGGCAGATCTGCCGCGCCCGCCGGGGGGGCGGCTGGGGCGGCGGCGGATCGGCAATTGCCGCAGCGGCATGTTGCCGGTATGCGTTGGCCCGTCCCGCGATTCGCGTTGCGATTGAAAATTTTGAAATGAAGGAGCCTTTGATGCGTCACACCCTGTTTCTGGCGGCGGGCGCCCTTGGCGGTCTCGCGGGCGCATCCGGCGCCCTGGCCGGCGGTTATACCGCCCCGACCGCGGATCCTGTCGTGACGGCCCCGGTGATCGAGGCTGCCCCGGTCAGTGACTGGGCTGGCGGCTATGTGGGCGGGCATATCGGTTACGCCTTTGGCGGCGATGATGCCGTGGGCGCCGAAATCTACAAAGGCGACGCCTTTCTGGGCAGCGAGCGCGACCTTACGGACCTCAAGGTCAAGGGGCTGAACGCCGGGGTGCAACTGGGCTATCGCTGGCAGCGTGGAAACTGGGTTTTCGGCCCCGAACTGACTATCGAGGGGGGCGACATCGGCGACGACAAGTCCGGTTCGGCCACCGTGGACGGTTCCGCCGTCACGCTGGGCATCGAATCCAAGGTCAACCACATCGCCGGCCTGCGGTTCAAGACCGGCTATGCCGTGAACCCGGAAACGCTGGTCTACGGATCCGCGGGCTATGTGCGCGGAGACTTCGACTACATCCTGTCCGCCTCCATCGACGGAGAGGGCGGGTCCATGACCGAGGGCTATACGGCGGATGGATATTCGCTGGGCCTCGGCGTCGAACGGAAAGTGCGCGACAACCTGTCGGTGTTTGCGGAATGGCAGTATCGGAACTTCGGCAAGGAAGAGGTTTCGTTCGCCGATGGCGAAGCCGCCATCGTGACCAACGCCACGCCGGAACATCACAACATCAAGGTCGGCGTGAACTTCAGCTTCTGAGATCGACAGAACCCGCTCCGGGGGCCGGGCGCGCGGCGTCCGGCCTTTTTCATGCGCGGCGGCCAGGCCGCCCGGCGCGCGCCGGAACGCCCACGGGGATCGGCAGGGCGCGCGCGCCGCAGGCGATCGCCAGGCCCTGCGGAACAAGCGCCGTCAGCACCGGGCTGTCGATGGCGAGGCCGCCGGTATAGGCGCCGAAGGCGGGCAGGATCAGGTGGTCGCGCCCGACCAGAAAGCAGCGCCGCCGGTCGCCCGCCAGGCGGACGCAGGGATGGAAATGCCCCGACATGTCCGGCCCCTGCCCCGCCTGGTGCCGCAGAACCGGCCCGTCCCCCAGTTCGGCCAGGGTTTCGCCCGGCAGACGCGGGCAGACGGGGGCGGGGTCGTGATTGCCGCTGATCCAGATCCAGCGCCGCCGCCAGGCCATCGCGCGCAGCCGGTCGCAAAGCAGGTCGGGCAGCGCTTCGGCCGCGGCATCGTCGTCGAAGCCGTCGCCCAGGCTGATGACGGCAGCGGGGTCGGTGGCGGCGATCTCTGAGTCCAGCCGGTCCAGGGTCACCAGGGTCTCGTAGGGGGGCAGCAGGGATCCGCCGCGCCGGGCCATGCGCTCGGACTTGCCCAGGTGCAGGTCGGCCACGACGAGCCAACGGCGGTCAGGCCAGAAAAGCGCGCCCGAGGGCCGCGCCTCGAGCCTTTCGCCCGCGAAGTCGAAGGGATAGCTCACGTCAGGCCCGCCTCGGCCATCAGGGCGGCGGCCTCGGCCTCGGCCAGGCGTTCGCGGCCCTGGCCCGCGATGGGAACGCGGCCGAATTCCAGCAGCAGGGGCGCCGCAAGCGGCGTCACGCGGTCCAGCATCCGGTGATCGTGGCGGGGGGAATGGTTCAGCATGTCCTCGATCCGGTCGAAATCGACAAGGCCCCGCCGCGCCTCGTCCGCGGTGATCCGCAGCAGCAGGTGGTCGGGGTCATAGCGGCGCAAGGTATCGTAAAGGATGTCGCTGGAAAAGGTCGCCTGCTTGCCCGACTTGCGCCCCCCCGGCATGTTACGCTGGATCAGCCCGGAAACGACCGCGACGTTCTTGAAGGTGCGCTTCATCACCGCATTGCCCGCCAGCCAGTCGCCCAGGCCCGCGCGCAAGGCGTCACGGTCCAGCAGCGGTTCGGGATCGGTCACGGGATCCAGCGACCAGATCCACAAGGCGTAATCGGTCGCGAGAAACCCCAGCGGCCCAAGGCCCGCGTCCTCCATCGTCTTGGTCATCAAGAGGCCCAGCGTCTGCAAGGCATGGCGCCCGGCAAAGCCATACAGCGCGAAGTGCCATTGGCCGCGATGCGGGAAAGTCTCGCTCAGCAGCACGCCGGGCCGCGGCAGGGTGCTGATGCGCGCCTGCAAGGCCAGCCAGTCCGCCGTGTCCTTCGGCAGCGCCCAGTGACGCGAGGGATCGCCGATCAGCGCCTGCACCCGGTGCGACAGTTGCGTGGACGTGGCCAGCTTCAGCCCCGAATAAACGGCGATCCGGGGCTGGCGGGTCGGCTGCTTCGTCACCTCGACCACCAGTTCGCGCAGGCCTTCGTAGCGCACGGTCTGCCCGCCGATCAGAAAGGTGTCGCCCTTGACCAGGGTGGCGGCAAAGCCCTCCTCGACTTCGCCCAAGAGATTGCCGCCCCGGCCGCGAAAGCGGACCTTCAGCATCTCGGCCTCGACGATGGTGCCGACGTTCATGCGCAGCTCGCGCACCGCGCGGGGGTCGCGCAGGCGCCACAACCCGTCGCGTTCCATCAGCCGCTGCCAGCGGTCATAGGCCCGCAGCGCGTATCCGCCGGTCGCCGCGAAATCCAGGCAGTCGTCGAACTGCGCGCGGGACAGGCCGCGATAGGGTCCGGCGGTGCGCACCTCGGCGAACAGCGCGCCTGCGTCGAAGGGACCGGCGCAGGCGGTCAGCAGGATATGCTGGCAAAGCACGTCCAGCGGTCCGGGACCGCGCGGCTCTCCGTCCAGGTCGTGTTCGTGGACGGCCTCCAACGCCGCCACGCATTCGATCACCTCGAAGCGGTTGGCGGGCACGATCCGGGCGCGCGAGGGCGCGTTGTAGCGGTGGTTCGCGCGCCCGATCCGCTGAACCAGCCGCTTGACGTTCTTGGGCGCGCCGATCTGGATCACCAGATCCACCGATCCCCAGTCGATGCCCAGATCCAGGCTGCCCGTCGCCACCACGGCGCGCAGCTCGCCCGCGGCCATCGCGGCCTCGACCCGCTGGCGGGCGTCGCGGGCCAGGCTGCCGTGGTGCAGGCCGATGGGCAGGTTGTCGTCGTTGGCGGCCCACAAGGCCTGGAAGAACAGTTCGGCCTGGGCGCGGGTGTTGATGAAGATGATGGTGGTGCGGGCCTGCCTGATCTCGGCCAGAACCTCGGGGATGGCGTAATGGCCGCCGCCGCCCGACCAGGGCGCGGGACGCGCGGTCGCCAGCATGGCGATGTCGGGATCGGGGCCGGGATCGGCGTGGATGATGGACGCGCCGCCCATGAACCGGGCCAAGGCTGCGGGGTCTTCAACCGTGGCCGACAGGCCGGTGGCCGCCACGCCGGGGGCCAGCGTGCGCAGCCGCGCCAGGCACAGCATCAGCTGATCGCCGCGCTTGTTTTCCGCAAGCGCGTGCAGTTCGTCCAAGACGACGCGCTTCAGGCTGCCGAAGATCTGCGGCGCCTGTTCATAGGACAGCATCAGCGCCAGCGATTCCGGCGTGGTCAGCAGGATCTGCGGCGGATCGACCCTTTGCCGCGCCCGCTGCGAGCTGCGCGTGTCGCCCGTCCGATCCTCGACCCGGATCGGCAGGTCAAGGTCCGCCACCGGCCGCGCAAGGTTGCGGGCGATGTCCGCCGTCAGCGCCTTCAAGGGCGACACATAAAGCGTGTGCAGCCCCTTGTGCCCGCCCTTCAGCGCCACCAGCGAGGGCAGAAACCCCGCCAGGGTCTTGCCGCCCCCGGTGGGCGCGATCAGCAGGGTGTCGCCCTGGGCCTCCAGCAGGTCCAACTGGTGGGGATGCGGCTGCCAGCCCTGGCGGGCGAACCAGTCCTGGAAATCGGGCGGCAGGGTCACGGGATCATCGCCCTCAGCGTGGACAGGCGGTCGGCCTCGGCGGCGGGCTTGTCCCAGCGGATGCGGCTGATGCGGGGAAAACGCATGGCGACGCCGGACTTGTGGCGGCCGGACGCGTTCAGCCCTTCAAAGGCGACCTCCAGCACCAGTTTCGGGGCGACGGACCGGACGGGACCGAACCGCTCGACCGTGTTGTTGCGCACGAAGCGGTCCAGTTCGCGCAGCTCCTCGTCGGTGAAGCCGAAATAGGCTTTTCCCACCGGGACAAGCTGGTCCGCGTCCCACAGTCCGAAGGTGAAGTCGCTGTAGAATCCCGACCGCTTGCCATGGCCGCGCTGCGCGTAAAGCAGCACGGCATCGACCACATGGGGATCGCGCTTCCACTTGAACCACGGACCGCGCGGGCGCCCGCCGACATAAGCGGAGTCGCGGCGCTTGATCATCACGCCCTCGATCACCGGGGCCGGGGGATCGGCGCGCAGGGCGGCCAGATCGTCCCAGGTGGCGAAGTCCAGCAGCGGCGAGACGTCAATGCGGTCGCTGCCGAAATCGGCCCCTTCCAGCACGGCGCGGCGTTCGACCAGCGGCAGGCCGCGCAGGTCGCGTCCTTCCCAGATCATCAGGTCATAGACCCGCAGGCCGGCCGGGTGGCTGTCCAGCATCCCCCGGCCCACCTGCTTGCGGCCAAGGCGCTTTTGCAGGTCGCCGAAGACCGCAACGTCCTCGCCCCGCCGCACCAGGAGTTCGCCGTCGGCGGCGCCGTCGAAGTTCAGCGCCTCGATCACGTCGGGGAAGCTGCCGCCGATGTCCTCGCCCGTGCGGGAATACAAACGCCGCACGCCGCCGTCGTTGATCGCCTGGACGCGGATGCCGTCCCATTTCCATTCGGCGATATAATCGGCGGGATCGAAGGCCCGCAACTGATCCAGATCGACCGGGGTCGACAGCATCACCGGGCGGAACGGGGCGCGGGCGGCCTGTTCGGGGCGCGCGCCCCCCGCGATCCAGTCGAACAGCGGCCGATAGGGCGGCGTCAGCCCGTGCCAGATTTCCTCGATCTGGGCCACGTCGGGGGCGCCCATCTCGGACAGGGCGATGCGGGCCATGCGGGCGGACAGGCCGATGCGCATGTTGCCGGTGGCCAGCTTCAGAAAGGCCAGACGCTGCGAAGGGCCAAGCCGGTCCAGCATTCCGGCGATGGCCAGGGGCAGGCCCGCCTTGCCGGTGTCCGACAGCAGGGCGACGGCCTGGTGCAGCGGCACGTCCTCGTCGCGGTCGGTGTCCCACAGCAGCGCGATGGTTTCGGCCAGATCGCCCACGAAATCATAGGACAGCGCGAACAGCTGTTCGTCCACGCGTTCGACCATCAGCCCGCGCAGCAGGCCGGGCGTGACGGTGCGCAGCTTCAGATCGCCGGTCAGCGCGGCCAGGGCAAAGCCGCGGTCGGGATCGGGGGTGGCCTCCAGGTAATGCCGCAGCAGGCGCAGCTTGGCGTTGCGCGCGGGCGTGAAGGCCAGGCGTTCCAGCAGGGTTGCAAAGGCCCTCATTCCGGCTCGTCCTCATAGCCGATCAGCCGCAGGGGACGCGCGGGAATGCCCTGGATTTCGCACCAGCGCATCAGGCCGTCCTCGGTGCCGTGGGTGATCCAGACCTCGGACGGGGAAAGGTCCGTGATGGTTTGCGTGACCTGCGGCCAGTCCACATGGTCGCTGATGACCAGGGGCAGTTCGACCCCGCGCTGGCGCGCCCGCGCCCTGACCGCCATCCAGCCCGAGGCGAAGCCGATCACCGGATCGCGGAACCGCTGCACCCAGGCCGAGGCAAAGGCCGACGGCGGCGCGATCACCAGTTGCGCCTCCACGCGGTCGGCGGTGGCGGGCACCAGCGGGCCAAGGTCGATGCCCTGGGCCACGTGGTAATCGCACAACCGCTGCAACGCGCCGTGAATGGCGATCGGGCCGTCGATGCCCGCCGCGCGGGCCAGCATGATCAGGCGTTGCGCCTTGCCCAGGGCATAGGCGCCGATCAGGTGGGGACGTTCGGGAAACTCGGCCATGCTGGCCAGCAGGCGCGTCATTTCGCCCGCCGGATCGGGGTGCTTGAAGACCGGCAGGCCGAAGGTCGCCTCGGTCACGAAGATGTCGCAGGGCACGGGTTCGAAGGCCGCGCTGACCGGGTTCGGATGGCGGCAGTAATCGCCCGACACGACAATGGTCGGGCCATGGTCGGGCCGCACGGCGATCTGCGCCGATCCCAGGATGTGGCCCGCCGGATGGAAGCTGACGGTGGTGCCGCCCACGCGGAGGGGACCATCGGCCGCCTGCCGCTGGCCCGCAAAATCCTCGCCATAGCGGATCGCCATGATCTCCAGCGTTTGGCGGGTCGCCATGACCGCGCCATGGCCGGACCGGGCATGATCGCCGTGGCCGTGGGTGATCAGCGCGCGGGGCACCGGGCGGATCGGGTCGATAAAGAAATCACCGGGGGGGCAGTAAAGACCAGCCGGGGTGGGGTGCAGGATCTGATCGGCGCGCATGGATCCAAGATGGTGAACATTCCATGAAAATCAACGCGTCCCCCGGTTGGCGTGTTCCCGGCGCGCTTGCGCATAGTCGCGCACCAGCGCCACGCGGCGGGGGCGGAAGCTGTCGCCGGTCAGGCGGACCGCCGCGATGCGGTTCACATGAAAGACCCGATAATCCATCCGCAGCCGGCAATGGGCCAGCAGCATCAGCGACTGGTCGGAATAGGACAATCCCAGGGGCCAGATCTCGCGCCGGGTTTGCCGGCCGTTCAGGTCCACGTATTCGATCAGCAGCGCCTGTTCGTCCCAGCAGGCCGCCCGGATCGGCGCCAGATCGACGCTGGGGGCGGACCGATGGGGCGTTTGCGGAAAGCAGCGGGTGATCGCGTGCATGGCCTGGCGCGCCTGGCGTTCCGGCAGGGTGGCCACGATCCGCGCCAGGGCGTCGCGTCCGGCCGCCACCAGATCCTGATCGCCGATGCCCGCCAGCGATTCGACGGCCAAGCGCAGGGCCTCGATCTCGAGCCGGGAAAAGCTTTGCGGCGGCAGCGCCGGATCCTCGGTCAGGCTATAGCCGAGACCCGCCGCGCCGTCGATCAGCGCCCCGCCCGCGCGCAGGGTGGCGATGTCGCGATAAAGCTGGCGGGCCGAGACGCCGGTCTCCTCGGCCAGCCGCGCGGCAGTGACGGGCGCAGGCAGGCGGCGGAGCGTGTCCATCAGGCGCATCAGGCGGTCGGTGCGGGCCATGCTGCCACCTTTTGTCAGGGTTCCGCGCTATTCTGAGGCCACGCAACCAAAGGAGGCAAGCCCATGCCGACGCTTTATCACGCCCCGCAAAGCCGGTCCGACAGCATCGTCACCCTGATCGAGCTGATGAACATCCGCGACAAGGTGGAGATCGTCGAGGTGACGATCCCCCGCCAGGACGGCAGCGGCGGCCCGGACCCGAAGAACCCCCACCCCGAGGGCAAGGTGCCCTTTCTGGTCGATGGCGACGATCATGTCCGCGAACGCGGCGCGATCATCGTCTGGCTGACCGACCGTTTTCCCGACAGCGGGCTTGGCCGCCCGGCGGGCCATCCGCAGCGCGGGGCCTTTCTGTCCTGGCTGTTCTATTACCAGGGCGTGATCGAGCCGGTGGCGGTGCTGCATTACCTGAAGATCGACCATCCCGTCATCCGGGCGACGTTTCGCGACCTTGATACCATGGTGCGGCAGCTTGAAACGGCCGTGTCGGACAGCCCGTTCCTGCTGGGACAGGATTTTTCGGCGGCGGATCTGCTCTGCGCTTCGCCCTTTATGTTCTTTGGCGACGCGATGCCTGCGCCGCCCGCCGTGAAGGCTTGGGTGGACCGCTGCGCCGCGCGGATGTCCTAGGGCACCGGGCGGGCCACGGCGGCGGGCGCCTTGGACAGCTGCACGGCCAGGATGCCCGCCATGATGATGCCGACGCCGATCACGTCGCCGGCCGCAAGCTGTTCGCCCAGCAGGGCCGCGCCGGTGGCGACGCCGAAGAAGGGCGTCAGGAAATGGAAGGTCGCCGCGCGCACCGCGCCGATTCGGCCCACCAGCTTGAACCAGACCCAGGTGGCGACCAGCCCCGGCACGATCACGGTGTAAAGAAAGGCCCAGACCAGCCGCGGATTGGGATCGACGCGCCAATCCTCCAGGATCGGGGCGATGACCCACAGGGTCGCCGATCCGACCAGCATCTGCAATCCGACGATCATCATCACGTTGCCCCCGGAACTGGCGCCGCGCACCGTCAGCGTGGCCACGGCCAGCGCCAGGGCGGCGGCAAAGCACATGACGATGCCCACCGGGTCGCTGCCGCCCCCTTGCAGCCGTGCGCCCATGATGATGGCGACCCCCGCCAGGCCTAGGGCCAGCCCCGCGATCCCCAGGGGCCGCAGCCGTTCGCCCATCAGCATCCAGCCCAGGGTCGCCACGATCAGCGGCATGGTGGCGGCGATGATCGAGGCCAGCCCCGCCTCGATCCACTGCATCGCCACCCAGTTGAGGCCCAGATACAGCGCGTTCTGGCACAGCCCCAGGACCACCACCGCCCGCCATTGCGCGCGGGTCAGGGCGCGCCAGGTCTCGCCCATCAGACGCGCGATGATCACGCCCGCGACGCCCGACAGCAGAAAGCGCAGGGCCAGGGCGAACAGCGGCGGCACCTCGGTCACGATCATCCGGGTCGAGGTGAAGGCCGAGGCCCACATCACCGCGAAGAACACCCCCATGAGGATCGCGCGAATGTCCATGCGGAAGGCTCCGTTTGCAGATGATGCAGAAGGGCTAGCAGGTCGGGGCGGCGGCGGGAAGGGCGAAGGTGCAGGCCACCTTGGGCAGGCGGCGGTTTCACGGCATACGCGGCAGAAAGGACCAACAAGATGTTTTGAAACGTGCCGAGTCCGTTTACCGGATCATGAAACAGGACAGCGGTGAAGGCATTCCTGACAGCGATCCCTGTTGTCATGGTTCTTGCCGGATGCCGGGACGGCGGCTTGTCCGCGCCGATCCCGTTCCGGCTTTCAGCCCTTATGCCAGAGGACGCCTCCACCCGGAACGGGGCATGGTCCCGCGATACCTCGGTGAATGATTTCGTCTCACAACAGGATAACGATCAGGGCAATGCGTCGGGTAGAGCCGTTCTGGATGGAAAGAAATGCCTGCGCAGAACGACGTCGCAGGCGGATCACATCCTTTTCGGGCAGAATTCCGACCTTTATCACGGATCGCAGAACGGGCATGTCGTCGCCGTCCTTTTCGATGATCCTCCCGATACCAAAGTGATTTTCGTGCAGGGCCGCTGAAAGCTGGCTGTCGTGGGTGCCCAAACGAAAAAGGCCGCGCCCCATGGCACGGCCCCCTCATCCGGCGTTGCGGACGGATCAG
This sequence comes from Paracoccus angustae, assembly GCF_042648745.1. Classification (NCBI taxonomy): domain Bacteria; kingdom Pseudomonadati; phylum Pseudomonadota; class Alphaproteobacteria; order Rhodobacterales; family Paracoccaceae; genus Paracoccus; species Paracoccus angustae. The sequence goes on from NZ_JBHRXY010000002.1 coordinate 450,133, forward strand.
CTGTTCACGCTGTCCTTCAGCGACTTGGCGACCGTCACCTTGACCTGCTTGTCGGCGGGCTTGGTCATCATTTCCTGGGTCTGCGGGTTGCGGACCTGGCGTTCGGGGCGCGCGCGGCAGGCGATCTTGCCGATGCCGGGGATCGTGACGGAACCGCCGGCGGCGACTTCGCGGGCCACAACGGCGGCGATCGCGTCCAGCGCGGCCGTGGCCGATTTCTTGTCCGAGCCCATTTCCTCGGCCAGCGTGGCGACCAGCTGGGTCTTGGTCATCGGTTTAGCGGAAGGCGTAGCCATCGTTCTGTCTCCTCTTGCCCGGTTCTGCGGGGCCCAAACATAGCGCCTTTTGCGGCATATCGCCTGCTACACACCGTTTTCCCCAACAGTTCAAGCCTTTTTCGCGGCTTCCTCGGAAAGCAGGCGCGGCACGGCCGGTTGACGCAGGGTCACAGGAACGCCGTCTCGTTGAAGGACCGCAATTTGCGCGAATGGATCCGCTCCAGCGGCATCTCGCGCAGCTTCTCCATGGCGCGGATGCCGATCAGCAGGTGGTTGGCGACCTGCGTGCGGTAAAAGTCGGTGGCCATGCCCGGCAGCTTCAATTCGCCGTGCAGCGGCTTGTCGCTGACGCACAGCAGCGTGCCGTAAGGCACCCGGAAGCGGAAGCCGTTCGCGGCGATGGTGGCGCTTTCCATGTCAAGCGCGACCGCGCGCGACAGGGACAGCCGGTGGACCGGACCGGACTGGTCGCGCAGCTCCCAGTTGCGGTTGTCGATGGTCGCCACCGTGCCGGTGCGCATGATGCGCTTCAGTTCGTAGCCGTCCAGCCGCGTGACCTCGGCCACGGCCTCTTGCAGGGCCACCTGAACCTCGGCCAGGGGCGGGATGGGCACCCAGACGGGCAGGTCGTCGTCCAGGACGTGATCTTCGCGCAGATAGGCATGGGCCAGCACGAAATCGCCCAGCGACTGGCTGTTGCGCAGCCCCGCGCAATGGCCGACCATCAGCCAGGCATGGGGGCGCAGCACGGCGATGTGGTCGGTGGCGGTCTTGGCGTTCGACGGCCCCACGCCGATGTTGACCAGCGTGATGCCCTGCCCGTTCGCCCGCTTGAGGTGATAGGTCGGCATCTGCGGCAGCTTGGCCAGCGTGGCCAGGGGCGCCTCGGGGTCCGTGATCTCCTGGTTGCCGGGGGCCACGAAGCTGTCATAGCCTCCGTCGGGATCGCCCAGGACGCGGCGGGCGAAGGCCTCGAACTCGTCCACGTAGAACTGGTAGTTGGTGAACAGCACGAAGTTCTGGAAATGCCCGGCCGCGGTGGCGGTGTAATGTTGCAGCCGCGCCAGGGAATAGTCGATGCGCTGCGCCGTGAAGGCCGCCAGGTGCAGCGATCCGTCGGGCATCGGCCCGGCCACGCCGTTCACGATGTCGTCGTTCATCGTGTTCAGATCCGGCACGTCGAAGATGTCGCGCAGGCTGAAATCCAGCACCCCTTCCTGCGGCACGGCCAGGTCGCTCTGGTCGGCGACGGCGAAATGCACGGGCATGGGCGTGTCGCCGACACCCACCGTCACCGGCACGCCGTGGTTGCGGATCAGCAGGCCGATCTGTTCCTTGAGGTAGTTCTCGAACAGATCCGGCCGGGTGATGGTGGCCGAATAGCTGCCGGGCGCCACGACATGGCCGAAGGACAGGCGCGAATCGACCTTCGGATGGGTCGGCACGGTCAGGCGCAATTCGGGGTAAAAGGCGCGATAGCGGGCGACGGGCTTGTTGCCTTCCAGCGCCCGGGTGAAACGGTCCAGCAGAAAGCCGGTGGCCTGCGCATAAAGATGCTGCAACTGCGCCACGGCGGCTGCGGCATCGGTGAACTGCTGGCGTCCGGGCGCGTCGGGCGTCTCGACCGGGAGATAGCGGGAATCCGTGTCCATCGTTCTTGTCCTTGCTTTCCCTCGACCCTGCCAGCCCCGCCCGCCGCAGGCAAGCGTCTGGCGCCGGGCCGCGCGGGCCGTTACGCTGCCGTCATGAGAATGCTTGTCTTCGGTCACGGCTATTGCGCCGGTTTCCTGACGCCCTTGCTGCGCGAGCGCGGCTGGCAGGTCGCGGGCACGACCCGCACCGATCCCGGCCGCGTGGCGGCGGCGGGCGCCCGGCCGATCCTGTGGCCCGGCGAGGAGGCGCGGCTGCGCGCCGAGATCGCGGCGGCCGATGCGATCCTGGTATCCGCGGCGCCCGGCCCGGGGGGCGATCCGGTGCTGGCGGCGTTCCGCGGCGATCTGGCGGACGCGCGTCCGCGCTGGCTGGGCTATCTGTCCACGACCGGGGTTTACGGAGACCGGAACGGCGATTGGGTGGACGAGAACAGCCCCCTGGACGCCGCCGGGCCGCGCGGCCGGGCCCGCATCCGGGCCGAGGCGGACTGGCGGGCGCTTGCCGGCCAGGCCGGGCTGCCGCTGCACATCTTCCGCCTGGCCGGGATCTATGGTCCCGGTCGCGGACCGTTCGAAAAGCTGCGTAACGGCACGGCGCGGCGGATCGTCAAGCCGGGCCAGGTGTTTTCCCGCATCCATGCCGAAGACATCGCCCTTGTGCTGCTGGCCTCGCTGGAGCGGCCCGCGCCGGGCACCGCCTACAATGTCTGCGACGACGACCCGGCCCCGCCGCAGGACGTGCTGGCCCATGCGGCGGATTTGCTGGGCCTGCCGCCGCCGCCCGCCGTCGCCTTCGAGGATGCGGAGATGACGCCGATGGCGCGGTCCTTCTATGCCGACAACAAGCGCGTCTCGAACCGGCGCATCAAGGAGGATCTAGGAGTCCGGCTGCGCTATCCCGATTACCGCAGCGGCCTGGCGGCGATCCTCGCATCCGAGGGCGGATCGCCGCATGGACTTCCCGCCGCTCGCGTGCATGATCGGCGCCATGAGTGATGCGGATGTCCTGATTGCGGGCGGCGGGCTGAACGGCCCGGCATTGGCGCTGGCCCTGGCAGGGGCCGGGCTGCGCGTGGCGGTGGTCGATCCGCGCCCCGCGGACGCCCGCGCGGGCGGCAATTTCGACGGGCGCGCCTATGCGCTGGCGGTGGCCTCGCAGCGGCTGCTGAAGGCGCTTGGGCTGTGGGCGGGGCTTGCGGGCGACAGCCAGCCGATCCGGCAGGTCAAGGCCTCGCAAGGCCGGCCGGGCGAAGGCGCCGCGCCCTTTTTCCTGCATTTCGACAGCGCCGAGATCGAGGAAGGCCCGGTCGGCTTTATGCTGGAAGACCGCTTCCTGTATCGCGCCCTTCTGGCGGCGATGGCAGGCAAGGTCCGGCACCTGCCGGGGGTGTCGGTCGTGGACCAGCAGGTCGCGGGGGGCGGGATTGAGGCGGTGCTGTCCGACGGCCGCCGTTTGCGCGCCCGGCTGCTGGTGGGCGCCGACGGGCGCGGCTCCGGGGTGGCGGCGCGCGCCGGGATCCGGCGGCGGGGGTGGGATTACGGCCAGACGGCGCTTGTCGCGGCCATCGCGCATGAACGTCCCCATGACGGCATCGCGCAGCAGTATTTCATGGAAACCGGCCCCCTGGCGATCCTGCCCCTGCCCGGCAACCGCAGCAGCGTGGTCTGGTCGGAAACCCATGACAACGCCCGCGCCATCGCGGCCCTGGCCGACGACGCCTTTCTGGACGTGCTGCGCCCGCGTTTCGGCGATTACCTGGGCCGGATCGAACTGGCGGGCGCCCGCTTCGCCTATCCGCTGAGCCTGTCGCTGGCCGACCGCTATGTGGCCGACCGCGTGGCCCTGGTGGGGGATGCCGCCCACGGCGTGCATCCCATCGCGGGCCAGGGATTGAACCTGGGACTGCGCGACGTGGCGGCCCTGGCCGAGGTTCTGGTCGATGCCGCGCGGCGGGGCGAGGATATCGGGTCCGATCTGGTGCTGGAGCGGTATCAGGGCTGGCGGCGGTTCGACGCGACAACGCTGGCGCTTGGCATGGACGGGGTGAACCGCATCTTTGCCAGCGGCAATCCGGTGCTGGCTGCGGCGCGCGGCATCGGCATGGGGATCGTCAGCGCGGTTCCGGCCCTGCGGCGCGGCTTCATGCGGCAGGCGGCGGGGCTGTCGGTCGATCCGATGCCGCGGCTGCTTCTGGGGCGGGCGTTGTAGGGGGCTTTGCCCCCCTCCGCCAAGGCGGACTCCCCCAGGGTATTTGGGCAAAGGTGAAAGCTATGCCGCCATCAGGCGGGCCGCTTCGGACAGATCGGCGGCGAACTGTTCCCTTGCGGCTGCCGCCGGCGCGGGATCAAGCCGCAGGATCAGGCTGGGGTGCCAGGTGATCAGCGCCGGGCCGCCGTCGAGCGTGGTTTCCAGCTTGCCGCGCCGGGGGGTCAGGGGAGACCGGTTGCCAGTCAGGGCAAAGGCGGCGGTGGCGCCAAGGGCCAGGGTCAGGCGCGGCGCGATCATCCGGCGCTCGATGTCCAGCCACCACTTGCAATGCCGGATCTCGCCCGCTGCCGGGTTCTGGTGGATGCGCCGCTTGCCACGCGGGGTGAACTTGAAATGCTTCACCGCATTGGTCATCCAGGTCCGCGCGGGATCAAGGCCCGCCTGAGCCATGGTCTGGCGCAGCAAATGCCCCGCCGGTCCCACAAAGGGGCGGCCTTGCAGATCCTCGTGATCGCCCGGCGCCTCGCCCACGATCATCAGGGAGGCCGCGGGATCGCCCTCGCCCCAGACGGTCTGGGTCGCGGTATGGCAAAGGTCGCAGCGGGTGCAGCGCAAGGCCTGCTCTCGGGCCGCTTCCAGGGTTTCGGGCGGGCCGTCGTCGGGCAACTGGCGGATGCGGGCGGTCACGCGGGCGGCGAAAGCGGGGGCATCCGTCGCGCCCGCGTCGCGCATGGCCTGGACGCGGCGGGGAGCGTCGGCCAGCATGGCGGGGATCAGCCCGGTTTCGGGCAGGTTCTTCCAGTACTTGCGCGGCATCTCGGACCGCATGGCATGGGTCTTGATGCGGGCCGGGTTGAAGATGTTGGCGAAATAGGTGTGCCACAGCGCATGATTGGCATCCGCCGGAAAGTCCGGGCGCGGCGCGGGGGGCGCATAGGCGATGGCGCCGTCGAAGCGGGCGATGCCTTCGGGCGTGGCGATCAGCCAGTCCATGTCGGAAAAGCGCCGGGCGAAGAAGGGAGCGGCGGCCTCCAGGATCAGGTGTTCCGGCTCGAACCAGGCGCCGAAGCTGCGGCGCGTGCCGTCGGAGGGCAGTTCGTGAAAGCGCACAAAGGCGTGCATCTTGTGGATGTCGCGGCGCACCGACTTCGCCATGCGCCCCAGCCGGTCGGTCAAGGGATCGGCGGGGTTGGCGATAAAGCTCCGGTCGTCCTGCAAGCGGATCAGCGCGGTGTAAAGCAGCGCCCAGCGTTCCGGGTCGGAATGGCTGGCGACCGTTTGGGCGAGGCTCAGGAATTCCTTGGTGGCGGTGACCGGACAAGGGCCAGCGGGCGGCATGGGGTCGGCACCGAACAGTTCGGGCGGCGTTCCGTCATCGGCCCAGGTCACATCGCCCGCCGCAACGCGATTGCCGGCAAGCTGCCTGGCGGCTTCGCGCCAGGCCTGGAAGCGGCCGAACCGGGGCAGGTCGGCGCGGATCACAGCAGCTGCAACTGTTCGGGCCGGGGCGCGAACCGCGCGCGCAGGGACGCGCTGTCGGTCAGCGCGCCGGGATGCCAGTCGGGCAGCGTCACGAAGGGCTGCGCCTTGGCCATGATCGCCCCCATCCGCAGCAGGTCGGCATACCGCACCGGCCCGTTGCGGCGCGCGGCCAGGATCCGGGTCACCGTCTTGGTGCCGAAGCCGGGGACGCGCAGCAGCATCTCCCTAGACGCCGTGGCCACATCGACCGGGAACTGCGCCCGGTTCGCCAGGGCCCAGGCCAGCTTCGGGTCGATCGCCAGGTCCAGGAAGCCGGACGGGTGGGCCGCGCCGATCTCGTCGGCCTCGAAGCCGTAGAAGCGCATCAGCCAGTCGGCCTGATACAGGCGGTGTTCGCGCATCAGCGGCGGCTTGATCAGCGGCAGGGCGGCGGAGCTGTCGGGGATCGGGCTGAAGGCCGAGTAGTAAACCCGCTTCAGGTCATAGCCGGAATACAGGTTCGCCGAGGTCCTGAGGATGTCCCGGTCGGTGGCCGCGTCGGCGCCGACGATCATCTGCGTGGACTGGCCCGCGGGCGCGAAGCGCGGCGGGCGCTTGCCGGTATGGGTCTTGTCCTTCGCCGCCTCTCGCGACAGGCGCACGTCGGCCATGGCGGCGCGGATCGTTTCGGGGCGTTTTTCGGGCGCCAGCTCGCGGATGCTGGCGTCCTGGGGCAGTTCGATGTTGACGGACAGCCGGTCGGCGTAAAGCCCCGCCTCGGCCACCAGGTCGGGCGCGGCGTCGGGGATCGTCTTGAGGTGAATATAGCCCTTGAAGCCGTGGTCGGTGCGCAGCATCCGGGCGATGCGGACCATCTGGCTCATCGTCTCGTCCGGGCTGCGGATGATGCCCGAGGACAGGAACAGCCCCTCGATCATGTTGCGGCGATAGAATTCCAGCGTCAGCGTCACGACCTCCTCGGGGGTGAAGCGGGCGCGTTCCACGTTGCTGCTGACGCGGTTGATGCAGTAAGCGCAGTCGTAGATGCAGAAGTTCGTCATCAGGATCTTGAGCAGGCTGATGCAGCGCCCGTCGGGGGTGTAGGCGTGGCAGATGCCCATGCCCTCGGTCGATCCCAATCCGCCGCTGCGGGAGTCGCGCCGGGTCGTGCCGCTGCTGGCGCAGGAGGCGTCGTATTTCGCCGCGTCCGACAGGATCGCAAGCTTGTGCTGAAGGGTTCGCGGTGCCATGGGACGAATATATGTTCATGATGCGTTCCGTTCAACCGGCCGGTGCCAGGAACCCTCACGGTGCCGCGAGCGTTCGCCGCCCGTGCCATCCGCCAGACGTGATGTGCATCCGGCTTCAGGAAGGATAAGATCGGCGCCATGAACATCAGATCCCTCGCCCTTGCGCCCGCCCTTGTTCTCGGCCTTGCCTTTCCGGCCCTGGCCGAAAAGATCCCGCTGAACGAATTGTCGCGCTATCTGAACCGCTTGACCACCGCGACGGCGGAATTCACGCAGGTCAATCCCGACGGGTCGATCTCGACCGGAACGGTTTACATCCAGCGGCCGGGCCGCGTGCGCTTCGAGTACAACAACGACAACACCCTGGTGATGGCGTCGGGCGGGAACGTGGCGGTGTTCGATCCGAAATCGGGCGGGCCGCAGCAATACCCGCTGTCGCAAACGCCCTTGTCGATCATCCTGGACGCCAACGTGAACCTGGGCCGTGCGAACATGGTCACGGCGCATACGGAATCGAAGAACGCCACGGTTGTGACCGCCCAGGATCCGCAGAACCCGCAATACGGCAACATCCAGATGGTCTTCACCCCGGGACCCACGCAGTTGCGCCAATGGGTCGTGACCGACGACAGCGGCCAGAAGACCACCGTGATCCTGGGCGAGATGCGCGAAGGCGGCTCGATCCCCGCCTCCAAGTTCTCGATCAACAACGAGATGTCACGTCGCAACTGATGGGTTTCGGCGATTCCATCACGGCGGTTGATGGGTCGCATCACAGCAGGGAGCTTGATCTTCGGCGCTGACGGGTTCAACGCTGACTGCGACCTTTCGCCGCGCAGGTTCCGCCATGTCCAGTTCCCGCCTGTTCACGCCCATCCTGATCGGCGGATCGCTGATCCTGCTGATCAACTTCGCCCTGCGGGCCAGCTTTGGCGTGTTCCAGATCCCCATCGCCGCCGATTTCGGCTGGCCCCGGGCCGAATTCTCGCTGGCCATCGCCATCCAGAACCTGGCCTGGGGGATCGGCCAGCCCCTGTTCGGCGCGCTGGCCGAACGCTGGGGGGACCGCTGGGCGATCATCCTCGGGGCGATCCTGTATTCCGCCGGACTGATCCTGACGGCCTTCGCCACCTCGCCCGCGACCATGCAGCTGCTCGAGGTGATGGTGGGCTTCGGCATCGCGGGCACGGGCTTCGGCGTGATCCTGGCCGTTGTGGGCCGCGCGGCCAGCGACGAGAACCGCAGCCTGGCCCTGGGCATCGCCACCGCCGCCGGATCGGCGGGGCAGGTCTTCGGCGCCCCCCTGGCCGAGATCCTGCTGAGCCTGTACGCCTGGCAGACGGTGTTCGTCATCTTCGGCGTGATCGTGCTGTCCTGCATGGCGTTCCTGCCGATGCTGGGCGACGGCAGGCCCGCCCCCCGCCACGCGCTCGAGGAAAGCCTGGGCAGCGTCCTGAACCGCGCCTTCCGCGATCCGTCCTATCTGATGATCTTCGCGGGCTTCTTTTCCTGCGGCTACCAGCTTGGCTTCATCACCGCCCATTTCCCCGCTATGGTGACTGAGATGTGCGGGCCGATCAGCCCGATGGGAACGCTGGCCTCCGTCGGAATCACCACGACCTCGGCCCTGGGAGCGGCGGCGATCAGCCTGATCGGGCTGGCCAACATCGCGGGCTCGATCTGGTCGGGCTGGCTGGGCAAGCGATACACAAAGAAATACCTGCTGGCGGGCATTTATACCCTGCGCACGATTGCCGCCGCGGCCTTTATCCTGCTGCCGATCACGCCCGCCAGCGTCATCGTCTTCTCGCTGGTGATGGGGGCGCTGTGGCTGGCGACCGTGCCGCTGACCTCGGGGCTGGTCGCCCATATCTACGGTCTGCGCTACATGGGCACGCTTTACGGCTTCGTGTTCCTGTCCCACCAGATCGGGTCCTTTCTGGGCGTCTGGCTGGGCGGCAGCCTTTACGACGCCTATGGCGACTATACCCTGGTGTGGTGGGTCGGCGTCGGCGTCGGCGCCTTCAGCGCGCTGATCCACCTGCCGGTGCGCGAGGCGCCTGCCCGGCTGCCCGCCACGGCCGCGGCGGTTTGACGGGGGCGGGCGGCGGTTCTAGTGTTTCCGTCCCGCAAGGACAGGATTCGCCGATGACCACTCCGCCCCGCCGCCACAACCCGTCCGAACGCGCGATCGCGATCCGCTATCAGCAGCGCTCGGCCGAGGTGAAGGCCCTGCAACGGCAATGCTATGCCCTGGCGACGCTGCGGCTGCGCGCGGCGGTCGAGGCGAACGGCACCGGCAAGGGACTGGCCGTGGTCAGCGACATCGACGAGACGATCCTGGACAACACCGCCGTCATGGCCCACGCCATGGGCCTGGGCGAGCATGTGGACGGGTTCGAGACCTGGAAGCTGTGGGAACGCGAAGGCACGCCCCACCTGCTGCCGGGCGCCGCCGATTTCTTCCACCTGGCCGACAGCCTGGACGTGACGATCTTCTACGTCTCGGACCGGTTCGAGGAAAACAAGCTGGCGACCATCGCCACCCTGTCGCGCCTCGGCCTGCCGCAGGTTCATGCCGACCAGGTGCTGCTGTTCGGCCCGCCCAAGGCGGAACGGCGCGCGGCGGTCGAAAGGGATCACCGCATCATCCTGCATCTGGGCGACACGCTGCACGATTTCCACGGCTGCTTCGCGGGCGTGACCCTGGACGAACAGCACAAGCTGGCCGAGGACCACGGCCACCGCTTCGGCGAGGACTGGATCGTCTTCCCGAACGCCGCGCATGGAACGTGGATGGAGGCCGAACTGCGGCCCTGGGAGGCGCCGGGCGGCACCTGAATGGCGACGGGCATCGCCGTCGCCATGCGATGCGGATGCCCGAGATGCCGCAGGGCTTCAAAAGCCCGTCCCGCAGTCTCGCCTAGTCTCCCAGATGCTCCGCGATCGCCCGGCCCAGGGCAAAGACGCGCTGTTCCAGGATCACCGGGGTTTCGCAGACATAGGTCAGCGATTGCTGGCGCTCGGTGAAGACGCGCTGGTCCCAGTCCAGCGCCTCCTCGGCCGCGTCGATGGCGTCGAAGTCGGGTTCCGCCGCGGATTCCAGTTCCGCCATCGCGGCGCGGCGCTCCTCGATCCTGCGGGCCATGGCGACCTGACTGCGGCCGTAACGGGCGATGCCGTCGATGAGGGCCGTCCTGTCCGGCTCGATCTTGTCGAAGATCGCCACCATCAGGGCGGTCAGATGCGCATCGTCAGCCCCCGCCGCGAAGTCGGCGATCATGGCCTCGGCCTCCTCCAGCGGCAGGCGGCGCTGTTCCAGCCGGGCGGCCAGCGCCTCGATCCGCGGGTCGTGGGCCAGTTCCGCCACGCGCTGGTCGGGGACCGGGCCGGTCCAGACCTGGCCCAGCGACAGATGCGGCTGCTTGCGCTGGATGCAGGGCCAGTCGGGATCGGTGCCGCTGGCAGGCCATGCGGGTCCGGCGGCGATCATCAGCGCGAACAGGATGCGTTTCATCCCCTCTCCTTCCGTCTGGCCCAAAGGCCCTTGGCGGGATCATACATGAAGACCGCCCCGCCGAAGAACAGCGCCAGGCAGCCCGCCACCACCCCGAAGGCCAGCCAGTTCATCTTCAGATACAACGCGAAGCGGATCAGCTCCACCGCGTAGGTGAAGGGGTTCGCCGCGCAGATGTCGTGCAGCAGGGGCGAGCTTTCCCGCATCCGCCATAGCGGATACAGCGCCGATGACGCGAAGAACATCGGAAAGATCACGAAGTTCATCACCCCCGCGAAGTTTTCCAGCTGCCGGATGGCCGAGGACAGGAACAGCCCCAACGCCCCCAGCATCAGCCCCGACAGGACCAAGGCCGGAAAAACCGCGACATAGCCCCAGGCGGGCGGGCGGATGTCCCAGAACCAGGCGATCAGCAGAAAGGCATAGGCCTGGATGATCGACACGATCACCCCCGCCATCAGCTTGGACCCCAGCAGGAACCATCGGGGAAAGGGGCTGACCAGCAGCGTGCGCATGGCGCCGGTTTCCCGGTCGTAGACCATCGACAGCGACGATTGCATCCCGTTGAACAGCTGGATCATCGCCACCAGGCCGGGGGTCACGTAGACCTCGTAAAGGACATAGGTCTGGTAGGGCGGCGTGATCGACAGGCCCAGCACGGCGCGGAAACCCGCGGCGAAGATGAACAGCCAGACCAGCGGGCGCACCAGGGCCGCGAGGAACCGCCCGCGCTGCTGGACGAAGCGCAGCGTTTCGCGCCAGGCGATGCCGCGAAAGGCGGTGGCCCAAGCCCGGGCCGGAAAACGCCGGTCGGTCATGCGGCGGCCCCGGTCAGGGACAGAAAGGTCTGCGTCAGCCCGGCCGACCCGGCGATGGCCGCCGCCTTGCCCGCCTGCAACACGCGGCCCTTGTGCAGGATCACCAGGTCGTCGTCGGGTCCGATCTCGTCCATGATATGGGTGGCCCACAAGGCCGACACGCCCTCGGAGGCGATCAGGCTGCGGGTCAGGGCCAGAACCTCGGCCCGCGACTTCACGTCGAGGCCCACCGTCGCCTCGTCCAGCAGCAGCAGGTCCGGGCGGTGGATCAGGGCCCGGGCGATCTCGGCCCGGCGCTGCTGGCCCCCCGACAGGGCGGACACCCGGTCGCCCGCCCGGCTTTCCAGCCCCACCTGCGCCAGCACTTGAAGGGTCCGGTCCCGCGCGGCCCGGCGGCCGATGCCGTGCAGCGCGGCATGATAGGCCAGGTTCTGCGCCACGGTCAGATCCGCGTCCAGCGCCCGGCTTTGGAACACCACCCCAAGCCGGGCCATGGCTTGCGCAGGCTGCCGGCGCAGGTCGTATCCCGCCACCTCGATCGTGCCCGAGACATTGCTGTAAAGCCGCGTCACCAGCGAGAACAGCGTGGTCTTGCCCGCGCCGTTCACCCCCAGCAGCGCGGTGAAGCTGCCGCGCGGCACATGCAGCGACACGTCCGACAGCGCGGTGACGCTGCCGAAGCTGTGCGACAGGCCGGTGATGCGCAGGGCGCAGGCCGGGTCAGTCAAGAACGGGAGTCCCCATCGCCTTTTCCTACTGGATGTTGAACACGGCCTGCTGCGTTTCGCCCGAGGATCCGGGCACCGACAGGGTATAGCGGCCCGGCGTTATTGCAACAAAGCTGATCACCGCGGTGCCCGCATTGTCGAATTCGATGCTGTGCACGCCCATCGGGCGGATTTCGATGTCGTTGATGACGATCTCGTTGATCCAGATGGCGCGGAAGAAATCGCCCCCCGACAGCGCCAGTTCCTGGCTGCCGTCCGCATTGATGGCGATGCGGTAAAAGCCGCCCGATTTCAGCGTGTAGCTTCCGCCCGCGACGGGCTGGCCGGATGCCAGCGTCAGCGGCGCGAGATCCGTGCGGTTGTCGCGCGCCATGATGCCCGAAAAGCCATAATCGAACTTGCCCTTGGCGTCATAGGTGGTCGCGACGGCTCCTCCCTCGTCCTCCTCGTCTTCTTCGCCTTCTTCCTCCTCGGCCTCGGCGGCATCGGGGGCGGCCTCGGACGCGGCGGCGCCTTCGGGGGCGGCGGCCTCCTGGGCGGCGGCGGGAACCGACAGGCCGGCCAGGATCATCAGGACGGTCAGCAAACGGGTCATGTCATTCTCCTTGGAAAGGGGGGTCGCGTCAATTCGGCGCGACCACGACGCCCCAGGGCTGCTGGCCCACGGGGACGGATTTCACGACCTCCTCGGCGGCCACGTCGATCACGGACACGTCGTTGGAATTGCCGTTGGTGGTGAACAGGTATTTCTCGTCGGGCGTGAAGGCCATCTGCCAGACCCGCTGGCCGACCAGAAGATAGTCCTTGACCTCGTCGGTTTCGCCGTCGATCACCGCCACGCGGTTGGACGGACCCAGGGCCACGAAGACCTTCTTGCCGTCGTTCGTCACCCGCACGCCGACCGGCTGGATCGCCTCGGGCAGCACGCCCGGAACCTCGAAGGTGATCTTCTTGACGATCTCCTGCGTGGCGGGGTCGATCACGCTGACCGTGCCGCCGATCTCGGCGCTGACGTAAAGCTTGGTGCCATCGTGGTTGTATTCGGCAAAGCGGGGGCGGCTGTCCACCAGGACGTTGGCCACGATCTGGAACGTCTCGGTGTCGATGAAATGCGCCATGTTCGTCGTCTCCGACGTGTTGATGACGATCTTGCCATCGGGGCTGACGCCCATCCCCTCGGGTTCGACCCCCACGGGGATTTCGGCCAGCACCTGCTTGGTCTTCACATCGACCACGGTGACGAGATTGTCGTCCTCGTTCGCGATGTATAGCGGATTGCCCGAGGGATGGAGCACGAACAGTTCCGGGTCGGGACCGGAAGGCAGGGTGTGCATCTCCTCCATGGTGTTCGGATCGAAGACGCGCACCAGGTTGTCGTCCGAGGCGCAGACGTAAAGCTCGGTTCCGTCGGGGGAAATGGTGATGCCGCGCGGGCGGTTGCCGACCGGATAGGTGCCGATCACCTCCAGCGTCTCGCTGTCCAGAACGGTGACATCGTTGCCCTTTTCGTTGCTGACGAAGACCCGGTTGGCAAGCGCCGGTTCCGCCAAAAGGGCAAATGCGGGGGCCAGGGCCAGAAGCTGCTTCATGGAACCTCTCAAAATGAACATTCGGTTTCGGGGCGGTCGATGCCCAGGGTGTCCAAGGCGCTGGTCTGGTGCAGATACTGGTCCTGCGGGCTGACCGAGGTGGTCAGCACCCCGGTGGTCAGCAGGATCGGCTGGCGGACCTGATGGTCCCAGTCCCGCACGGTCAGCTTTTGGCCCTTGAAGCCCGCCACGTCGAACTGGTCGGACAGGATGAAGTCGCGCAGTTCCGCCGGATCGGCGGATCGGGTCCGCGTCGCGGCCTCGCCCACGATGCGCAGGGCCAGCCAGGCCTGATAGTCTTCCTCGCGGATGGGGCGGTTCGCCATGCGTTCGAAGCGGTTCTGGTATTGCGTGCCGCCCCAGGCCTCCATCGCGGGATGCCAGCTGCGCGGAACCAGCCCGGCGGACCCGGCCACGGGGCGCGGATCCCAGGTCAGGTAAGGCAGATAGGGGGCGAAGATGTCGCTTTCGTCGGCGGCGATCAGGATGTCGTAGTCCGGCGCGCGCTGCGTGAAGACCGGCATCTGCGCCTGAACCTGCACATGGCCCGAATCGGTGGCGCGGGCGCCGCCGGTATCGGTGAACACGCGTTCCTCCACGATGGTCGCGCCGAACTTGGCCGCAGACCGGCGATAGGCGGCGGCGAGGTTTTCGTCATCGGGGTGGCTGCCATGGACCAGCAGCCAGTCGGGCCAGTTCTTCCACATCAGGAACTGCGCCAGGGCGTCGGCCAGCATGGCATGGCTGGGCGCGACGTGAATGGTGTTGAACCGGCAATCGGCCCCGCGCAGGTTGTCGCCCCGCGCGCGCGCGTTCAGCAGCATGGCCCGGTCCCCCGCCTGGTCGGCCAGGGCCAGCGTCGCCGCGTCGCCGGCCAGAACCACGACGAACTGGATGCCGTCCGCGATGATCCTGTCCAGTTCGGCCCCGGCGGTGTCGGGGGTGGCGGTGATCTCGACCGTTTCGAAGTCCTGGCCCATGAAGCGGCCGGTGGTGTCGTTGTCTTGGGTCGCAAGCCGCGCGCCGGCAAAGCCCAGGTCCGCGGGCGGCAGATCCAGCCGGGAAATCGGCGGCAGCCGTTCCTCGTCCACGCGCAGCACGGCGGCGCGGATCTGCTGCGTCTCGGGCGGCTGCTGGGCCGCGACCGGTCCGGCCAGCGCACAGGCGCCAGCCAGAAATCCCATGATTCCCTTGAGCATTTTGCATCTCCCTGTTCGCATGTTGGGTCGTGAAAGGCCTTGAAACAAGACGGTTTATGTTCCCGCCCCGGTCGGGAAGATTTGGATCAGTCAAAGGTCTTATGGACGCAAGGCACCTGCGGGACGCATGGTCGGTGCTGCCATTGCAAGGGGAACAACGCAGATGATGCACAGGATGCTGGGCCTGGCCGTGGCCATGACGCTGGCCTTGACCGGAGGGGCCCATGCGCATGGACCGGCGCGGCTGAAGACCGAACGGACTGTCGTGCTGGACGCCGCCCCCGACGAGGTGTGGCGGGTCATCGGCCGGTTCGACGACATGAACTGGCACCCCGCCGTGGCCCGCACCGCCATGACGCCCGAAGGCGCGCCCGCCGATGTCCCCGAGGAATCGACCCGCGTCCTGCACCTGAAGGCCGAAAGCGGCGATCCGACCATCACCGAACGGCTGATGTCCCTCGATCCCGAAAAGCGGCAATACAAGTACATGATCACCGATGTCGCGGTCGCCGTTCTGCCGGTGACGAACTATTCCTCGACCCTTCAGGTCAAGGACAAGGACGGCAAGGCGGAAGTGACCTGGAAGGCCGGGTTCTACCGCGGCTATCCGAACAACGACCCGCCCGCCGACCTCAACGACGATGCCGCGATGGCGGCGGTGAACGGCATCCACCAGGCGGGTCTCGACGCCCTGGCCGAACGCTTCGGCAAGGCCGAGTGAGGCTTGCCGCGCTGGCCCTGACGCTGCTGGCGTTTCCCGCGCTTGCGGCGGATCTGGCCTTTGTGACCAGCCAGAACGCGGACATGGTCACGCTGGTCGATACCGCCACAGGGCAGGTGCTGGCGCAGACCCCGGTCGCGGGCAAGCCCGCGCCGGTGGCCTATGATCCAACGGCGGGACGCGCTTACGTGATCGCGGCGGATACCGGGCGGCTTGTCGTGCTGGACGAGGCGGGCCGCGTGACCGCAAGCCGCGACCTGGGCGAGGGCGCCTTCGGCCTTGCCGCCGCGCCGGAGGGCGGGCTGTTCGTGACCGACTGGTTCGGGGCGCGGCTGATCCGTCTGGACGGGAACCTGGAACGGGTCTGGGCGGTGCCGACCGGCGCGGCGCCTGCCGGGGTGGCGGTCAGCGACGACGGGCAATGGGTGGCGACGGCGGACCGCGACGCCGACGGGGTCAGCATCTTCGACGCCGCGACGGGCGCGCTGCTGGCCCGGGTCAAGACGGCGGGCGCGCATCCCTTCGGCATCACCTATCACGACGGGCGGTTCTGGACGGCGGATGTGCAGGGCGACACGGTGTCCGCGATCGACCCTGCCGCGGGCCGGCTGGCGGGCAGCGTGCCGACCGGCAGCCATCCCTATGCGGTGGCCTTCGCCCGGGGGCGCGGCTTCGTGACCAACCAGTATGCGGGGACGCTGACGGTCTTCGATCCCGCCGCGCTGGCGGTCCTGGCCGAGGTTCCCATCGGCGATTATCCCGAAGGCATCAGCCCCCTGCCCGGGGGCGAGGCCCTGGCGATCGCCAACTGGGATTCGGACACGCTGGTCCTCATCGACGCCGAAAGCCTGGAAATCACGGCAGAGATCGCCATGCCGCCGGGCCCCCGCGCCTTCGGACAGTTCACGGGGCGACAGGTGTCGCCCTGACCAGGGGCGCGCCGCCCGCCGCCAGCCAGCCCTCGAGCCCGCCGGGAAACCAGTGGATCCCGGAATAGCCAAGGGCCACGGCCCGGCGGGCGGCGTTCCAGCTCATCCAGCAGTCGCTGCGGCAGAAGATCACAAGGGGCGCGGCCGGATCGCCTTTCGCGGCCTCGGCCAGGCCGCGCTCCAGCCGGGCCTGTTCGGCCGGGGCCAGGGCCTCGTAGCCGGTGTCCCACAGCCAGGTGGCGCCGGGGATCGTCTCGTGCGCCGGTTCGCGCCAGACCGTGCCTTCCGGCAGGCCCTGGGGCCGGGTCTTGCGGGGCAGCACGTCCAGAAAGGGCACCCCCTCGCCATGCAGCCGGATCGCCTGCGCGCCGTCGATCACGGTGGCGCCTTGCAGGGTGGCGGGAACGGGCGCGCGGTAAGGCTCGCCCCGGTAGGCGTCGGGTTCGGGCACCTGGGCGGCCGCCGGTCCCGCCAGCAGCAGCGCCAGCAGGACCGCGCGGATCACTGGATCAGCTCCTTGCCGTAATCGTCGACCAGGGGCACGCCCGCCTCGCGCAGGATGGCGTTGATGTCGTCCTGGTGGCGGCGGATCAGGCTGTTCAGTTCCCGCTTCCATTCCTGTTCCGGCAGGCGGACGCCCATGGTGATGCGGTAGAACATCTTGGGTCCGGCGGTTTCCTTCAGCAGCGGCGTGAACTGCAAGTCCGGGTCGTTCTTGACGCGCGGCCCGGCCAGCGGACCCCACAGCACGGCCGCATCCAGCGTGCCGTCCTTGACGCCCCGGATCAGGTCGCCCACCGGATCCTTGACGCGGCGGTCCACGAACAGATCGGCGCCGCGCATGTCCTTGGCCAGGCCCGCCTGGGCCATGATGGTGGCGGGCGGCGATCCGGCGACGACGCCGATGGGATGGCCCTTCAGCGCCGGATCGGACAGGCGGTCGACATCCGCCAGCTCGCTGTTCTTCCGCGTCACGATGCCAAAGACCGAGGTGTAGTAATGGTTGGTGTTCTGCACCAGCTCGTCGCCCTGGGCATAGCCCATGACGACATCGCATTCCCCAGCCCGCAGGGTCTTGGCGATAAAGCCCATGCCCGACGGGAACCAGGTATAGGTCACGGGCAGGCCCAGCCATCGCCCGAAGGCCTCGGCCAGCTTGTTTTCAAAGCCGGACCCGTCGCGGACCGACATGGGCGCGTTGGCGGGATCGGCGCAGACGCGGAACTGCGTGGTCGAACGCAGATCCGCCACCTGGGCCGCGGCAGGCTGGGCGGCAAGGGCAAGGCCCAGGATCAGGACAAGGCCGCGCATGTCACATCGACATGCAGGAATCTTCCTGCGCGATGTAATCCTCGGTCTTGTCGGCACGCTTGGCGGGACGCCCGCGCGGCAGCTCCTCGGTTCCGCGCGCCAGCAGATAGGCATAGATGTCGTCGATATAGCACCAGACGTTCTTGTTGGTGCCAAAGGCCGGCATCACCTGGTTCTGCGCGGTGTTCACCTCCTGCTTGCCGGATGCCACGATCTCCTGGAACTCATAATAGTCCAGCCGCAGGACCGAGGTCTTCAGCGCGGGGGCGTAGGTCGAGCCCTCGCCGTCGGGGCCGTGGCAGACATGGCATTCGGCGGAATAGCGGCGATAGCCGTTGAAGGTCGCGAAATCGACGGTGCCGTCTTCCTCGATCTTCGGCACGGGAATGCCCTCGGCGTTGTACCAGCGGCCGTTTTCCTGCGTGACGGGTGTGATGTCCATGCCGTTGGGAAGGGTGGTCTGACCTTCGGCCATCTCGACGGGCGCGTCGCCGCCTTCCGCCGCCCCGGTGGCCGCATCCGCCGCGTCTGCGGCGGCGGGCGCCTGGCCCGAGGTCGCGGCCGCCGCCCCCGCGCCCGCCTCGGCCGGAGAGGGTGTCGAGTTCGTCGTTTCCTGCGCCAGGGCCGTGGCGGCCAGCGACGCCCCAAGGACCAGCGCCGTCAGGCTGGTGATGGCTTTCATGCTGTCATTCCTCCCGAATTCCAATCTACCCGTCCTCCGCAGGTAAAAATCCCCCCGCAGCTTAATCACGGGGGGATCGTTTCACAGTGCAAGTTTACGTTAGCGGGCCGAAAGTATTAGCCGCTGGTTCCGCCTTCGGCGGGCGCGGGCTCCGCCGCCGGCTCGGCCGCGGCCGAAGCCTCGCCCGGCAGTTCGAACACCGTCAGCTGCCCGCCCAGTTCGGTATAATCGGCCAGCGCGGCATAGCCGCCCACGGCGCCCAGGCCCTCGTTCGGGTTGGTCAGGCCGGCCGCCAGGCCGATCCCCGCCCATCCGCCGACGCCCGACAGCACGCCGATATACTGCTTGCCGTCCTGCACATAGGTCATCACGTTGCCGATGATCCCGGACGGGGTCTTGAACTTGTAAAGCTCCTCGCCCGTATCGGCGTCGATGGCCTTCAGATAGCCTTCAAGCGTGCCGTAGAAGACGATGTCGCCCGCCGTCGCCAGCGCGCCCGACCAGACCGAGAACTGTTCCGGCAGCGACCACTTGATCTTGCCCTCGATGTTGTCCCAGGCGATGAAGTTGCCCATGCCGCCATGGCTGTCGGGCGCCGGATACATCGACAGGGTGGCCCCGACATAGGGCTGGCCCGCCGTATAAGCGACGCGGAACGGTTCATAATCCATGCAGACGTGGTTCGTCGGCACGTAGAAGGTCTGGGTCTTGGGCGAATAGGCCGCCGGCTGCTGGTCCTTGGTGCCAAGGGCGGCCGGGCAGATGCCGGTGGTGTTCTCGTCCTCGCCGTTCTGCGCGGTCGAATATTCGGCCACGACCTGCGGGCGGCCATAGGTTTCCGAATTCGGATCCATGTCCACGCCGGTGGTCCAGTTCACCGCCGGGTCGTATTTCTCGGCCACCAGCAGCTCGCCCGACTCGCGGTCCAGCGTGTAGGCCAGGCCGTTGCGGTCGAAATGGGTCAGCAGCTTGCGCGGCTGGCCGTCGATCTCCTGATCCGTCAGGATCATTTCGTTCACGCCGTCGAAGTCCCATTCGTCGTGCGGCGTCATCTGGTAGAACCACTTGGCCATGCCGGTGTCGGCGTCGCGGGCCATGATGGTCATCGACCACTTGTTGTCGCCCGGCCGCTGCGACGGGTTCCAGGTCGAGGGGTTGCCGGTCCCGTAATAGATCAGGTTCAGGTCCGGGTCATAGGAATACCAGCCCCAGGTGGTGCCGCCGCCGATCTTCCACTGGTCGCCTTCCCAGCTGTTGAGGCTGCTGTCGGCGCCGATGGGCTTGCCCAGATGGGTGGTCTTTTCGGGATCGACCAGCATTTCCGCGTCCGGGCCGGTGGAATAGGCCTTCCAGACTTCGGACCCGTCGGCCAGGCTGTAGGCCGTCACGCGGCCGCGCACGCCGTATTCGCCGCCCGAGACGCCGACGATCACCTTGTCCCCGACCGGCAGCACGGTCGCGGTGTTGGTCTCGCCGACGGCCGGATCGCCGGTCTTGACCTGCCACTTGACCTCGCCGGTCTTGGCGTCCAGCGCGACAAGGGTGGTGTCGGCCTGGTGCGACAGGATCAGCCCGTCGGCATAGGCCACGCCGCGATACACCGTGTCGCAGCACATGACCGCGATGACTTCCGGATCCTGCTGGGGTTCGTAGCGCCACATGATCTTGCCGTCATTGGCCAGATCCAGCGCAAAGATGTTGTTGGGAAAGGGCGTGTGGACATACATCACGTCGCCGATCACCAGGGGGCTGCCCTCGTGCCCGCGCAGCACCCCGGTCGAGAAGGTCCAGGCCACCCGCAGGTCGCCCACGTTGTCGCGGTTGATCTGGTCCAGTTCGGAATAACGCGTGTTGGCGTAGTTCCCCATCTGGATCGCCCATTGCTCGGGCTTGGCCGTCTCGGCCAGGACGCTCTCGTTGGCATAGCCCGCCGCGCCCGTCAGAAGCAGAACGGCAACCGTGCTGTTCAGCAATCTTTTCATGAAGTGCTCCTCCGCTGTTGGAAGCGCGCGACAGGCTCCCTCCTCCCGTCGCCGTCCTGGAAGGCAGTCTTCGGCG
The DNA here is from genome assembly GCF_042648745.1 of Paracoccus angustae. Classification (NCBI taxonomy): domain Bacteria; kingdom Pseudomonadati; phylum Pseudomonadota; class Alphaproteobacteria; order Rhodobacterales; family Paracoccaceae; genus Paracoccus; species Paracoccus angustae. The sequence continues at coordinate 470,535 of NZ_JBHRXY010000002.1, forward strand.
GACACCCTTTTGCGTCAATCTGCCGCCCCGGCAATTGCCCCTAAAGTCTTAGGGTGAAATGCCAGCGCGGCCGGGAATGATCGGCAAGCCCTTACAGAAGGCGCTCGGCGTGCCACATCACGTGGTCGGCCATGAAGCTTTGCACGAAGAAATAGCTGTGGTCATAGCCCTGCTGCATGCGGAACTGCCCCGGCTGGCGGCGCGCCATCATGGCCTGCGCCAGCGCCTCGGGCTTGAGCTTGTCCAGGAACTGGTCGGCGCTGCCCTGGTCGATCAGCACCTCGCGCGGGAAGCCCTTTTCGGCCATCAGGATGGTGGCGTCATGGGCGCGCCAGGCGGCGCGGTCATCGCCAAGATAGGCGGTCAGCTGCTTGCGGCCCCAGTCGGATTCGGTCGGGTTGGCGATGGGGGCGAAGGCCGACACGGACTTGTAGCGTTCGGGATGGGTCATGGCGATGGTCAGCGCGCCGTGCCCGCCCATGGAATGGCCGGTGATGCCCATGGCCTCGCGGTCGATGGCGAAGGCGTCGCCCACCAGTTCGGGCAGTTCGTGGACCACATACCGCCACATCCGGTAATGCGGCGCCCAGGGATCCTGGGTGGCATCGACATAAAAGCCCGCGCCCTTGCCAAGGTCATAGGCCTCGTCGTCGGCCACGTCGTCGCCGCGAGGCGAGGTGTCGGGAAAGACCATGGCGATGCCGGCCTCGGCGCACCATTGCTGGGCGGCGGCCTTGGTCATGGCGTTTTCATGGGTGCAGGTCAGGCCGGACAGGTACCACAGCACCGGCACGCGTTCGTTCGCCACCAGTTCCGGCATGAAGACCGCGAAGGTCATGTCGGTGCCCGTCGCCTGCGAGCGGTGGCGGTAAACGCCCTGCGTGCCGCCGAAGCTGCGGTTCTCGGAAAGGGTTTCAAGCGTCATCCGACACCTCCAGGTTTTGAAACATGACCAGCCCGTCGACCGGCCCTAGACGCGGGTGAAGAAACGCGCCCGGCAGGCGGCCGACAATGGCAAATCCGGCCTTCTGCCACAAATGGACGGCATCGGCGTTGGTCGAGACAACGAAGTTGAACTGCATCGCCGCGAATCCTTGCGACCCGGCCCAGGATTTCGCGTGTTCCACAAGCGCGCGGGCGATCCCCTTGCCCCGCGCGTCGGGTTGGGTGGCAAAGGACGCGTTCGCCACATGCGAGCCCCCGCCCGGACGATTCGCGCCGACATGGCTGGTGCCCAGGATCCGGCCGTCCGCAACCGCGACAAAGGCGGTGAAGGGCTTGGCGAACCAGTCCGCCAAGGCGTCGTCGCGGGAAATGTCGCGCGGGATGCAATAGGTTTCCCCCGCGCGGTAGACCGGCTCCAGGATCGCCCAGATGGCGTCGCGGTCGGCGGCGGTCGCGGGGCGGATCTCCACCCCGCCCCCCGTCATTGCAGCTCGTCCACGCTGCGGATCACCTTGCCCAGCAGGCCGTAGTCCAGCGCCTCCTGCGTGTTCAGCCAGAAGTCGCGCTGCGTGTCCTTCTCGATCCGCTCGACCGGCTGACCGGTGGCGTCGGCGAAGATCTGGTTCAGCCGGTCGCGCATCAGCCGCACCTGTTCCGCCTGGATCATCATGTCCGAGGAGGTGCCGCCGATCCCGCCCGAGGGCTGGTGGATCAGGAAGCGCGTGTTGGGCAGGCAGTAGCGGTTTTCCTTTTTCGCGGCCACGAAGATCAGCGCGCCCGCCGATGCCACCCAGCCGGACCCGATGGTGCGGACGGTGGGGCGGATGAACTTGATCACGTCATGGATCATGTCGCCCGATTCCACATGCCCGCCGGGGGACGAGATCAGCATGTTGATCGGACGGTCGGAGTCCTCGGCCAGGGCCAGCAAATGGGCCACGGTGCGCTGCGCCAGCTTGTCGTTGATGGTGCCCGCGACGATCACCGTGCGCGACTTGAAATACAGCTTGCCGATCTTGTCGCCTTCGGGAAGGCCCAGGCCGCCGTCCTTTTCGCCCTCGTGACGCCGGTCGTCTTCTTCCGGTTCGTCGTCGTCGTCATCGTCCAGCCACTGGTGACGCATCGGCCTGCTCCTTTTATTCCTCATGGCGACGGCGGGACCATGGCCCCGCCGTTCTTTTACCTATGCAGGGATGAACGATCAGTAAAGGACGACCGAGCGGATCGACTCGCCCTTGTGCATCAGGTCGAAGCCCTTGTTGATGTCGTCGAGCGGCATGGTGTGGGTGATCATCGGGTCGATCTCGATCTTGCCGTCCATATACCAGTCCACGATCTTCGGCACATCGGTGCGCCCGCGCGCGCCGCCGAAGGCCGTGCCCTTCCAGACCCGGCCGGTGACCAGTTGGAACGGGCGCGTGCTGATCTCGGCGCCCGCCGCCGCCACGCCGATGATGATCGACTGGCCCCAGCCGCGATGGGTGCATTCCAGCGCGTCGCGCATCACCTTGGTGCTGCCGGTCGCGTCGAAGGAGTAATCCGCCCCGCCGATCTGGTCGAAGGGGGTCTTGGTCATCTCGACGATATGCTGCACGACCGACCCGTCGATCTCCTTGGGGTTGACGAAGTGCGTCATGCCGAAGCGTTCGGCCATGGCCTTCTTGTCGTTGTTCAGGTCCACGCCGATGATCATGTCCGCGCCGGCCAGCCGCAGGCCCTGGATCACGTTCAGCCCGATCCCGCCCAGGCCGAACACCACCGCCTTGGCGCCGATCTCGACCTTGGCGGTGTTGATCACCGCGCCGATGCCGGTGGTCACGCCGCAACCGATGTAGCAGATCTTGTCAAAGGGCGCGTCCTCGCGGACCTTGGCCACCGCGATTTCCGGCAGCACCGTGTAGTTGGAAAACGTCGAGCAGCCCATGTAGTGGCGGATCATCGTGCCGTCGGGCATGGAAAAGCGCGAGGTGCCGTCCGGCATCAGCCCCTGGCCCTGCGTGGCGCGGATGCGGGTGCACAGGTTGGTCTTGCCCGACAGGCAGGACGGGCATTCGCGGCATTCGGGGGTGTAGAGCGGGATCACGTGGTCGCCCGGCTTGACGGATTTCACGCCAGGGCCGACCTCGACCACCACGCCTGCGCCCTCGTGGCCCAGGATGGCCGGGAACAGGCCTTCGGGATCGTCGCCCGAGCGGGTGAACTCGTCGGTGTGGCAGATGCCGGTGGCCTTGATCTCGATCATCACCTCGCCCTCTTTCGGGCCTTCGAGGTTGACCTCCATCACTTCCAGCGGGCGGCCCGCCTCCAACGCTACGGCGGCACGGGTTTTCATCGTCAGTCTCCTATCCGTTCGGACATTCCGTCAGGGCAACAGGGGCCGCAGGCAGCCCCTGTGCAGCTGTGTTCATTTTTTGACCCGAGAGGTCAAGCCGCCAGCGCGCCCGACCGCTTGGCGACATGGGTGGCGATGGCGTCCATCAGCGGCGGCGACAGCGCATCATAGGGTTCCAGTCCCAGTTCGCGCAAACGCGCCCTGATGCCGTCCATCCGCGACGGATCGACGCCCGATTCGATGACCGAACTGACAAAGGCCGCGAATTCGGGGGCCGACCAGCCCTCTTCGGTCGACAGTTCGGTATGAACGAAATCCAAACCGTAGAACGGATGGTCCTTGTTCTCGATCCGGCCATACATATGCGTGCCGCAATCGCGGCAGGCGTAACGCTGAATCGGCGCGTCCTTGTTGACGACGTGCAGCTTGTCGCCGTTTTCCACCACCTGAACCGCGTCGCGCGACACAACGGCCACCATGCTGAAGATCGCCCCTTCGGGCTTCCAGCACTTGGTGCAGCCGCAAACGTGGTTGTGGGCCGTCTGGGCGCCGACCCGGACCTTGACCGGGTTGGTGGCGCATTTGCAGGTCAGCGTGCCGCCTGCGAAACCGGGATTGCCTCCCTTGATGCCGTTGTCCACGGCGGGGTGAATCTTCACCCCATCAGTGCTGGCCATGGTTCTTCCCTCCCGATGAACCGAATGCCCCGCCACCGTCGCGCCATCGGGAGCTTTCGGCAAGTCAGAGGAAGGTTGTAGCGGGCGATCGCCGGGAAAGCCCGCGTCGATCAAGGGCCGGCCGGCGATCGGGCGGGATCAGGAAACCCGCGCCTTTGCCCCGTTCGCGATGCGGCGCCCCGGCCAGAAAGGGTGCAGCCCACGGGTGTCCGGAGGCCGGCGCCCGAACCGGCGGCAGGGGGCTGCCCGAGGCGCTTTCGCAGGCCCGGCGGTTCGGGACGCACATGGCCCGTCCCGCAAAGGCAAGGGCCTTTGCCGGACGGGCCGTGGTTCGGGGCGGAGAAATCAGCTTGCGGGGGTCGAGGACACGCCGACCTTGGCCGGGCGCAGCAGGCGGTCGTGCAGGCGGAAGCCGTTGTCCATGACCTGGATGATCTCGCCCTGAACGGTGCCGGGAACGGCGGCCTCGAACATCGCTTCGTGTTCGGAAGGGTCGAACCTGTCGCCGGGCTTCGGCGTGATAACGGTGATGCCGTGCTTGGCGAAGACGTTCGACAGCTCGCGCAGGGTCAACTCGACGCCCTCGATCAGGGCGGCTGCGGCGGCGCGCTGCTCCTCGTTCGCGGCGTCCAGGGCGCGGGTCAGCGCATCGTGGACCGGCAGAAGATCGCGCGCCAGGCGCGATCCGCCGTACTGTTCGGCGTCGCGGCGGTCCTTGTCGGCGCGCTTGCGGGCGTTTTCGGCATCGGCCAGGGCGCGCATCCACTTGTCGCGCAGTTCGTCGCGCTCGGCCGTCAAAGCCGCGATCTCGGCCGCCGGGTCGGCCAGCGGATCCGCCAGGATGTCGTCAAGGGGCTGTTCGTTCTGCTCGTTCATCGTCCTTCATCCTTTCCGGCCGGACAGAACCCGCCCGACCAGTTGCGCGGTGTAATCGACAATCGGCACAATGCGGCCATAGTTCAGCCGCGTCGGACCGATGACGCCCACCGCGCCTACAATCTTCCGATCGGCATTCATATAGGGAGAAACCACCAGAGCGGAACCCGAAAGCGAAAAAAGCTTGTTTTCCGACCCGATGAAGATGCGCACCCCGTCGCCCTTTTCCGCCAGTTCCAGGAATTCCACGATGTCGCGCTTGCGTTCCAGGTCGTCGAACAGCACGCGGATGCGGTCCAGATCGGCGGCCTCCTGGTCCAGAAGATTGGCGCGCCCCCGCACGATCAGGCGGGGATCGTGGGATCCGCCGTCCCACAGCGCCAGCCCGGACTGGACCAGCTCGGCCGCCAGAACGTCCAGTTCCCGCCTGCGCGCCGCGATCTCCTTGCCGATATGGCCGCGCAGTTCGGAAAGGGTCTTGCCCTCGGCCATGGCGTTCAGGAAATTCCCCGCCTCGCGCATGGACGAGGGCGTCTGGCCCACGGGCGGGGTGAACAGGCGGTTTTCCACGTGACCGTCGGCAAAGACCAGCACCACCAGCGCCCGGTCGGGGCCGAGGCTGACGAATTCGATATGGCGGATCGGCGCCTCGTGCTTGGGCATCAGGACCAGGGACGCGCCGCGCGTGATGGACGACAGCGCCGTGCTGACCCGGTCCAGCAGCACGCCCGTGTCGGGATCGTCGTTGCCCAGGGTCTGGTCGATGGCCGCGCGGTCGGTGGCGCTGACGGTGTCGACCTCCATCATGCCGTCCACGAACAGCCGCAGCCCCTGCTGGCTGGGCATCCGCCCGGCCGACACATGCGGGCTGTCCAGCAGCCCCATCAGTTCCAGATCCTGCATGACGTTTCTGACCGTCGCCGCGCTGAGGCGTTCGGACAGCGCCCGGGTCAGGGTGCGCGATCCCACGGGTTCGCCCGTTTCCAGATAAATCTCGACCACGCGGCGGAAAATCTCGCGCGAGCGGTCGTTCATGTCCTGCAAAGGCGTGTTCTGGTCCATGTCCCTCGCGGGGTTGCGTGATGGGCCGCTGGAGCGGTATGGGGCAGGGATCTTCGCGAAAAGGAACGACCCATGCGCCCGTCTGGCCGGAATCTAAGCCAAATGCGTCCGATTTCAATCGAAACCGGCGTGATGGCCCATGCCGAAGGGTCGTGCCTGATCCGCGTCGGCAACACCCACGTGCTGTGCACCGCGTCCCTGGAGGAAACCCCGCCGCGCTTCCTGAAGGGCACGGGCCTGGGCTGGGTCACGGCGGAATACGGGATGCTGCCCCGCGCCACCAACACCCGCAACCGGCGCGAGGCCGCGGCGGGCAAGCAGTCGGGCCGGACCCAGGAAATCCAGCGCCTGATCGGGCGGTCCCTGCGGGCGGGCGTGGACCGGGTGGCTCTTGGCGAACGCCAGATCACGGTCGACTGCGACGTGATCCAGGCCGACGGCGGCACCCGCTGCGCCTCCATCACCGGGGGTTGGGTGGCCTTGCGGCTGGCGGTGAACAGGCTGCTGAAGGCGGGCGTGATCACCAGCGATCCGATCATGGATCACGTCGCCGCCGTGTCCTGCGGCATCTATGCGGGGCAGGCGGTGCTGGATCTGGACTATGCCGAGGACAGCGAGGCGGGGACCGACGGCAACTTCGTGCTGACCGGCGCGGGCCGCCTGATCGAGGTGCAGATGTCGGCCGAAGGCGCGACGTTCTCGCGCGACCAGATGGGGCAGTTGCTGGACTTGGCCGAGGCGGGGATGGCCGACCTGGTCGCCGCGCAAAAGGCCGCCCTGGCATGAGGCGCTTCGACGGCACCCGCCTGCTGGTCGCCACCCACAACGCGGGCAAGCTGGCCGAGATGCGCGCCCTGCTGGCCCCCTACGGGGTCGAGGTCATGGGCGCCGCCGAGGCCGGTCTGGCGGAACCGGAGGAGACGGAAACCACCTTCATCGGCAATGCCCGCATCAAGGCCCGCGCCGCCATGGAGGCGACCGGCCTGCCGGTCCTGTCCGACGACAGCGGCATCTGCGTCGATGCCCTGGGCGGCGCGCCGGGCGTCCACACCGCCGACTGGGCCGAAACCGGCCAGGGGCGCGACTTCCGCATGGCCATGCAGCGCACCTGGGACGCGCTTGAAGCCGCGAAGGCCCCCGCCCCGCGCCGCGCGCAGTTCCGCTGCACGCTGGTGCTGATGTGGCCCGACGGGCATGACGAGGTGTTCGAGGGCGTGCTGCCCGGCCAGGTCGTCTGGCCTCCGCGCGGGGTTGAAGGGCATGGCTACGACCCCATCTTCATGCCGGACGGGCATGGCGTGACCCTGGGGGAAATGCCGCCCGCGATGAAGAACAGCCTCAGCCATCGGGCGCGGGCGGTGGAGCAGATGATAAGGGGCAGCTTTGCATAGGATCTCGACCGGATCGCCCTTCGAGGCGGCCATGGGCTATAGCCGCGCGGTGGTGAAGGGCCCCTGGTGCTTCGTGTCGGGCACCACGGGCTATGACTATGCCGCCATGACCATGCCCGACGATCCCTGCCAGCAGGCGCGCAACTGCTTTGCCACGATCTTCGCCACCCTGGCGGAAGCGGGCTTCGCCCCCGCCGACATCGTGCGCGTCCAATACACCGTCACCGACGCCGCCCTGGTGGAAGCCATCGCCCCGGCCCTGGCCGAGGCCCTTGGCAACATCCGCCCCGCCGCCACCATGGTTGTCGCCGGCCTGATCCGGCCCGAGATGAAGGTCGAGGTCGAAGTCACGGCGATGCGCGCATGATGATGCCGGGGCCGGACAGCTTCGCGACGGAAGACTGGCGGGCCGGGGGCTTCGGCCTTTACGTCCACTGGCCCTTTTGCGCGGCCAAGTGCCCGTATTGCGACTTCAACAGCCATGTGGCGCCCGCCGTGGACCAGGCCCGCTGGGCCGCCGCGCTGTCGTCCGAGATCGCCCGGCTGGGCGCGGAACTGCCCGGCCGTCACCTGGGCAGCATCTTCTTCGGGGGCGGCACGCCCTCGCTGATGGAACCTGAAACCGTTGAGTCCGTCCTGGGCGCCGCCCGCGCCGCCTGGAGCTCCGCCAACGATATCGAGATCACGCTGGAAGCCAATCCCACCAGCGTCGAACGCGGGCGTTTCCGGGGCTTCGCCGAGGCGGGCGTGAACCGGCTGTCCATGGGCATCCAGGCGCTGAACGACCCCGACCTGAAGCGCCTTGGCCGGATGCATTCCGTGGCCGAGGCCCGCGCGGCCTTCGACGTGGCGCGGGCCTGCTTCAGCCGGGTCAGCTTCGACCTGATCTATGCCCGCCAAGGCCAGACGCGGGACGCTTGGCGGGCGGAACTGCACGAAGCCCTGGCGATGGCCGTGGATCACCTGTCGCTTTACCAGCTGACCATCGAACCCGGCACCGCCTTTGGCGCGCGGGCGGCGGCGGGCAAGCTGCGCGACCTGCCCGACGACGACCTGGCGGCCGACATGTACCTTGAAACCCAAGACATCTGCGGGGCGGCGGGCATGGCGGGCTACGAGACCTCGAACCATGCCCGATCCGGCGCGGAAAGCCGCCACAACCTAGTCTATTGGCGGCAGGGCGATTGGGCGGCGGTCGGTCCGGGCGCGCATGGCCGCATCACCCTGCCCGGCGGGCGCTTCGCCACCGAGGCGCATCGGACGCCCGGCGCTTGGCTGCAATCCGTGGAAAGCCGGGGAACGGGCGAGTCGCTGCGCGAGTTGGTGCCGATGGATGAACAGGCGACCGAATATCTGCTGATGTCCCTGCGATTGAACGAAGGGCTGGACGAGGCCCGCTACGCCCGCCTGGCGGGCGCCCCCCTTGATCAAGGCGCGGTCGGACGGCTGGCCGATCTGGGCATGGTGGAACGGGCAGGCGGACGGTTGCGCGCGACCCTTGCGGGCCGTCCGCTGCTGAACGCCATCCTGCGCGAACTGGCGGCCTGAGATGCGGCCCCTGTGGTATGCCATCGGACTGCTTGCCCTTGCCCTGGGCATCATCGGCATCGCCCTGCCGGTTCTGCCCACGGTGCCCTTTCTGCTGCTGGCGGCGGCGGCCTTTGCCCGCTCCAGCCCGCGTCTGGAACGCCGGATCCTGAACCACCCGACCTATGGCCCGCCCGTCCGGGCCTGGCGCGAGCGCGGCGCGATCAGCCGGCTGGCGAAGATCTGGGCCACGCTGGCCATGGCCTGCGGGGTGGGCTTCAGCCTGCTTGTCGGAATGCCGCTGTGGGTCGTGGCGGCGCAGGCCATGATCTGCACCGCCATCGCCGCCTTCGTGGTGACGCGGCCGGAAGCCTGACCCATGACCGAAGTCCCGTTTCGCGACCGGATCGCCGGAATGGGCGCCGTTGATCTGGCCCGCCGCCTGATCGGCGCCACCCTGACGGTCCGCGGCGCGGGCGGCACCGTGATCGAGACCGAGGCTTACCGCCGCGACGACCCCGCCTCGCACAGCTTTCGCGGCCCCACGGCGCGCAACGCCTCGATGTTCGGCCCGGCGGGGCACGCCTATGTCTATCGCTCCTACGGAATCCACCTGTGCCTCAACGTGGTGGCCCGACCGGGCGAGGCGGTGCTGATCCGGGCGCTGGCCCCGGCAACGGGCGTGGACCTGATGGAACGGCGGCGGAACAGCGCGCTTTTGTGCAACGGCCCCGGTCGGCTGGCCCAGGCGCTTGGCATCCGGCCCGAGGATGACGGCGCCCCCTTCGACGGCCCGGACCTGTTCATCACCCTGTCCCCCGTCCTGCACGGCCTTCTGGCCGGACCGCGCATCGGCATCAGCCGGGCGCGGGATCTGCCCTGGCGCTTCGGCCTTGCCGGCGCCCGGGGCCTCAGCCGTCCCTTTCCCCCGCAGGCGGCCGGGCCGTGACGGGCCGTTCCACCATCGCCAGCGCGTCGTCGGCCAGGGGCCGCTGAAGCGCGCGGGCGACCGGCCAGGGGGCGGTCATCCAGGTCTCGATCTCGTCCGGTTCCGTCAGGATCACCGGCATCGCCTTGGGGTGAACCGGCCTGACCACCGCATTGGGTTCGCAGGTCAGAAAGGCGAACAGCTGATGCTCGCCCCCGCGCGGGGTCTTCATCGACCCGCGGGTGCCGGTCCACGGCGTCCAGATGCCCGCGAAGAAGAACAAGGGCTGCGTTCCGTCCAGGGCGAACCAGTGCAGGGGCTTGCGCTTCGTGACCGGATCGGGCCTTTGGCCGTATTCCGAAAAGGCCGTGGCGGGCACCAGGCAGCGGTTTCCGGTGCCCAGCCAGCGGCGCCAATGCGGACTGGCGGTGTTGCGGATGTTGGTCACGCCCGCGTCGGGCGCATCGGGGGCCTTCAGGAACTGCGGCGGCGTGGGCATTCCCCAGGTCAGCCGCGCCAGCTCTCGCCCCCGGGGCGTGTTGCGCACCACCGGCGCGGGCCGGTCGGGATAAATGTCCAGCGCGGGTTCCAGATTGCCCAGGCTGTCGCGCATCGCGCCCGCGATGTCGCGGATCGCCTGCTGGTTGGTGGTCAGGCTGTACAGGTTGCACATGGCGGGCGTTCTCCTTGGTCAGCCGGCATGTCCCGGTGCGGCCCCCGCCCCGCCCCCCGCGGGATCAGTCCGAGGTCTGGAAGCTCAGCAGATCCGCGCTGATTTCGCAACGCAGCCCGTCGGGCGCGTAATCCGTCACCACCTCGCAGTCGGCCGTGCCGGACAGGCCCGCCCCGATCAGGCGCGAACCCGATCCGAAGCTTTCCGGCTGGCTGACCGGGGGGCCGCCCTCCTCGGTCCAGGTCAGAACGAAGCGGTCGGTGCCGCGGGCCGACCGGGCGGTTCCCCAGTCGATGCGCACGGTGCCGCGGTCGCCGGACAGGGCGCCGTACTTGGCGGCGTTGGTGGACAGCTCGTGCAGGATCAGCGACAGCGACAGCGCCGGGCGCGGCCCGATGGCCAGGGCCGGCCCCTGGACCCGGAAGCGCGTGCCGCCGTGGTCGTGCAGCGCCAGGGCCTTCTGGACGATCTCCTCGACCGTGGTGCTGCTGGCGCGGCCTTCGATCAGGATGTCGTGGGCGCCGGACAGAACCCGGATCCGCTCGCTCAGCGCCTTGGTGGCCGAGGCCAGGTCGTCGGCCGAGCGCAGCGTCTGGTTCACGATCGCCTGGACCATCGCCAGCTGGTTCTTCATGCGGTGGCTCAACTCGCCCAGCAGCATCTGCCGCCGCTGATCCTCGTCCACGCGCTCGGTCACGTCGAGGGCCTGGACGAAGATGCCGTTGATCGCATCGGAATCGTCGCGGATCGGATGATACAGGAAATCCAGGAAATGCTGCTTGGGGGTCGCGCCGGGGTGGCTTTGCAGGGTGATCGGGATATGGCGCCCGACATGGGATTCGCCCGTCTGGTAAACCCGGTCCAGGATGTCCACGAAGCCCTGGGCCACGACCTCGGGCAGGGCCAGGCGCACGGGCCTTCCGATGACATCGCGGTTGCCCACCAGCCGCAGGTAATCGGAATTGGCGAAGCGGAAGATGTGGTCCGGCCCGCTGAGCAGCGCCACGGCGCCAAGAGCCACCTCGAAGATCTGCAAGAAGCCGCTGCGTTCGACCCGCTGGGCATCGCGCAGGGCGACGGCGCGGGTGGTTTCGGTGCAGGGGCAGAACATGCCCCGCACCGCGCCCGAACGGTCGCGCACCGGCGTATAGGAAAAGGCGAAGTTGGCCTTTTCGGGATAGCCGTTGCGGTGCATGGTGAACTGGATGTCCTCCATCGAGGTGCTGATGCCGTTATAGGCCGCCGCGATGATCGGCTCGACCTGGTCCCAGATGTCGAACCACAGATCCTTGAAGGGCCTGCCCAGGGCCGCGGGATGGCGCCGCCCGCACATGGCCGCATAGCCGTCGTTGTAAAGCGTGATCTGCTGCGGACCCCAGACGATCAGCATCGGCTGGGCCGACACAAGGGCCATGCCCACCAGCACGGCCAGTTCGTCCGGCCAGCCCGAGGGGGGGCCGAGCGGATTGCGGGCCCAGTCCAGCCCGCGCAGCAATGCACCACAGTCTCCGCCGCCCTGAAGGATCGGCTCATTCTCGGCGTCAATCATATCACAATGGAAATTGAATGTTTTCCGTTTCCTAGACGGGGTTTCGGTCCGCCGCCACTAAACTTTTCTTAGCGGCCCCCGCTTTGGCAGAATGCCGCCCCCCGGGTCTGCCCGACCAGGATCAAGCCGCTTCCCGGATGTCCCCGGAAGGCGCCGGTTCAGACGGCCCGATCCTTGCCTTTCTTGTGCGATTTCAACGATGAACTGTGAAGCGGCAGGATCGCCGCGCTTGCATGGGCCCCCGGCCCCGCGCCCCAGGCCGCGCATCCCCGCCGATAACGGCGATGTCAGGGAACGCATGGCGCGATGCTTTGTTGTCCCTCACCGGTTGCGGGGGAAGACATGTCCGAGGATCAGAAAACCACGTTTCTTCCCATTGTCGAGGAAACGCTGTCCCTGACAAGCCGAAAAGTGGTCACCGGCCGGGTGCGAATCGCGACCCGGACCGAATCCGTCGACCAGATCCTGCCCGCCGATCTGTCCAGTATGGACGTGGAGGTGACACGGGTTCCCGTGGACCGCAAGATCGACGCCGCGCCCGGGATCAGGACCGAGGGCGACCTGACCATCATCCCCGTTGTCGAGGAGCGGCTTGTCGTCACGCGGGAACTGTATCTGCGCGAGGAAGTTCATGTTCGCCGCGTCGAAAGAACGGACACCATCGAGATACCGGCGACCACCCGTCGCCAGACCGTCCAGATCGACCGTCTTCCGCCCGGGGGCGACGACGCCGGTCCGGCCCAAATCCAGAACAAGGACGATCAAGATGACCTATGACAACGAAGCCGGCACCACGAGAACGACCTCTGTTTCGGCGCTGTTCGACAGCGAGACGGATGCGCAGCGCGCCGTGGACAGGCTTGTGCAGGCCGGCATTCCCTCGGCCAGCATCCGCATGGTTGCGGGCGGATCCGACACCGCCGCCGCCACGGCCGCGGGCACCGACAATCGCGACAAGGGCTTCTGGGACAGCCTTGGCGACTTCTTCTTCCCCGACGAGGACCGCTATACCTACGCCGAGGGCCTGTCGCGCGGCGGCTATCTGGTGACGGTGACGGGCCTTGCCGCGTCGCACTACGACACCGCCCTGGACATCCTGGACGACGAGGGCAGCATCAACCTGGACGAGCGCGAGCAAAGCTGGCGCGCCGAAGGCTGGGGCGGCTACGAGGCCAGTTCCTATGCCACCCGGACCGGCGGGACCGCCGAACCCTCGATCAGCGGCTATGACGCCGCCGGCCTGCAAACCGATCGCGACGCCGCGCGCGATTACGACACCGCGGGCACCGGCGCGACCGGCACGGGCATGGGCACGGGCACGGGCGCGGCCCGCACGGGCATGGGCACTGGCACTGGCACTGGCACGGACGAGTCGATCCCGGTGATCGAGGAACGCCTCCAGGTCGGCAAGCGCGAAACCGCCCATGGCCGCGTCCGCGTCCGCGCCTACACGGTCGAGCAGCCGGTCAACGAAAGCGTCGAACTGCGCGAGGAACGCGTCGAGATCGAGCGCCGGCCGGTGGATCGTCCCGTTGACGCCGGGGACACGGCCTTCCAGGACCGCACCCTGGAGGCCGAGGAATACCGCGAGGAAGCGGTGGTCCAGAAGGAAGCCCGCGTGGTCGAGGAGATCGGACTGCGCAAGACCAGCGACACGCATCGCGAAACCATCTCGGACACCGTCCGCCGCACCGAGGTCGAGGTCGAGGACGACCGCACGGACCCGAACCGCACGGATGTGAACCGCACCGATCTGGATCGCGACCGCACCTGACGGCTTTTCTGCCGCAGCCACCGATCCCCGCGCCATCGCGCGGGGATTTTTCATGCCCCTTCCGCCCATCCCCTGCGCTTCAAGCCTCCTCCCGGCGGCCCGTTCGGATACCCGGAGCGATCGTCGCCGCGGATGCCGCCGTTGCGGACCGTGTGAACCAGCCCCGCCGCCCGCGCGACGGCGCGTCGCGGACCGCCTGCATGAAGGGTCCGGGGTCGCGGCGGAACGCGCCGCGCTTCAGGTCGCGGGGCACCGTCAGGCCCGGCGTCGCTGATTGACCATGTCCCGCAGGCCGGTCCACGGGGAATGACGATCCTTATTGCCGGCCACCCGTTTCCGGCAAGATGCCTTTGCGCAGCCGTCCGTTCCAGGCGCTTGCGGAAGACGGTTTCGGGCTGGCCGGGCCCGGCGATGATCGCCGGCGGCCTGAACGGGGACGGCGAAACCGGGATCGCGCAGGTCCGCCTCCGCCAGGGTGAACTGCGCGGACCCCCCGGCGGCCAGGCAGATAAAGATCGGCCCGTTCAGGTCGCGCGACTGGACGGGCCTCAACCCGTGCTTCATGGGATCGAAATCCGGTCCCATGTTGTTGACCCGGATCAGCCGTCCGCGCCCTTCACGATCACCACGCTCTGGGCGCCGACCACCAGCGTCGCATAGTTGCTCGCCTTGACCAGCTACGCCGCCGGAACCGCATCATCGCCGTGGGAACGCCGCAGTTCGCCGCGGCCCTTGCCATCCGGGGGCCATGCGGATCTGGCCCATGCGCCGCTGGTCCATTACGACAGGAACCACAGGACCAACCGGGCCGAATGGCTGGCGATCCGGGGCGGTCCCGCGCCGGCGGGCCGGGGGCTGTTCGTGAACAACCCCATGATCGCCTTGCAAGCCGCGCAGGACATTGCGTCTTCGGTCCCGTTCCGCGTGGTGATCCATCCCCGCGCCTCGGCCGGGGCGCGGCTGTTCGCCAGCTGGCTGCTGCGCGACGCCTCAGCCGGTGGGGCGCAGGTCGGCTGACACTGGCGTCATGGCGGGGTAGATCCGGTCGGTCTCGTCGTGAAAGCGGCGCAGCTCCCGGATGCGCCGGTCCTCGGACCAGCCGAGGGCGGCGGCGGCGAGGCGGGACAATTCCTCGGCCCGGCCGCGGCCCCCGTCGGGATCAAGGCCACAAGGCAGGCGGCGGCGGATCAGGTCGTCCAGACGGGTGACATGTTCGGTCCTCAGGATCCGCGCGATGTCGCCGTCCGGTTTCGGGATCGTCCCCGCGGCAGGCGCCCCGCGCCGCCCCAGCCGCCGTTCCACCGCCCGCGCCGCCATCCTCGCCGCGTGGCGGTGCAGCATGATTGTCGATCCGGTGACGGCCAGCAGGTTCGGGCGGCCCGGCTCCTCGACCACGCGGACCGGCAGCACGGTTTCCCGCCCGTCCAGGGTCGAGGTCGGGCGCACCCCGCACCAGCAATGAACCACATCCCCGCGCGTCAGGTCCAGGCGCGGGAACAGGCGGTTCGCCTCGGCCAGGATGTAATCGACCTCGGCATCGGTCACGCGGATGTCGTCGGGATCGTCGCGGACCACCGTTTCGGTCGGGCCGATGAAATGCAGGTCGCGCCAGGGAAAGACGTAAAAGGGTTCTCCCTTGCTGGAAAACGCCTCGAGCCCCTGGCCCCGGAACCCTTCGGGCAGGCGCACCATCACGTTGACGCCCTTGACGCCCAGCACGCGCGGCCCGGTGCCCCCGCCCGGCACGCGGTCGATCCAGGGACCGGCGGCGTTGATCACCAGACCGGCCGCCACACGCGCCTGCGCCCCGGCCTCCGCGCGGTCCTCCGCGCGGTCCTCCAGCGCCACCCGCCAGCCGTTCCCTGCCCGCTCGATCCCCGCGACGGCGGTATAGGTCCGCAGGGTGGCGCCGCGCCGTTCGGCATCCAGCGCGGTATCGACGCAGATCCGCTCGGGCCAGGCATACATGTATTCCTGAAAGGTGCCGATCCCGGTCAGCGCGCCGCCCAGTCCGGCGGCCATGGCGCTTTCGCCGGCAGCCCGGGCCACCGGTTTGCGGCGATAGGACAGCGGCACCCTCCAGCCGCCCAGCGCCTCCATCAGCCGGAATCCCAGATCCACCAGCCAGGGCGGATAGCGGTCGCCCCTGCGGAAAGGGTAATGGAAGCGGTGCCGGGTCAGGTGGCCCGGCATGTCGCGCACCAGTTCCGCCCGGCACCGCATCACCGCCCGCGCATAAAGCAGCCGACCGATCATGTCGCGCGGCCGGAAGGCCATCTGCCACAAGGGATAACGCGCGGCCAGATAGCCCAGACCGGAGTAAAGCATCCGGCTGGACCGGGACGAGGTGCCCGCCCCGATGTCCCCGCGGTCCGCCAGCAGCACGCGGAACCCCCGGGCGGCCAGTTCGCGGGCGGTGGCGCAGCCCACGGCCCCGGCGCCGACGATCACCACGTCGAAGCGGTCCCCGTCCAGATCGGTCAGCGCGGTCCGCATGATCAGGCCGCCCCCGCCGCGACCGAGATCGCGCGGTCCAGCGACAGCCGGCCCACGGCCCGGCCCGCCTTGTCTTGAACCTCCAGATGCTGGACGCCCCGGGTCATCATCTGCCGCATCGCATCGGTCAGCGTCACGTCGGACCTGACCATGATGCCCGGCGCCAGGCCGTTGATGCCCAGCGGCTCCATCACGGAAGCCACCTGCACGACCTTGCCGCGATCCACATGCTGGACGAAGTTCGCCACATAATCGTCGGCCGGGTTCAGCACGATGTCCTGGCCGGTGCCCTGCTGGATGACCCGTCCGTCGCGCAGCAGCGCGATGCGGTCGCCGATGCGCAGCGCCTCGTCCAGGTCGTGGGTGATGAAGACGATGGTCTTGCGGACCTCCTGTTGCAGGTCCAGCAGCACGGTCTGCATGTCGTAGCGGATCAGCGGGTCCAGCGCCGAATAGGCTTCGTCCATCAGCAGGATCGGCGCGTCGTTGGCCAGCGCGCGCGCAAGCCCCACGCGCTGCTGCATCCCGCCCGACAGCTGGCTGGGATACTTGTGTTCAAACCCCAGCAAGCCCACGCGTTCGATCCAGCGCATCGCCACCTTGTTGCGCGCGGTCCCGTCCACCCCTTGCACTTCCAGGCCGTAGCCCACGTTCTCGATCACGGTGCGGTGCGGCAGCAGGCCGAATTTCTGGAACACCATCGCCGTCTTGTGGCGGCGGAAGTCGCGCAGGGCCTCGGGGGTCATGCCGACGACATCCTGGCCCTCGATCACGATCTGGCCCGCGGTCGGGTCGATCAGCCGGTTGATGTGGCGGATCAGTGTGGACTTGCCCGACCCCGACAGGCCCATCACCACCTGGATGGCGCCTGCGGGGATGGAGATGTTGATGTCGCGCAGGCCCAGGACGTGGCGGTGGCGGTCGTTCAGTTCCGCCTTGGTCATGCCGCGGTTCACGGCATCCACGTAATCGGCGCCGCGAGGGCCGAAGATCTTGTAAAGATTGCAAATCTCGATCCCGATGGGTTCAGACATGGTGGCCCCCCCGATGTTTCTGCAAGCGGCGGCCCCAGGCCTGGCTGACGCGGTCGAAGACGATGGCGATGCCGACGATGGCCAGCCCGTTGAACAGGCCCAGCGTGAAATACTGGTTGGAAATCGCCTGCAACACCGGCTGGCCCAACCCCTGAACGCCGATCATGGACGCGATCACCACCATGGCCAGCGCCATCATGATGGTCTGGTTGATCCCCGCCATGATCGTGGGCAACGCCAGCGGCAGTTCCGCCTTGACCAGCCGCTGCCAGCGGGAGCTGCCAAAGGCATCCGTGGCCTCCAGCACCTCGCCATCGACCTGGCGGATGCCGAGGTTGGTCAGGCGGATCATCGGCGGGATCGCATAGATCACCACCGCGATCAGGCCCGGAACCTTGCCGATGCCCAGCAGCATCACCACCGGGATCAGATAGACGAAGGGCGGCATGGTCTGCATCACGTCCAGAACCGGGTTGACGAAGGCCTGCACCCGGTCGGACCGCGACATCAGGACGCCTACGGGCAGGCCCACCGCGATCGCCATCAGCGTCGAGGTGAGGATCATCGAGATGGTCTTCATCGTGTCCTCCCACATGCCGAAGGCGCCGATCACGGCAAGGGTCAGGATGGCGCCCATCACCATCTTGGCGCTGCGGCTGGCCAGCCAGGCCAGGGCGGCGGCGATCAGCATGACGATCGGCCAGGGGGTGCTGGTCAGCAGGTCCTCGGACCAGTTGAGGAAATGGCGCAGCGGATCGAACAGGCCTTCGATGGCGTCGCCATAGCTGCGGGTGAAGGATCTGAAGCCATCGTCGATGGCCCGTTTCAGATCGCGGAGCAGGCCGTTGTCGATCTGCGGGAATTCGTCAAACCACGTCATGGCGACCTCATGGATTGGGTGGTGCTACCACAAGCGCGCGGGCGGCGCGGGCCGCCCGCCCTTGGTTCACAGGGCGTCCTTGATCCTTTCGGCCGCTTCCGCGCTGACCCAGCCCGTCCAGATCTCGGGGTGGGTTTCCAGAAACCGGAGCGCGCCGTCCTCTCCGGTGGCCTGGTTGTCGGTCATCCAGGCCATCAGCGCGTTCACGGTCTGGTTCGACCAGCCGCGTTTGGACAGGTATTCCATGACCGCCGGATCGGTCTTTTCCGAAAAGTCCTTGGCCACCAGCGTCAGCACCTCGTCCGCGGGCCAGTTGTTGGGCTTGGGATCGGCGCAATCGGCAACGGCGGTGCAACGGTCCCATTCGGCCTGGTCCAGCGGCACGCCGAAATCCACCTTGACCATCTGGTACTTGCCCAGCAGCGAGGTCGGCGCCCAGTAATAGCCGATCCAGCCCTCGCCCCGTTCATAGGCCCGCGCGATCGAGCCGTCATGGCCCGCCGCCGATCCGGTATCGACCAGTTCGAAGCCATGCTCCTCGGCCTTGAAGCCCTTTGCCAACTGGGTGGTGATCACGGTGCCGCCCCAGCCCTGCGGGCCGGTATGGATGGCGCCCACGCCCTCCTCGCCGGTGCCGGGGAACAGTTCGGGATGTTCCAGCACGTCGGCCACGGTTCTGATCTCGGGATACCGGTCCTGGACGAACTTCGGCATGAACCAGCCCTGCACGCCGCCGTCCGACAGCGACTTGCCGACGGCGACGATGCTGCCCTCGTCCATGCCCTTCCTGAACAGTTCCGGCATCAGGCCGACCCAGCCTTCGGGGATGATCTCGGGCTCGCCCTTTTCCACCAGCGAGGTGATGGCGGGCACCGTGTCGGCGATGATCACCTGGGCGTCGCAGCCATAGCCCTCGTTCAGGATGAACTGGTCCAGGCTCGCCAGAACCTCGGCGCTTTGCCAGTTCATGCTGGCAATGGTCAGCGCGCCGCATTCGGCCAGGGCCGCGCCCGACCACAAGGTCAAGGGCAACGCGAGGGTGGTGGCAAATGTCAGTTTGTTCATGGTTCTTCCCTGTCGGCGGCCCTTCCCGTCCGATGCCGCCGGGCCGCCGCCGGGGCCGGACCGCGGGGATTTCATCTAATCCTTCGCCGCGTCGGCCATGGCGCGGGCCTTCGCTGTCGCGGCTTCAAGCGCGGCCCGGATGGCCGCGGAAAAGCCCGCCGCTTCGGCGGCCTCGATCCCGGCCGCCGTGGTGCCGCGGTAATCGCGATAGGCCGCCAGCAGCGCGGGCGCCTCCGCGATGCGTCCCGCCAGCATGGCCGCGCCGCCGCAAACCGCGGCCTCGGCCGCGCGCCAGGCGATGTCGGGCGGCACGTCCTGGCCGGTCATGAAGTCCGCCATGGCGGCCGCCATCAGCGCGGGATAGGCCGCGCCCGATCCGGGCAGGGCGGTCATCAGGTCGATCTGCGGTTCCCGGGGAATTTCGTCCGAGGTGCCGATGGCCGACAGGATCATCGTCACCGCCTGCCGGTCCGCGTCGGTCACGCCGCCGTCGGCCCACCAGGGCGACCAGGATCGGCCGATCCCGGCGGCCGCGTTGGGCATGGCGCGGACGATGCGCCCGCCGCAGGCCCGCAGGCGATCCGCGCCCACCCCCGCCATGAAGGACAGAACCAGCTTTCCCTCGGCGCGCAACCGCAAGGCGGGCCAGTCCTCGGGCCTGACCGACACCACAACGACATCCGACAGCGCCGCCAATTCGGCAGGGTCGCGCGCCCATCTGACCGGGTGCCCGTGGTAATCCGGGCGCGGGCCGCTGCGGTTCGCGATCACCATCCGGTCCGGCGCCACGATACCCCCGGACAGCAACCGGCCCCCCAGGGCCGATCCCAGCCATCCCGTCGCGCCGATGATGCCGATCCGCATGCCTTTTCTCCCCCCCCCCTTGGTGCCGGGCGTCGCGGCCCGGGCCTTTGTCACTGGCTACAATCCCGCCCCTCGCCTTGCAACAAAATGTTCATGACTGTCATCCTAAAGTTCATGAAAGCGCATCATATATGCACAACAGAACCCGCAAACGACTTTCGTGAACATGCTGCGCGATACCTAAATCCGGCACGGACGCCTTGTTCGGGGCGACCATGGGGCATCGGGCGAATCGGCGGATCGGTTCAAGCGACCTTTTCAGGCCTGGGCGCGACGGATTCCGGCATTGAATCGGGCGATCTCACGCGGTTCGGGCTCTCGGCCCGAGTAGATCTTCACATAAAGCGGAATGCGCGCCAGCCGCGTCTCGATGTCCTCCTGGGCCTGCATCGAGATATAGCCGATCTGGACCAGATAGATCGTGCGCGCCCGCACATCGGCCTCGACCGGGTCATGGCCCCAGCGGGCCATCATCCGGGTCAGCGCGTCCAGCCGCGCGTCGTCCGCGGCATGAACCCGGGCTGCCACCTGCTCGTCCTGCAAGGCCCAGCTCCGCACGGCGAATTCCAGGCGCGAATCAAAGACATTCGCCGCCAGAAAGCAGGTCAGCACGTTCAGCATCGCCTCGGACACGCTTTCGGCGTATTGCGTGGTGGCGTCCACCAGGGGCTTGGTGGTGCGGTCTTCCCAGCCGTCGATCAGGGCGGCCAGCAGCGCCTCGCGGTCTTCGAAGAACCAGTAGAAGCTGGTCCGCGACAGGTTCAGCCGCTTGGCCAGCGGCAGGATCTTCACGGCGTCGATGCCGCCCTCGATCAGCGCCTGATAGCCGGCGTCAAGCCAGCCTTCGCGCGATCCGCGCCATCCGGTTTCTGGTGCATGTGCCTGATCCATGTCCTTGTCGATATGCAATCGAACCCCGTCCCACAAGTTGAATGTGCAATTTTGGGTGCCTTGCGTTCACGCATGATTTTTAACTTGACGCATGTGAACATTTCAGGGAACGTCCTGTCAGCGCATTCCACCTTCTTCGCAGGCAGTCCATGTTGAACGATCCCCTTCTTCAGCCCTTCCAGCTCAAGCACCTGACGCTGCGCAACCGGATCATGATCACCAGCCACGAACCGGCCTATCCCGAGGACGGGATGCCCAAGGACCGCTACCGCGCCTATCACGTGGAACGCGCCAAGGCGGGCGTGGCGCTGACCATGACCGCCGGATCGGCATCCGTGTCGCGCGACAGCCCGCCGGTCTTCAACAACATCCTGGCCTGGAAGGACGAGGTGGTGGGCTGGATGCGCCAGCTTGCCGACGAATGCCATGACCACGGCTGCGCGGTGATGATCCAACTGACCCATCTGGGCCGCCGCACCCGCTGGGACAAGGCCGACTGGCTGCCGGTGGTCTCGCCCAGCCACGAACGCGAGGCCGCGCACCGCTCCTTTCCCAAGAAGATGGAGGACTGGGACATCGCCCGCATCATCGGCGATTACGTCGATGCCGCCGAACGGATGAAGGCGGCGGGCCTGGACGGGCTGGAATTGCAGGCTTACGGGCATCTGATGGACCAGTTCTGGTCGCCGCTGACCAACGACCTGGACAACGAATACGGCGGCAGCCTGGACAACCGGCTGCGCTTCACCTTCGACATCCTGCGCGGCATCCGCGACCGCTGCGGGCCGGACTTCCTCGTGGGCGTCCGCTACACCGGCGACGAATGCCTGCCGGGCGGCTTCGACGCGGCGGACGGCATCGCCATCTCGCAAAAGCTGAAGGACAGCGGGCTGGTGGATTTCCTGAACGTCGTGCGCGGCCATATCGACACCGACGCGGGCCTGACCGACGTGATCCCCGTCCAGGGCATGCGCAACGCCCCGCACCTGGAGTTCGCGGGCCAGATCCGGCGGGCCACCGACTTCCCGACCTTCCACGCGGCCAAGATCCCCGACGTGCCCACCGCCCGCCACGCCATTGCCGCGGGTCTGGTGGACATGGTCGGCATGACCCGCGCCCACATCGCCGACCCGCACCTGGTCCGCAAGATCGTCGAGGGCCGCGAGGACGACATCCGCCCCTGCGTCGGCGCGAACTACTGCCTGGACCGCATCTACCAGGGCGGCCTGGCCTTCTGCCTGCACAACGCCGCCACGGGGCGAGAGGAAACGATGCCCCACGCGATCCCGCCCGCGCCCGCGAAGAAGCGCGTGACGGTGGTGGGCGCCGGTCCCGCCGGCATGGAGGCCGCCCGCGTCGCCGCCGAGCGCGGCCATGACGTGACCGTGTTCGAGGCCGCCGACCGGCCCGGCGGCCAGATCCGCCTGACCGCGCTTCAGGAACGGCGGCGCGAGATGATGGCGATCATCGCCTGGCGGCAGGCGATGTGCGAGAAGCATGGCGTGTCCTTCCGCTTCAACAGCTTTGCCGAAGCGGACGACGTTCTGGCGACGAACCCCGACGAGGTGATCATCGCCACCGGCGGCCTGCCCCATACCGAGGTGCTGGCCGAGGGCAACGACCTGGTGGTCTCGGCCTGGGACATCCTGTCGGGCGACGTGAAGCCCGGCCAGAACGTGCTGGTCTATGACGACGCGGGCGACCATGCCGCGCTGCAAGCCGCGGATCTCATCGCGGCCACGGGCGCCAAGGTCGAGATCGTGACCCCCGACCGCGCCTTCTCGCCCGAGGTGATGGCGATGAATCTGGTGCCTTACATGCGCAGCCTGCAACGGCGCGACACCACCTTCACCGTGACCTGGCGGCTGCGATCGGTCGCGCGCGACGGCAACCGGCTGCGCGCCACCCTGGGCAGCGATTACGGCGACATGACCCGCGACCGGATCGTCGATCAGGTGGTGGTCAACCACGGCACCCGGCCCCTGGACGAGCTTTACTTCGACCTGAAGCCCTTGTCCTCGAACGGGGGCGAGGTCGATTACGAGGCGCTGACCACCGGCGCGCCGCAGGAGGTTCGCAAGAACCCCGATGGCACCTTCCGCCTGTTCCGCATCGGCGACGCCGTGGCCGCCCGAAACACCCATGCCGCGATCTACGACGCGCTGCGTCTGGTAAAGGACATCTGAAACATGAAGATCCTGGTGCCCGTGAAGCGGGTGATCGACTACAACGTGAAGGCTCGGGTGAAGGCGGACGGGTCCGGCG